>NZ_JBGFGP010000055.1:0-49406 GCF_041224545.1 Sedimentitalea sp. XS_ASV28 | reverse complement strand
AAGCAAAGGCACCGCAACAACCAGCAGACCCATATACCCAATGCCCAAAACCATGAAAAAATGGATGACAAACGCCGGCATCAATCCACAAAACAAAACACAAAAAATCGACACAGAAACTATCCTGAAAGGAAAGAAAATCACTTGAGCCTCGGTCAGGGCTCATCGTGAATCCTGATGTCGATTGACTTGCCCGGCACCGCGACATGCGCGACGGCGGTGTCGATATCCGGCAACCGCCGCAGACACACCGATTGCCCCAGAACCTGCACCGATTTCGGGTCATGACCGTCAAGTGCCCCAAGGTGGATGGTGCGTGGATCGGTTTTCAGCCCGGTTCCAAGCAGTTTCAGGATCGCCTCCTTGGCCGTCCAGAGGATCAGAAATCGCTCGACGGTCAGGGGGCTGTTGCTGTCTGTCTGTTCCAGCTCTCCGGGACTGGCAATTTGCGGCAAGAGAGGGGTGTGATCGTATGCGGGCGGTTGCTCGAGATCGAGGCCCACCGGACAGTCCGAAATTGCAAGCGCGATCTGATCGCCCGAGTGAGACAGGTTGAAATGCAGCCGCGCGCCGGACAGTTCAGGCTTGTCATGCGGCCCCGTGATCAGCGGAACATCTTGCGGGGCCATGCCAAGGGCGAGACCGAGCCGGTGGCGCATCCACGCGCGCCCCTTGCGAAACCGGATCGCACTGGCGGCGTGAACGAAGCGGCTGGCGCGCGCCATCTCTGCCCGGCTCAGCGTGTCGGGCCGATCCGGCAGATCCGAAAAACGGGCGTGGTATATCCCGACCGGCGCGGGACGGCGATCTGTCACATGCTGCATCCTAAAGCTCCCTCCTCCCCGCGCGCCTGACCTTGCGCGGCCGGACCGCGTGGCGCAGGGCGGGGACCAGGGAGGCTCATCCGTGGCCTGTCAACCGGCGCCGCAACGGGTGCAGGGGCTTTTCCAGCCAGCGATAGGTCGCCGCGGCAAAGATCATGGACAGGGCCCCGGCCAGAAGGATCAGCAGCGGCTCCCTGTAGGAGGCGATGCCATTATATATCAGCGCCTTGATGATGACAAAATGGATGAGGTAGATGGTGAACGACCATTGCCCGATCCGGCGCATGAAGGTCCAGTTGAGCGGCTTGAACCAGATATCGGACGGTCGTGTGACCGCATAGTGAAAGATCGGCATCAGCGCCAACCCCTGCAGGCTGTAGCGCAGGATGGACCTGAACGCATCGTCGCGGATCACGAAACACGCGAGCAGCACGACAAGTGCCCCCCCGAGCCAGATCAGCCGGGTCGGCAATGCGGTGCCAAAAAGACTGTCTGTGCGGCCACGCCAGGCCAGGATCGCCAGCAGGCAGCCATATAACAGACTATCGAGCCGGGTATCTGTCGAAACATAGATTTCCCATTCGCTCGCTCCAAAGCCATAATAGCGAATGGCCCGCCAGACCGCGACCGCGACCAGCATCCCGATCAGGTATCTGACAGCATTTGCGCGGTCGGCCAGCATGAGAAAGAGCGTCGGCCAGATCAGGTAGAAATGTTCTTCCACGGCCAGTGACCACAGGATGCCAAGCCCATCGACGGTCGATGAGTCGGGCGCATAGAGAGCGTAGTAATTGTAGAAGAACAGGAGCTGGCTGATCGTGGTCATCAGATCCGGCTTGCCTTCGGCCAGATCGGCCGCCGAGAGCAGAAAGCTGACCGCGAGAACGAGCAGGATGGGAGGCCCCAGCCGCACAATACGGCGCAGATAGAACGCAGGTTGCGAGATCGATCCATACCGATCCCATTCCCGCGTCAGGAGCGTGGTGATCAGGTAGCCGGACAGGAAGAAAAAGATCGTCACGCCAAATCCACCGGGGACGATATCTCCGAAACCTGCATGCGCGATGAAGACCAGCATGATCGATACGGCCCGAAGCCCGTCAAGGGAAGGAATATGCGAGGATTGCGCCAAGACCGGAGGGCTCCCTTGTTTGTCAACGCTCAGAAACGGGCGCTCGGTGCCCCGCCAAGTTTCTGGGTCAACTTCACTGGCACATCAAGAGAATAGTCGCCCGGTGCCGGCGTTTTGCCGGTGTGCGAGCGTGCACGTTGCAGATCGGCATCCTTGGCGGGAAGGGGAGAGGGTGCTCTGACGGCCTGCCCCGCCATGGGATTTCAGGACAGTCTTCCCATTTGATCGGCATGCAGAGCGTTACGTATTTCATGGCGGATATTCTCGCTGAGCGCGTAATCGGCCTGTCCGGTCGGCGCAGGCTTCGTTAAACTTGCCGGACGTTGAATCAGAGAGTGAAACCCATGAGCATTACACGTCTGCACTCCGGCCCCCGCATGAGCCAGGTGGTCATCCACAACAACACCGTCTACCTGGCCGGTCAGGTCGGCACTGCCGGTGCCGATGTCACCACCCAGACCAAGGATTGCCTTGCCTCCGTCGACCGGCTTCTCGCAGAGGCGGGCAGCGACAAATCCAAGCTGTTGCAGGTTGTCATCTGGCTGGCCGACATGAGCGATTTCCAGGAAATGAACGCCGTTTACGACGCCTGGATCGACCCCGCCAACCCGGCGGCGCGTGCCTGTGGCGAGGCCAAGCTGGCCACGCCCGAGTACAAGGTCGAGTTCATCGTCACTGCGGCGCTCTGATCTTGTACCGGGCCGGAGGTCATGGTTGCCATGATCTCCGCCTTGCTTGACCTGGCACGGTGGACGACGTTTTCCTCTCAAGGTCTCGCGCCAAAGGTTTTATGGCTGTACCGTCGATTTTTGGTCTGACCGGGCCGCCTGTGCCGTGGTGACGGCGATGATGTGCAGGATGTCTTCCGCCGAACAGCCGCGCGACAGGTCATTCGCGGGCCGGGCCAGCCCTTGCAGGATCGGGCCGATCGCCACCGCGCCACCGACCCGCTGCGCCACCTTGTAGGCGATATTGCCGGATTCCAGGTTGGGAAAGATGAACACGTTGGCGGCCCCGCCGAGGGCGGAATCCGCCGCCTTGGACCTGGCGATGTCGGGGACGAAGGCGGCGTCGAACTGGATTTCACCGTCCACGATCATGTCGGGTGCCATTTCACGCACCAGTTCCGTCGCCCTGACGACCTTGGAGACCTTTTCGTGGCTGGCGCTGCCACGGGTCGAAAAGGACAGCATCGCGACGCGAGGCGTTTCGCCGACCAGCTGCTCCAGCGACGCGGCCGATGCACAGGCGATTTCGGCCATTTCACGCGGATCCGGGTCAATCACCAGACCGGCATCCGCAAAGACATGCGCGCCCTTGGTTTCGTGGTGGTCCTTGCAGAACAGCATCAGGAAAAAGCTCGAAACCAGCCGGGTGTCCGGTGCGGTGCCGATCATCCGGATCGCCGTGCGAACGATTTCGGCGGTGGCTGTCGCCGCGCCGCCAACGGTTCCGTCCGCCAGCCCGAGTGTCACCAGCAATGCCGCGAACACATGCGGATTCCGGACCGCTTGCGCAGCCGAGGCCGCTGTCGCCCCCTTGTGTTTGCGCCGCTCAAGGTAAGCCTCGGCCATGCGTCCGGCCAGCGGCGTGTCGTCGGGATCGTGTATCTCGATCCCGTCGGGGATGTCTCTGCCGGCAGCGGTCAGCCCGGCCTCGATCTCGGCGGCCTTGCCGACCAGAACGATGCGCGCGACCCGTTGCTCGCGGGCCATCAGCGCCGCCTCGATCACGCGCGGGTCCGCGCCTTCGCTGAGCGCGATCTTCCGGTCTGACCGGGCGGCGTTGGCCAACAGGATTTGCAGGGGCTTCATGGCGGGTCTCCGGGAGTGTCAGGGCAGGGGCCGTGGCGGCGATCACCCGGTCAGCATCCTGATGCCGATCAGGATGAAACCGGCGATGAACACGGTTTCGGCGACGATCAGGATGATGGCCTGCCCGCCGACATCGAGGATGGTTCTGAGCGATGTTTTCATGCCCACGGCCGCAATCGAGATCAGCAACGCCCAGCGGGACAGATCGCTGAGCGCGGATTGCACGAATGCCGGGATCAGACCGAAAGAGTTGATCGCCGCCAGCAACAGGAACATCAGGACAAAGAACGGGATCAGCGGCGGCCGCTTGCCGCCGTCTTCCACGCTGGTATCCACATAGCTGCGGATGGCGAGCGAAAAGACCAGCACGACCGGCGCGAGCATGGTCACGCGGATCAGCTTGACCAGCGTCGCGGTTTCGCCGGTTTCCTGCGATACCGAGAAGCCGGCGCCGACAACCTGCGCCACATCGTGAATGGTGCCCCCGAGGAAAACACCGGTCTGCATGTCATCCAGGCCCATCGCCTGGGTAATGACCGGATAGACGATCATGGCCAGTGTGCTGAGAACGGTGACGCCGAGCACGGTAAAGATCAGGTTGCGTTCGGAATGCTCGTTCTTGGGCAGCACGGCGGCGATGGCCATGGCCGCGGAAGCACCACAGATCGCGACCGACCCGCCGGTCAGCAGGGCAAAGCGCCAGCCCCGGCCCAGAACCCGCGCGCCGAGCAGGCCGAACAGGATCGTCAGGATCACCCCGGCCACGACGAGCGTGATCAATTCCGGCCCCAGTCCGATCAGCAACTCGACACTGATACGCGCGCCCAGCAGGGCAACTCCGATCCGCAGCACCGTCCGCGAGGTCAGGGCGATGCCCTCGACACAGCGGCCTTCCTCGGCAAGGAAATGAAACGCGATGCCCAGCAACAGCGCCATGAGCATCGCCGGCGCGCCGTAATGATCGGACAGGAACTGGGCGGCCACGGCGATCACCAGCGACACGAGGAACCCCGGAGCATTGACCCTCAGAAACCGGTTCACCCTCGCAATCGGGGTTTGGGGCGTTGCGGTCGCATCGGGCATTGGCGGCTCTCCGGTTGGTTCGCGCAGGATCAGGGCAAACGAATTTCGTATCCGGGGGCGGCGGCGGCCACCGTCCCCGGAGATTGGCTCAGGCGATCTGCTGCTCGCGCATGTCCGCAGCGTCGATGCCGGCAACCTGCACCGGTTTCTTCATCGCGTCACGGCGGAAAGGTTCGCCCAGCTCCTGGTTCAGGACGACCTCGATAAAGGTGGTGACATTGTCGTTCATCTGCTCTTGGACTGCGGTATTCAGAACATCGGTCAGTTGTTGCATCGACGTAACCTGAACGCCTTTCAGCCCGCAACCCTCGGCGATCCGGGCATAATTCACGTCGAGATTGAGTTCGGTTCCGACAAAATTGTCATCGAACCACAGGGTGGTGTTCCGCTTTTCGGCACCCCACTGGTAATTGCGGAACACGATCATGGTGATCGCAGGCCAGTCGCCACGCCCGCAGGCAGTCATCTCGTTCATCGAGATGCCGAATGCCCCGTCACCGGCAAAGCCGATCACCGGCACGTCCGGGCACCCGATCTTGGCACCGAGGATCGCGGGAAGCCCATAGCCACAGGGACCGAACAGGCCCGGTGCGAGGTATTTCCGGCCCTTTTCAAAGCTCGGATAGGCGTTGCCGATGGCGCAGTTGTTGCCGATGTCCGAACTGATGATCGCGTCCTTGGGCATCGCCGACATGATGGCGCGCCAGGCCTGACGCGGGCTCATGCGGTCGGGCTGGCGGTTGCGCGCGCGCTCGTTCCAGGTGACGCCCTCGTCATTATCCTCTTCGTGGTCCAGCGAACTCAATTCCTGTGCCCAACGGGATTTCGTCATTGCGATCAGTTCTTTGCGCTCGGCGCGCCCCTTGTCGCCGGCCCCATCGGCGAGTTGCGCGAGAAGCTGTTCCGCGACCTTCCTGGCATCGCCCTGTATGGCCACATCGACCTTCTTGGTCAGACCGATCCGATCCGAATTGATGTCGACCTGAATGATCCTGGCGTCCTGCGGCCAATAGTCGATGCCATAGCCGGGCAGGGTCGAAAACGGGTTCAAGCGGTTGCCGAGCGCAAGAACAACATCGGCCTTGCGGATCAATTCCATCGCCGCCTTGCTGCCGTTATACCCGAGTGGACCGACCGCCAGCGGGTGGCTGCCCGGAAAGGCGTCGTTATGCTGATACCCGCAGGCCACGGGCGCATCCAGTGCCTCGGCCAGCCTGGCGCTGGCGTCGATGGCACCGGCGAGGATCACGCCGGCACCGTTCAGGATCACCGGGAACTCGGCCTCCGACAGCAGGCTCGCCGCTTCGGCCACCGCCTCAGCGCCACCGGCGGGACGTTCAAGACGGATGATCTGGGGCAGTTCAATGTCGATCACCTGCGTCCAGAAATCGCGCGGAACGTTGATCTGTGCCGGGGCAGAGCCGCGCCGCGCCTTTTCGATGACGCGATTCAGCACTTCGGCCATGCGGCTGGGGTCGCGTACCTCTTCCTGATAGCAGACCATGTCCTCGAACAGCTTCATCTGTTCGATTTCCTGGAACCCGCCCTGACCAATGGTCTTGTTGGCCGCCTGCGGAGTCACCAGCAACAGCGGCGTGTGGTTCCAGTAGGCGGTCTTGACGGGGGTGACGAAATTGGTGATGCCGGGGCCGTTCTGGGCGATCATCATGCTCATCTTGCCGCTGGCACGGGTATAGCCATCGGCCATCATGCCGCCCGAGGTTTCATGGGCACAGTCCCAGAACGTGATGCCCGCGGACGGGAAGAGGTCGGAAATCGGCATCATCGCCGAGCCGATGATGCCGAATGCGTTGTCGATACCGTGCATTTGCAGAACTTTGACAAACGCCTCTTCGGTGGTCATTTTCATGGGGCTCTCCTTTGGAAAGTGATGTCTGTGTCGTTGGAATAAATCTGTCTCAGCTCGCCAGCCGGCGATCCGCGATAATCAGGTCACTGGCCTTTTCACCGATCATGATGGCCGGGGCGTTGGTGTTGCCCGACACGATTTCCGGCATGATCGAACAATCGGCCACGCGCAGGCCGCGAATGCCATGAACGCGCAGCTTTTCGTCGACGACCGCATCCTTGCCCTGGCCCATCCTGCAGGTGCCCGTGGGGTGATAGATCGACGCGGTATTGCTGCGCGTCCAGTCCAGCGTCGCCTCGTAATCGTCGATGTCGAGATCCGCATGGGGCCGGAATTCTTCGGAAATCTTGCTCGTCAAGGGGGCGTGCCGGGCAATCCGGCGGGCAATGTTGACACCCGCGACAATCGTGCGGCAGTCGGTCTCGGTGGACAGGTAATTGGGGATGATGCGGGGATATGCCCGTCCGTCGCTGCTTTTCAGGCGGATCTCGCCGCGGCTCTCGGGACGAAGCTGACAGACCGACATCGTAAAGGCGGAAAACTTGTCCGCGCCCTTGCCGGGATTCTCCGCCGACAGCGGCTGAACGTGGAACTGTATGTCCGGTGTTTCAAGGTCCTGATTGGTCTTGAGAAATCCCGTCGCCAGACTCGCCGCCATGGTCATCGGCCCGGCACGGAACAGCAGGTATTTCAACCCGATCCGCGCCTGCCCGAACAGCGAGGACACTTCGTCATTCAGCGTGGGTTCGTTGCATTTGTAAACCAGACGCGCTTGCAGATGGTCCTGCAACCCCTTGCCGACGCCATACAGGTCCTGCTCGACCGTGATGCCGTGTTCAGCCAGTTGCGCGGCCTCGCCGATGCCGGACAACATCAGCAATTGCGGTGAGTTGATCGCGCCACCCGACAGGATGATCTCGCGATTGGCGCTGACCGTCTGCGCCTCGCCGTTTCGGTCGGTATAGGTGACGGCGGTCGCGCGCTTGTCCTGTATCGCGATCTTTTCGACCTGCGCATGGGTGATGATCCGCAGGTTCTCGCGCGCGCGGATCGGCTTGAGATAGGCAACCGCAGCGCTGCAACGCCGCCCCTTGTGCGATGTCAGCTGAAAAAAACCGACGCCTTCCTGCTGCGCGCCGTTGTAATCGGGATTGAAGCGGTAACCGGCGGCTTGTGCGGCGGCGATCCAGGCATCGGTGATCGGGCGTTGGATGCGCATGTTCGAAACTGACAGCGGCCCCTGATCTCCGTGGAATTCGTCGGCCCCGCGCTCGTTGTTTTCCGCCCGTTTGAACAGCGGAAGAACGTCGTCCCAACCCCAGCCGGCATTGCCCATCTGCCGCCAGCGATCATAATCCTGCGGCTGTCCGCGTACATAGAGCAGCCCGTTCAGCGAGGAAGAGCCCCCCAGCACCTTGCCGCGCGGCCATTCGATCGACCGACCGTTCAACCCCGGATCGGGCTCGGTTTTATAGCACCAGTCGACATTCGGATTGTGGATCGTCTTGAAATAGCCGACGGGAATATGAATCCACGGGTTCCAGTCGCGCCCCCCCGCTTCGAGCAGGACGACCCTGACTGCGGGGTCCGCGCTGAGGCGGTTCGCCAGCACGCAACCGGCCGATCCTGCGCCCACGACAACATAGTCTGCTTCGATCACTCCCACCGCATCCTCCTCCTCGCGTGCACGCCGAAACCGGCGACTCTTTTGGCTTGCGTGTCATTCATTACGTGACTATTAATGAGACTGCAAGTATCAAAAATTGAGACACCATAGAGGGAGGAACCAAATGGGTGTTGGTGAGAAACTGAGCCGGATCAACCGGCGCGACCTGTTCAAGCTGGCCGGTCAATACGGCATGAGCTCGACATTGCTGGCGGCAGGAACCTTTGGTGGCGCGATGAGCATCGGCAGCCTCGCGCGTGCAGCAGAGTCCACTTACGAGCGGCGTTTTTCCAAGCCGGCCAAGCACACGCTGAAATTCGGCGCATCCGGCTTCAATGCCCGTAACCTGTTGATTGAACGCATGGGTGCGCTGGAATTCGCCCGCGATCTCGAGTCGCGCACGGATGGTGAAATCCGTATCGAGTTCATCGGTGACAACCAGATTTGCGGTCAGACAAGCTGTGTGGAAAAGACCCAGCTCGGCATTGTCGACATCTACGCGGCCTCGACCCAGAACTCGGCAGGGGCGGCGCCGTATCTCAATGTTCTGGACTATGCGTACATGTTCCCGACGCGGGCGTCGCAGTATCATTTCCTCTACAGCCCCGAATCGCAGCGAATCCTGCGCGATCCGCTGGAAGAGCGTCACGGGCTGAAATTCCTGTTCTCGCATTGCGAGCTGCGCGGATTGCAGATGGGGCTGAAATGGGAAAACGAACCCACCATCACCAAGATCGAGCAATTGTTCGGAACCAAGAACCGCGTCACCGGCACCCAGCTGGGCCGGATCGCCATGCAGGCGCTGAATCTGAACCCGGTGCCTGTTGCCTGGGAGGAAACCCTGGACGGTCTGCGCCAGGGTCTGATCGACGGCGCGGAAACATGGGCGTCGGCGGTGGCCTATGCGGGCATGACGCCGGTCGTTTCGCAATCGGTCGACCTGAAATTCTTCTGCGGCACGGAGCATACGTCGATGTCGGCCAAGGTCTTTGACAGCCTCGATGGCTATCTTCAGGACGCGGTGATGGAATCGGCCTATTGGGCGCAGGTCCATGTACAGGGCGCGAACGAGGCCGCACTGGTCAAGACTGTCGGCTTCTCGGATCCGCAACTGCCCGATACCCTGTTCGTCCAGGACAACGTGCGTTGCGCCTTCCTGCCGGACAGCGAGATCAAGATGGCCGAGGAAATGTGCTCGCCCGAGTATCAGCCGCAGCTGTGGGAACAGTGGCGCGAGCGCCTGAACAACTGGGCCGGCGGTATCGACACCTATCAGGAAATCTACAACGTCGCACGCGAGATTCCGGCCGACATGAAGCCCGAGAATGTCGAGCCGCGCCGTTGGTGGAAAAGCTGATCCACAGCCTGAAACGATCCTGTCTGCCCTCGGGCGCGGGGCAGACAGGCATTCGGACGCATATTGACCGGAGGGCCCGCAGAGGCGGGGGAGCGGTTTTACGAAGGAGGAGACGGCCATGACGTTATGGTCAGACGTCTTGGGAATCCTGTCTGCCCTGGGCAGCGGTGATTCCTGGACGATAAGCAAAGCACTCGCGGCGGAAGGCGTCTGGGTTATCGGCGCCGTCGCGACCATCCTGGGCGGTGTTCTGGTCGCAGCGCTCTATAGCTGGTTTCCGGTGCTCGAACGGAACTTCGAGCGCAGCGTGATGGTCTATACCTATCTCGCCATCGCCGTCATCATCTTTGTCGAGGTGATCCGCCGCTTTGTCTTTTCCATGCAGGCCCCGTGGTCGACGACCCTGCCGCCGGTGCTCTTCATGATCATGACCTGGTTCGGATGTTCCTACAACATCCGCCTGCGCACCCATCTGGCGTTTTCCGAATTCCGCAATTCGATGTCGCGCGGGTTTCAGATGCTGTGCCTGTCACTCGATATGGTGCTGTGGCTCGGTGTCTGCATCATCGTGGTGGTGACCGGCTCGCGGGTCGCTGCAAACTCGGCGTCGAATTTCCAGATCCTCGCCGGAACCGACAATTTCATGCAATGGTGGTATCTGATCACCGTTCCCATCGCCTTTATTCTGATGGCGGGCCGCGTCATCGAAAACTGGTACGAGGATCTCGCCAATTACCGCAGCGGCGCAGAGTTGATCAAACCAACCGTGATCGGAGCGGACTGACCATGGCCGACAGCACAATCATCACCCTCATTTCGCTGGGCGTCACCTTTCTGTTCATGATTGGTGTGCCGGTGTTTCTGATCATCGCCTACTGGGTGATCGGCACCACCTTTGTCCTGGGACAGACGCTGGACAATATCGGCGCGGCCCTGTCGGACGTGTTTACCGACGGTTTCGCGCTGCTCGCCATGCCGCTCTTCATCCTGACCGGGGACCTGATCAACAAATCCGGCATTGCGAAACGTCTGTCCGATTTCGCCTATTCCTGCCTCGGATGGCTGCGCGGCGGGCTGGCCATGGCGTCGATCGGGGCATGCGGTCTGTTTGCGGCGATCTCGGGGTCGAACTCGGCCACCACCGCCACCATCGGTTCGATGCTGCATCCGGAAATGGTCAAGGGCGGCTATGACGAGCGTTTCTCTGCGGCGACCGCCGCGGCGGGGGGCACGGTGGGTATCATCATTCCGCCCTCGATCATCTTCATCGTTTACGGCTACCTGATGAACCTGTCGATTTCCGACCTGTTCATCGCCGGAATCGTTCCCGGCGCGCTGATGGTCATCGCGATGCAGTGCGCCTGCTGGATCCTCTGCCGCCTCAATGGCTGGGGTCATATCATTCCGCTGAACCTGAACCGTATCCTGAAGACCGGATTCGGCGCGTGGCTCGGTTTCTTTGCAATCGGACTGGTGTTGTGGGGCATCTATACCGGCAAGTTTTCTCCCACCGAGGCGGCGGGCGTGACGGTCGGCTTCTGCCTGATTGTCGGCGTGATCTGCTATCCGCTGAACAAGCTGATGAAGAATGACGATAATACGCCCGTCAACGAGAGAACCTATGCCGACATGCTGGTCGTCGGGGGCTTCAAGATCACCGAGATCCCGTCGATCGTGGTGCGTTCGGCCCAGATCACCGGCATTCTCGCGCCGCTGATCGGCGTTTCGGTGGTGATGCAGCAGAACCTGTCACTCCTGGGCGCGCAACAGGTGATCGGCGATTTCGTCACCGGGATGGGCGGCTATTACGCGGTTCTTTTGACAAGCATGGCAATCGTGTTCGTGTCGGGCATGATTCTCGAGTCATTGCCGGTCACGATCATCCTTGCACCCATTCTCGCACCGGTTGCCGCATCCGTCGGTATCGACCCCGTGCATTTCTCGGTCATCTTCCTCGTGGGGGCGTCGATCGGGTTCATCACGCCGCCTTACGGGCTGAACCTCTATGTCGCATCGGGCGTAACCGGTGTTCCATACTTCAGGTTGCTGAAATACACTGTGGCCTATCTCGCCGCGCTGATCGGCACCTGGTTCCTGGTGGCCCTGGTGCCGCAACTGGCGCTGATGCTGGTACCGCAAATATAGAGACTGCACATGGCCGACGCCGGAAACACCACTGATCAGGGTAACATTCCGACCAACCTGCGGCTGTTGATGGTGCTGGAAGAAATGGCCTCGGCCGGGGTGCCCGTCACCCCGACCGAGGTCAATCAGTCTCTGGGCCTGCCCAAGCCGACGATTCACCGTCTGTTTTCCACGCTGGAATCCGAGGGGTTCATCCAGCGCGACATCGACGGCCGGGGCTATTCGCCGGGTCAGCGCGCCCGCGCGCTGTCGGCAGGGCTGCTGTCGTCCCTGCGCATCCGGACCGCGCGGGTCGCGATCATGACGCGGCTTGGTGAAGAGATCGGCGAAACGGTGAACCTCGCGCTGCCCGAGCGCGACGGCATGATCTATATCGACCGGGTGGAAACCAAATGGCCCCTGCGCATCCAGTTGCCCATCGGCACGCGGGTGCCGTTCTATTGCACCGCCAGTGGCAAGCTCTATCTCAGCTCGCTTACGCCGCAGCATCTGGAGCGTTATGCCCACGCCACCACATTCGAACAATTCACCGAGCGCACCATCACCACGCCCGAACGGCTGACCGAAGAAATCGCGCGGGTGCGGGATCTCGGCCATTCCACGGATGACGAGGAGTTCATGGAAGGCATGATCGCCATCAGTGTACCGATTACCGAAGCCAATGGCAGGCTGGTGTCTACCCTGTCTTTTCATGCCCCGGTGCAGCGTCTTTCGATGAAAGACGCCCACAGGCATCTGGACGCGCTGAAAGCAGCCGCCATTCATCTCTCGTCCCTGCTGACCGACTGAGTTCGGGCCTGTTCCTTCAGAGGCACCGCCCGCGCCGGCCTTGGCCGGGCGGAACGGGCCGTGTGACATTTGACGGCGATAACCAGTTACCAGACAGCTCTGGACACTTATGTCTAGACAGCTCGGATATCCCGATCTACCGTGATCCTGACGCAGTGCAGCAGGGCGGGAGTGCTTCATGAAATCGCATTATCGGGTTGTCGTTATCGGGGGTGGCGTCGTCGGCGCATCGGTTCTCTATCATCTGGCAAAATTCGGTTGGCGTGATGTGTGCCTCGTCGAACGCTCGGTGCTGACCGCCGGATCGTCCTGGCATGCGGCGGGCGGGTTCCATGCGCTGAACGCCGATCCGAACATCGCCGCGTTGCAGGGATACACGATTGACCTGTTGAGCGAGATCGAAGCGGAAAGCGGCCAGTCCGTCGGCATGCACATGACCGGTGGCCTGACCCTGGCCGGCACGCCGGATCGCTGGGACTGGCTGCAATCCGCATATCGGGTGTTTCAATCCATCGGCATCGAGGATTGCCGGCTCGTCACGCCGGAAGAGGCCTGCGAACTCAATCCGTTGATGTCGAAAGAGGGTATTCTCGGCGGCATGTGGGCCGACCGTGAAGGGTATCTGGACACCACCGGCACGGTCCACGCCTATGCCAGGGCCGCCCGCAAGCACGGGGCCGAGGTGATCGAGCACAACCGGGTTCTGGAACTGAACCAGACCCCGGACGGATGGGAGGTCGTGACCGAAAAAGGCACGATCGCCTGCGAACACGTGGTCAACGCCGCCGGTCTCTGGGCCAAGCAGGTGGGCCGGATGGCGGGGATCGAATTGCCGGTTGCCCCGCTCAAGCATCACTATCTGATTTCCGACACCATTCCCGAGCTCGAGGCGATCGATTTCGAAGTGCCGATGACCGTCGATCTCGAAGGCTTCACCTATCTGCGACAGGACCAGAAAGGCGTGCTGCTGGGCATTTACGAGATCAATCACGAACATTGGGCACTGGACGGGGCACCGTGGGATTACGGCATGGAACTGTTCCAGGAGCAGACCGACCGGATCGAACATGAATTGACGATGGGATTTGAACGTTACCCCGCCTTGCAGAATGTCGGTGTGAAAACATGGGTCAACGGCGCCTTTACCTTTTCGCCGGACGGCAATCCGTTGGTGGGGCCAGTGGCGGGCAAGCGCGGCTACTGGTGCGCCTGCGCGGTCATGGCCGGGTTCCTGCAGGGCGGCGGCGTTGGCAAATCGCTTGCCGAGTGGATGATCCACGGCGAACCCGAGGCGGATGTCTTTGGCATGGATGTGGCCCGTTACGGCGATTACGCGCAGAATAAACGCTTCATTCGCGAAACCACCGGGCAGTTCTATACGCGCCGGTTCGTGATGACCTATCCCAACGAACAGCTTCCGGCGGGACGACCTTTGAAGATGGCCCCCGCCCATGACGCGATGACCGCTGCCGGCGCGCGGTGGGGGGTCAGCTATGGGTTGGAAATCCCGCTTTATTTCGCGCCCGAAGGATTCAGCGAGCAGGGATCGCTCAAACGGTCGAACGCCCATGACATCGTTGGCGAGGAATGCCGCGCGGTACGTAACGCCGCAGGGCTGTTGGATATCACGGCCTTTTCGCGCTACGAGGTGAGGGGTCCGAACGCGACACAATGGCTGGACAGACTGCTGGCCAGCCGGCTGCCGGCAGCGGGACGCGCGCGGCTTGCGCCGATGCTGGGCCATGACGGGCGGCTCAAGGGGGATCTGACGGTGTTTAACTGGGGGCCGGACGAAGGCGGCGATCCGGTCTACTGGCTGATGGGGTCGTATTATCTGCGCGGCTGGCACATGCGGTGGTTCAGCAATCACCTTGACGCAGGGGTGGCTGTGCGCGACCTGTCGGACGAGGTGGTCGGCTTTGCACTGGCGGGGCCGAACGCACGCCGGATTCTTGACAAGCTGGCGGATCCCGAGGCGGTTGTCGCCCTGCCGTTCATGGGCTGCGCTCTGCTTGATGTCGGCCTGATCCGTGCGCGGGTGGGCCGCCTGTCGGTGACCGGAGAGCTTGGCTATGAAATCCATTGCCGCGCCAGCGAACATATCGCCCTGCGCCGCGCGTTGCTCGAGGCGGGGGCCGGCGACGGGCTGCGCGAGATCGGGATGAATGCGTTGTTGTCCTTGCGGCTGGAAAAGAGCTTTGGCATCTGGTCGGCCGAGTTCACCCAGGGATATACCGCCGCGATGACCGGCATGGATCGTTGGATCGATTGGCAAAAGCCCGACTTCATCGGTCGCGATGCCGCGCTGTCCGAACGTGATGGTGCGGGGCCGGAGAAGGTGCTGGTGACGCTGGAGGTCGAGGCGGAAGACGCCGATGCAAGCGGCTTTGAGCCGGTCTGGCATGACGGCGAAAAGGTCGGCTTTGTCACCTCGGGCGGGTACGGGCACACGCTTGGCAAGTCTCTTGCGATGGCATTGGTCGATCCGGCTGCGGCGGGCGAGGGTACGGAACTGAGCGTGCACATTATCGGTGCCGAACGCCGTGCCCGCGTTATCGCGCCGTCGCCCTACGATCCGCTCGGCAAGGCCGTGCGCGGTTGATCGGGCCTCTCGTGCAGTCCCGGATGGCGGCTTGCGACAGGGCGGCACGCACCCCGGCAGGTGAGGGACGGCCCCTCCGGAGGTCAACGGATGACTGACGACGCTTCGCGCAGCGCGGGCAATGTCAAGGTCACGCGCGACGATTGGCTGGACGTGGCGCGCGATCTGCTGATTTCTGACGGCGTGGGTGAGGTCAAGGTGCTGGCCATCGGCGAGCGGCTCGGCGTGTCACGTTCGAGTTTCTACTGGTATTTCAGGAGCCGCAAGGAACTGCTCGACACTCTGCTCGCGGAGTGGGAGGCGAGCAATACCGCGACCTTCGTGGAATATGCCGAGATGCCATCCGAGACCATTACCGGTGCGGTCTGCAATCTGTTCCGCTGCTTTCTTGACGAGCGGTTGTTCAATTACCGTCTGGATTTTGCGGTGCGCGAGTGGGCGCGACGTGACGGCGAGGTGCGTCGTGTGATCGACCAGAGCGACGCGCGCCGCCATGCCGCGCTGGCCCGGATGTTCGAGCGACACGGCTTTGCACCGGACGAAGCCGACGCCCGGGCGCGCATCCTGTATTTCATGCAGATCGGCTATTACGCGCTCGATCTGCACGAACCGCTGGAAGAGAGACTCAGCCGGGTCGACGGGTATGTTCTGGGCTTTACCGGACAGGCGGCACGCCCCGAAGAGACGGCGGCGTTGATTGCCTTCGCGCGCGACGCGGACAAGCGGTCGCGCTGAACCATGCGATGAGCAGTCGGGATTCCGGTAAATCAGTCGCGACAGGGATATATCCGGGCGTGTCCGGCCCCGATCCCGGCGGGCTGGTCAGAGTTTTCGCAGATATGCCCAGGATACATAGCCCTTGAGCCCGCGCGCCTGTTTCAGCGAGACCTTGCACCACCGCGTGCCGCCGGTCTGATCGCAGCCATGCAACCGCAGGACGGTGCCATTGGGCAACCCCAGCATGATCTTGTAGCCCGTTCCCGGCCCGGCCCGCATCTTGAGCATGTCGTCGTCTTCGACGCCCACCACCTCATGCAACCCCCTGGACTCGGCCTGCACCGGTGCGAACAAAGCGCCCAGCATGATTGCCGCAAGCGTGGCTGTGACGACTTTGCGCATCACTCTCTCCTGTCTTCTGCCTCGCGCGCATATTAGGCGGTCGCACGCGATGCGTCCAACAGGATCGGTGACCCACGATCAGTGATCGGCGACAAAATGGTCCGGGCCGACCTGTGTAAACTCTCGGAGCGGCGGCACCCAGCCCAGCGGGCGCACCGGGCTCTTGAGTTCGTCGGTGATCAGGCTGCGCCGACGCCCCTTGAGCGCCGGGTCCGGCACCGGCACCGCCTCGATCAGCTTGCGCGTATAGGGGTGGCGTGGATTGGCGAGGATCTCGGCCCGTGGCCCGATCTCCACGATCTCGCCGAGCAGCATGACCGCGATGCGATGGCTGATCCGTTCGACCACCGCGATATCGTGGCTGATGAACAGGTATCCGACACCCAGCTTCTGCTGCAATTCGAGCATCAGGTTCACCACCTGCGCCTTGATTGTCGCATCCAGCGCCGAAACCGATTCATCCGCGACGATCAGCCGGGGGTTCAACGCCAACCCCCGCGCGATGCAGATCCGCTGTCGCTGCCCGCCTGAAAACTCGTGCGGAAAGCGCAGGGCGTGATCGGGGGACAGGCCCACGAGGTCGAGCAATTCGGCAACGCGGGTCTCGATTTCTTCGCCCTGGGCCAGACCATGCACGCGCAGGGGCTCGGCAATCGCGGCACCCACGGATTTGCGCGGATTGAGTGAGCCGTAAGGATCCTGAAAGATCATCTGCATGCGCAACCGCACCTTGCGCATGTCCTCTGCGCTGGCCTGCATGAGGGATTGACCCTCGAAATGGACCTCGCCCGCCGCCGGTTCCACCAGCCGCAGGATCGACCGCCCGGTGGTCGACTTGCCACACCCGGATTCGCCGACCAGCGCCAATGTCTCACCCGCGCGCAGGTCAAAGGACACGTTCTCGACCGCATGGACATTACCATTCACGCGGCCCAGCAACCCGCCCCGCATCGGGAACCGTGTGGTCAGCCCCTTGACGTCCAGGATGACATCGCCCCGCGCATCCGGTTCGTTGGCCGGTTCCTTGCCCGCGCCGGTCAGGTCCATCTTGGGAAAGCGCCGTGGCGTCTTGGTGTCGCCCAGACTGCCAAGGCGCGGCACCGCACCCAGCAGCATCTTGGAATAACCCTGCTGCGGGTTCGTGAACAGGATATCTGCGGGGGCCTCTTCGACCTTGTCGCCCTTGAGCATGACGACCACGCGGTCGGCGATCTCGGCGACAACGCCCATGTCATGGGTGATGAACATGACGGCGGTGCCGGTTTCGGCCTGCAAATCGCGGATCAGTTCGAGGATCTGGGCCTGGATCGTCACGTCCAGCGCCGTGGTCGGCTCATCCGCAATGAGCAACTTCGGCTGGCAGGCGAGCGCCATGGCGATCATCGCCCGTTGCCGCATCCCGCCGGAAAAGCTGTGGGGATGTTCGTTGGCGCGGCGTTCGGCATCCGGAATCCGAACGAGATCAAACAGGCGTAGGGTTTCGGCGTGGGCCTCGGCCATGCCCATGTCGCGATGTTCGCGCAGCACCTCGGCAATCTGGAAGCCCACCTTGAGCACCGGATTGAGGCTGGTCATGGGTTCCTGGAAGATCATTCCGATCTCGTTGCCGCGCACCTTGCGCATCGCGGTTTCATCCAGTTGCAACAGGTCGGTGCCGTCGAGCCGGATAGAGCCTTCGATGCGGCCCATGTCCTTCTGGATCAACTGCATGATCGACAGCGCGGTCACGGATTTTCCCGAGCCGGATTCCCCGACCACGGCAACCGTTTCACGCCGGTCGATATCGAAACTTATGTCGCGGATCACCGGCACCCATTCACCATCGACGCGGAAGGATGTGGTCAGCCCGTCAACGGACAGCAGCGGCGCGCTCATCCTTCACCCCGCAATCTGGGATCCAGTGCATCCCGCAAACCATCCCCCAGCAGGTTGAGGGCAAAAACCACGATCAGGATCACGATCGACGGAAACAGCGCCAGCCAGAAACTGTCGAGAATGTTCTCGAACCCTTCGCGGATCATCCCGCCCCATGTGGCGGTGGGCGGGCTGACCCCCAGTCCGACAAAGGCGAGCGAGGCCTCGACCCGGATCGCGGTGGCCAGCCAGAGCGATCCCATCACGAGGATCTCGGGCGCGATGTTGGGCAGGATATGACCAAACATCAACCGGCTGTCGGAATATCCCAGGGCCCGGCCCGCCTCGATGAACTCGCGGTTCTTGACGGCGATGGTCGGGGCGCGGGCGATGCGGGCAAAGGGCGGGATCGAGGTGAGCGCAATGGCGATCACCAGATTGGCAACCGAGGGGCCGAGCATGGCCACCACGATCAGGCCGAGGATCAGCGACGGAAAGGCCAGCAGCACATCCATCGTCTGCATGATGATGATGTCGGTGCGCCCGCCCACATATCCGGCCACCAGCCCGATCACCGAACCGATCACCAGCGCCGCGCCGATTGCCATGATGCCGATGGTCAGCGAAATCCGCGCGCCCCACATGATTCGCGACAGGGTGTCGCGGCCATAATAGTCGGTTCCGAACCAGTGTTCGGCGGACGGGGGCTTTAGCCGGTTCAGCACGTTCTGGTCCAGCGGATCATAGGGCGCGATCCACGGTGCCAGCAATGCGATCAGGGCGATCAGCAGGAACAGGCCCAACCCGACCCACGAGGTCTTGTTGGTGTTGAAGGCGCGCAGCAAGCCGTCGCCGGCAACCGCCAGGGAGCGGCGCAGATAGGCCGCGCGCGACAGGGTGGGGGAAGAATTCGGATGTGCCATCAGTATTTGATCCTCGGGTCGATAAGCCCATAGGTGAGATCGGTCAGCAGGTTCACCAGAACCACGATCAGCGTGTAGATCACCATCATGCCCTGAAGCATCGTGTAATCACGCTGGTTCAGCGCCCCGATGATCAGCTTGCCCAGCCCCGGCCGGTTGAACACGATTTCGGTCAGAACCGAGTTGCCGATCAGAATGCCCAGATACAGGCCGACCACCGTGACCACCGGGATCATCGCGTTGCGCATGCAGTGGCGGCGGATGATCACCGCAAAGGCCAGCCCCTTGGCGCGGGCGGTGCGCACGTAATCCTGGTTCAGAACCTCGAGCATTGCCGAACGGGTCACACGGGTGATGTAGGCGGCCATGATCAGGCCAAGGTTGATCGCGGGCAGGGCAAGGTTCTGCAACCGCTCGCCCAGCGTGCCGCCCTGTCCGGAACTGATCACCGGGAACCAGCGCAGCTGGATGGCAAAGACGAGGAGCAGCAGCACCGCCGAAACGAAGGCGGGAAAGGACAGCCCCAGCAGCGAGACCATCCGCGTCACATAATCGGGCAGCTTGTTGCGTTTCACCGCAGACCAGACGCCGAGCGGGATACCCACAACCGCACCCAGCACCAGCGACGCCAGCGTCAGTTCGAGCGTTGCAGGCAGAACCTTGGCGATCTCCTGTATAACCGGCCGGCCCGAAACCAGCGATACCCCCCAGTCGCCCACCAGAACGCCGCGGAGAAAGTCGAAATATTGCAGCGCCAATGGCTGATCCAGACCCAACCGCTCGCGCAGGGCGATCAACGCCTCCTGGCTGGCCTGGTCCCCCAGGATCGCCATGGCGGGATCGCCCGGCAGGATGCGCACGATGAAGAACACGATGGTCAGCACCGCGAACAGCGTGATCACGGCAAAGCCGAGCCGTTTCAGAACAAATGCAGTCATGTCACCCACCTATCTGGTGCCGGACCGATGATCCGGCACCTGTTGATTTGGCCTTATTCGGTGAAGGCGGCCTGTTCGGTTACCGGCGGGCTCAGATTGAGCGAGCCGTTGACCTCGGTGCCCAGATCAAGCGTGTCTTTCCAGGCCCACAATTGCAGGCTCTGCACCACCGGAACGGCACAGACCTCTTCCATGATCTTGGCTTGTGCGCTGGCCCAGAATTCCGCCTGCTTGGCCGGATCTGTTTCGACACGCGCTGCCTCGATTTCATCATCCGCGACCGCACAATGCGAGAAATTCGCCACCGCGGTGGGGGTGTTCACCGTGGCGTCGGAATGGAAGAACTGTGACAGGTACACATCCGCAACCGGGAAGCGGGCGGCGGCGTAATGTACGACCTGGCTCAGGTCCTTGCGGATCTGTTCATGGAACGTCGCATGTTCCACGGTTTCGATCTCCATGTTGATGCCCGCATCGCGCAACATCGACTGCGCCGCCTCCATGGTGGACAACATGCCCGGCAGGGTGGTGTGGATCGCCTTGATCGTCACACCATCCGGATATCCGGCCTCGGCCAGCAGCGCCTTGGCGGTTTCGATGTTGTAGTCATAGGTCGGCACCTGATCGGTATAGCCCATGTTCCCTTCGGGCACCGGCGAGATCGCGGGCAGCGTCACATCGGGTCCCTTGAACTGCACCATCGCGTCGCGATTGATCGCATGGGCAAATGCCTTGCGAACGCGGATGTCATCCAGCGGCGGCATGGTCATGTTCAGATGCAGAACCGACATCTCGCCGGGTTTCATCACCGCGATCTTGGTCCCGGGCAGTTTGCTGATCCGCTCTGACCATGTCTGGTCCTGCTTGCCATAGATCATGTCGATCTCACCCGACTGGAATGCCAGATCGCGCGAGGCGTCGGAGGGGATGTAGCGGTAATAGATTTCCTTGATCTTGGGTTCGCCACGGAAATATTCGGGATTGGCCACCAGCTTTACGTATTGCTGCGGCTGGTATTCCTCGAACATGAAGGGGCCGGTGCCGATCGGGGTGCGCTGGTAATCCTCTCCCAGTTCCTCGACCGCATCCCGGCAGACGATGTTGCCGCCGTGATAGGGCACCAGCATCCCCAACAGGCTGGGGACCGGGTTCTTGAGCTTGATCGTCACTTCGTAATCGCCGGTGGCCTCGACGCTTTCGAAGGCGTCGAAATCCTTGGCGAATGACGATTGCTCGGGATTGGCCGACCGGTTGAGCGAATACACCACGTCCTCGGCGTCGATTCCGCCATAATCACCGTGACAATCGACATCCTGCCGCAGCTTGAAAACCCATGTCAGGCCGTCATCCGAAGATGTCCAGCTTTCGGCGATATCGGGCTCGATGAACTCGGGGCTGGATTCTCCGGGTTTGATCCGCACCAGACCGTTGAACATCCAGTTCAAAAGCCCCTTGTCGGGCGTCGAGGTGGCGACATGCGGATCCAGTTTCCCTGCATCGGCGCTTCCCATGCCGACATTGAGCGTGGTTCCGGCGGCAAATGCGCCGCTGGCCATGACCATCCCGGCGCAGGCCAATCCAATCAGTCTATTCATCTGTGTGTCCTTTCTGTTGGGTCTTTTTTTGTTCTGGTTCGATTTTCTGGTTCAGAGCGTATCCTCCATCCGGCAGTTTACCAGCATCTCGGCCATCGCGGCGGTGTTGGGCAGTGCAAGTGCCGTTGCCGCCAGTTCCGCAAGATCCAGAGGGTCGATCATTTCGGCTGTGCCGATCTTGGTGACATCCGCCGTCAGGTCCGTTGCCACGAAGCCCGGACAGATGGCGGTGGCGCGGACCCCGTGATCCCAGCCGATCCGGCGCGTGCCGTGTGTCAGCGCGAGCATTGCGTGCTTGGTCATGCTGTAGGCGATATTCTCGTTGCGCACCCGTTTGCCCGACAGTGAGGCGATATTGATGATGCGCCCCGATCCGGCGGCCTTGAGATGGGGCAGGCACAGCCGGGTGAGAAACAGCGGCCCCTTGACGTTGATCGCCCACAGCGCATCGAGATCGGCCTCGTCCCCGGCTTCGATCGAAAAGCTGTTGCTGGTGCCCGCATTGTTGACCAACCCGTCCAGCCGTCCGAACCTGTCGAGCGTACCGTCCAGCCAGGCGCGGTGGCTGGCACGGTCGGTGGCCTCGTAGGTTGCGCAATGCAACCGATCCCCGGCCTGATCGCGCAGCGCCCGTTGCAGCGCGGCAAGGTCACGGGCGCCGGCGCTGACCGAATAACCCTTGGCGTGCAGCACCTGCGCAATGGCCAGCCCGATCCCCCGGCTGGCGCCGGATATCATCACCACGCGGTCGGTCGGGTCGATCATGTCCGGCTCCTGTTCATCCGTGCATCGTCAGCGGCGCGGGTGCAATGTCGATCGCGAACCGCCCGATGCCAAAGGGTTCGATGGGGAGGGCGGGCACATGATCGAGCGCCAGGTCGGCGGCCAGCGGGCCGGTGACCGGCCCGATCCCGAAGCCGTGACCCGAAAAGCCCGCCGCAACCACGAGGTTGTCCAGGCCCGGAAGGCGGTCGATCACCGGCAGCCCGTCCGGGGTAAGGTCCAGCGCCCCGGCCCAGATACTGTCGATCTCGACCCGGGCAAAGGCGGGCAGGACCGCGCTGACCGTGGCGACGGTTTCCATGACCCGCTGCGCCACGGGGCGAATGACGGGACGGCCCTCGCGCTCGATCAGAGGGCCATCGCCATCCTGTGCGCCGCTGGTCACGCGCAACTGGCCCGAGGCCTCCTGCCGGGCGGCCATATCGGCATTCGCTACCCCCAGAACCGGAGACAGCACCGGTTCGCACGGGGCAGAGCGCAGCACCGTCACCACCGGTCGGCGCAACGGGATCGTCCAGCCAAGCGGCTTCAGCAAGGCATTGACCTGCGTCCCTGCGGCAAGGATCACCGCGCCCGGAGACAGGCCGCGACGGTCGGTCACAACCCGAGAGATGCGGCCGCCCTCGACGACAAGTTCCTGCACGTTTTCGCCCATGGAGGCCCGCGCGCCGCGTTTTCGCGCCATGTCGAGATAGGCGTTGACCGTGGCCACCGGGTCGGCCTGCCCGTCGCTTGCGCACCACGATGCCGCGCGCACGACATCGGACAGGCCGGGAACAATGGCGCGGACATCCGCAAGGTCGGACAACAGGTCGAGCGACAGTCCGGCGGCGCGCTGATCGGCAACCAGAGCGCGGATCGTGTCGACCTCGGCGCCGGTCCTCGCCAGCCGCAGGTTGCCGGTCTGCCGATAGCCGGTGTCGGCCTCAAGCCGTCTGTCCAGCTCGCGCCATACCGCGACAGCCGCCTGCGCCAGCGGCAATTCCGCCGGATCGCGCCCGGATTGGCGCACCCCCGCCAGGGTCCAGCCCGAGGCCATGGCGGCGGGCCCATACCGATCGATGATTTCCACCGAAATCCCGGCCTCGGCGAGGGCAAGAGCCGCAGTGACGCCAGTGATCCCGGCGCCGATCACCAAGACGTCGGGCGTGTTCATGCCGCCGCCCTCCGGGTGAACCGCGTGGGCGCAAACGCTGCCGGATCGACAATCGGCGTTGCACCTGTGACCATCTGCGCCGCCAGCAATCCGACGCCGGGACCAATTCCGAACCCGTGACCGGACAGCCCGGTCACGACCGTCAGCCCCTCATGCCCGGAGATCGTGCCGATGGCCGGCACTTCGTCGGGCACCACGTCGATCATGCCGGCCCAGCTTTCTACCGGGGCCACGCCAGAGAGCTGCGGGAACAGATCGCGGGCCTTGGCCATGACATCGGTCAGCAGGCTGTCGTCCGGCCTCGGGTCAAGCACCCGGACCCGTTCGAACGGGCTGACATCGTTCGCGCCCCAGCTGGTCCGGCCAAGTGGGCCGAAAAACTGCCGGCCGGCGCGGATCTTCATGATCTGCCACCGGTCGCGCAGCATCGGTATGTAATGCGGCAGATAGCGGAAGGCCGCCGGGATCAACTGGAACTCTGCGGCACCGCTGCGCGCGATGGTAAAGCCGCCATCCTTGCGTGGCCGGATGGATACGCGTTCCGAGCCGATTGCGCCCTTGCAGCGCACCTCGGCCGGGGCGGTGCGCAGGACCGAGGACTTGATGGCAAGCTGCGGAAAAGCAACGCCGATATTCTCGAGAAACACGCGCGACCAGACCCCACCCGCCAGCACCACGTTTGCACAGTCGATGCGGCCACGTTCGGTGATGACGCCACTGACACGGCCTGCGGCACGATCGATCATGCGGACCGCGCAGCGTTCGATGATATGCACGCCCAGGGTTTCGGCATGACGCGCCAGCGCCGGAACGGCAAGCGCGGGTTCGGCCACCGCATCCGACGCAGTGTGCAGAGCGCCGACGAACTGGTGATCGTTGCGGCCCAGGAACCGGTCCGTTTCATCGCTGCTCATCAGCCGTGAATCCAGCCCGAAATGCGCGTTGCTTTCGAGCCAGTCCACATGCCGCTTCAGTTCTGCCGGAGTTCGCGCCAGATAGGTTGCCCCGCATTTGCGATAACCGATATCCTCGGGCATCTCGGTGGCCAGCCGCTCCCACAGGCGGGCGCTTTCGATCATCAGCGGCAATTCGCGATAATCGCGCCCCATCTTGCGGATCCATCCCCAGTTACGCGAGGACTGTTCGCCGGCGATCCGGCCCTTTTCGCACAGGACCACCGAAACGCCCCGCTGTGCGAGAAAAAGCGCGGTGGACACCCCCGCGACACCGCCCCCGATCACGACGACATCGGCTGCCTCCGGCAAGGAAGCATCGCCCCAATTTGTGCTTGCCCGCATGGTCACACGCCTTCCCCCGATATGGCACTTGTCATGCTGTGTTTACATTGAGGAAATCGCGCACCTATAAGTCAAGTAGTTGTTCGTTTGATCGCTATAACAAAACCTCATGGTGAATATGCTGAGCCAACGTGCATTGGAAGCGTTCAGGGAGGTCATGCGCTGTGGCACGATCTCGGCTGCGGCCGAAGAGATGCGCGTCTCGCAACCGGCGATCAGCCGTCAAATCCGGGAACTCGAGACTCGTCTGGGTCTGACCCTGTTCACGCGGCATGGCGGGCGGGTCACGGCGACGCCCGAAGCCCATGAATTCTGGATGGAGGTCGAGCGTAATCTGGTCGGTCTCAAACAGATCGAGCGTGCCGCCGAGCAGATCAAGCGCGGCCAACGCTCGACCATCACCGTCGCGGCGGCCCCTGTCTTTGCCTTGACCGCGCTGCCCGAGGCCGTGGCGCTGGTCAATCGCGACCAGCCACGGGTGACGACGAGTTTCCTGTCTATGACCACGCTGCCGGTGGTGCGGCAGGTTGCGCTTGGACAATGCCAGGTCGGCTTCAACATGCGCACGCATCACAAGTTCGAGACCGACCTCATCTGTGCCGGGGCCTTGCCCTATCGCTTTATCGCCCCCGCCGGTCATCCGATGGCGGCGAAACAGGAGATCCGGCTTGAGGATCTCGCCAGGCAGGACTTTGTCGGGTTCGAGGATTCGACCCAGACGGGGCGCAATCAGGACCGGTTGTTCGCGGGGATGGGAAATCCGCCGCTGGTCAGGTTCCGCAGTTATCTCTCGCATATCGTGTCGATGATGGTGCTGCGCGGGCTGGGCGTTGCGCTGGTCGATCCGTTCACCGCCGAAACCCACGAACTGATGGGAGGAGTCTCGCGCCCGTTCCTGTCGGTCGAGCGGTTCGAATACTCGGTCATCAAGGCCGTCGGCGCGCGGCTGAGCAGCGAATGCATGCAACTGGTCGAGACATTCGAACGCCTCGTGGACCGACACCGGATCGATTGATCCGCGCGCCCTCGCTGCGGCTGCGGGGTAAACGATCGATGGTCGATGGAGTGAGCCGGGTCCGGATGACGTGGTGCCGGATATTTCAAGTCAATCGCGAAACGCTTTAAGCCGCGCCGCGCACCGGGGGCAGGACGACATCCGCGAGGGTCGACTGGTCGAGCGAGGCGAGAAAGGCATGCTCGGCCACGCGCAACCGCCTTTTGAGACCGCAATGGCCATCTATCTTGCAGGAGCCGTTGGTGTCGAAACACTCCACCAGCGCCTTGCCGTCTTCGAGGACGCGCACGATATCGCCCAGCCGAACCTCACCGGGAGCGCGCACCAGAGCCGCACCGCCACCGCCACCGCGCCGGGTCTCGACAATTCCGACCCTTGCCAGTTTCTGCATGATCTTGGTCAGATGGTGTCGCGACAATCCGAATTCGTCGGCCAGTTCGGAGGTCGAAAACACCTGTCCGGGCGCACTCCCCAGCCGCATCAGCATGCGCAGGCCGTAATCGGTGAAAGAGGTCAGTCGCATGTCGCACATCCCTGTATCGGTATTTACAGTACCGATTAGCAGGCCTAGACATTGTTTTGAAGGTCGAATGCGGCGGTGTCGAAAACGTCTGCGGTTCGACCGGTGGGGAGACGCCTATGGGAAAGAAGTCAGACAGCTTTCAGTGCCAGAGCGGCTTTTCGTCGCCCGCCTGCATGGCCTCGGAGGTCGCTCCGGGCTATTTCGATCCGCTTGCGGTGGATCCGGCGCAGGCGCGGGATGTCGCCCGCTGGCGCAAATCGGAACGGATTCGTCTGCGAGAGGCCCGAAAACAGGTCGCAACGGCGGCGCGCGACGACACTGCGAAGGCCCTGATGGCAGGATTGCGCGACGTTCTGCGCCATCGCGGCGACGGGTCGGGCAAGCTGACGGTGGCGTTCTATTGGCCGATCAAGGACGAACCGGATCTCAGGCCCTTGATGCAAGAGCTTTTTGATAGCGGTGTCGATATCGCCTTGCCGCTTGTCGAGACACGCGCGGCGCCGCTGGTGTTCCGTCGCTGGACGCGGGATACGCGCATGGTGCGTGGACACTGGAACATTCCGGTTCCGCCCCCAGAAGCGCCGGTGGTGCATCCCGATGTGGTTCTGGCGCCGCTTGTCGGATGGGACGGAGGTGGTTTTCGCCTGGGCTATGGCGGCGGGTATTTCGATCGCACCCTCGCGGCCCTGTCGCCAAAACCCTTTGCCATAGGTATCGGGATGCAATCGGCGCGGTTGCCCACGATCTATCCGCAGCCGCATGATATCGCGCTTGACCTGATCCTGACGGAAGACGGTGTTCAGGTCGAAAGCGAGGCACGGGATGTATAGTGACCGACATGCCGGAAAGGTGCGCGACGCTGCGGGGGCTCGCGTCGCGGTGGCGCGTCCGGAAGGTCAGGGCGTCGTCAAGGCCCTGAACCGTGCAGCGCCATGAGCGAGGTTTCCGTTTCCGCCGATGGGTTCCTTGTCGATGCCGCTTTTCTGGGATCGGTATTCGGGGTGGCGCCCGATGTTATCCGCATGGAGATGCGCGATGGCAGGATCACCAGCCGCTGCGAAACCGGGGTCGATGAAGATGCGGGCACATCCCGCCTGACATTCTATCGCGCGGGGCGCGCACTGCGGCTGGTCGTGGATGGCGATGGCACTATCCTGAAAAGAAGCAGCTTTCCGGTTTCGACCAAACGGTAGCGATCAGCGCCCGCCTACTTCCCGGAGATAGGTCTCGGCCAGCGTTCGGGCAGTGCTGATGAAGCGCGCGTTGCGCGCTTTGCCACCATCTTCGTCCATGCGGGTGATGTTCCAGCCTACATAGGTCATGGCGCGCAGGACGAGAAAGAGATCGAGAGGCGTTGTGTCGATGGCCCGAACCGACCGATACCCGCCGATCAGGGCGTCCCGCAGCGCCGCATAGTCAGGCTCGGACATCTGTCGAAGCAAGGCTGTCGCGAGTTCGAAGAGCCGAAACCCGAATCCTCCGTCGTCAAAGTCGATGAACGCCACTTGCGTGCCATCGGTCATGACATTCGTGACAACCAGATCGGCGTGGATCAACCCGTAATCCAGATCGTTTTCCAGGTGTTTCAGCGTGGCATCGGCATCTTTGCGCAGGGTTTCGAAAAGGGTGCGATCCTGATCTGACAGGTCCGGATTCTCCCAGAACCGATCCCATAACGGGGCCTCTCCAAGCAGACCCGCACGGTCCCAGTTGCAACGCACGAACCCGTCCGGGCGCGGCCACGCATCCGAAACCTCGTGCAGGCGCGCCATGTCGCGCCCAAGCGCGCGGAACAGTCCGGGTCTGTCCGGAACGTGCCCCATGTCGCCAAGGGGGCGTCCCGGCAGCCAGCTGAGCATATCGACCTGCACACCCTGAATGACGTGCAGCAGCGCACCCGAATCCGAGGGGAACGGGGCAGGGACCACGAGACCGCCCCTCGCGACGGCAGCCATCCAGTCAAGCTCGGAGCGCAATTCCGCGTCGCTGCGATACCCCTGCCGGTGCAGTCGCAACGCATACTGCCGGCCAGCGTGTTCGACCCGATAGACCCGGTTCTCGCGGGCGGCGATGAATGTGATTTCTGCGCCCTGCATGCGCCACATCCGCAGCGCGTCGTCGACGATCCCGATCACGCGGCGACCGGCGTGTTGGCCAGCACATCGTCCAGCGTGTCAAACAGCAAATCCGCATTCTCGACTGAAAACGGCATGGGCGGGCGGATCTTGAGCGCGTTTTTATGCCGGCCCAGCTTGGAATGGATGATGCCACGTTGGCGCATCGCGTTGATGACACGATCGGTGAACGCGATCGCGGGTTGCTTGTGCGCCCGGTCGAGCACCATTTCAGCCCCGAAAATAAGCCCGGACCCGCGCACATCGCCGATCACATCGTATTTCTGCCTGAGTGCGTTCAGCCGCGCAATCGCATGCGCCCCGACCGTTCTCGCATTGGCGAGCAACCCTTGCTCCTCGATTTCCTGCAGCACGGCCATCGCGGCGGCGCAGGACACCGGGTTGCCACCGAAGGTGTTGAAATAGCGATACCCTTTGCGGAAGGCTCCGACAATGTCCCGGTTTGCCACCACGCACCCGACGGGATGGCCGTTCGCCATCGGTTTCCCCAGAACGACGATATCGGGCACGACGCCCATCTTTTCATGTGCCCAGAGATGCGTGCCCGTGCGTCCGAACCCGGACTGCACTTCGTCACAGATCAGCAGCCCCCCGGCCTTGCGCACGACCTCTGCAACCGGGGCCAGCCAGCCGTCGGGATGATCGGGGAACCCTTCGTTCAGAAAGAACGGGCAAATGATGAGCGCGGCAAACCCGGTCCCGGTCTCTTCGTGTGCGGCGATCTGCTCTGCGACGGATTGCGCGAACCGGGCGCCATCGGGATCCGGGTGGCGATAGCTGTCCGGAGCCTCGGCATATCGCACATACTGCTCCAGCCCGAAACCGACAGCAGGCAGGTTCGACTGGCCCAACTGGCTGACCAGCGCGGTGTTGCCATGATAGGTCGCATCGGTTGCGATGATGCCGCGCTTGCCGGTGACCGCCTCTGCCATGCGCAGGGCAATGTCGTTGGCCTCGGACCCTGTGCAGGTCATGATCGCGGTGTCAAGCGACGGTGCCATCGTGCCGGTCAGCCTGTCGACATAGTCGAGTATGCCCTCGTGCAGGTAACGCGTATGCGTGTTCAGTGTGCGCGCCTGCCGGCAGATCGCCTCCACCACACGCGGGTTGCAGTGCCCGACATGCGGCACGTTATTATAGCAATCCAGATATTTGCGCCCCTCCGCATCCCATAGCCAGACGCCTTCGCCTTTCACGAAATGGACCGGCTCTTGGTAGAATGTCGGTACGTTCGGGCCGAGCAGCCTGCTGCGCCGATCCATCAGTTCTTGCGACTTGCGAGACAGGGTCATTGCAGAGTTCCTAGCTTTGCTGGTTCGGATGCTCGGCATCCAGCGGAGGCCCGTCGGGCTGCGGACGAAGCTTGTTGCGGAACTCGAAATAGAGCGTCCTGAAATGCAGCAGAAGAACCAGGACGATCAGGCCGAACAGGATGGCCGCGATGGGCCGGTCGATGAAATCGAGCGGCTCCTTGACGCGGGCCATGGCGCTGCGCAGCTTGACCTCCATGATGCCGCCCAGAACCATCCCGAGAATGATCGGAACGATCGGCAGGTCCAGTCGCTTGAGGATCAGCCCGAAAACCCCGAAGCCCGCGGCCAGAGCACAATCGGTGATCGAATTGCGCAGGCTGTAGACCCCGACAAAGGCAAGCGTCAAAATCATGATGCCGATGAAACGGGTGGGAATTTGCACGACCTTCAGCAGAAGATTGGTCGAAAACAGCAGAAAGACCAGCACGATGACGTTCAGCAGCAACAACGACATGTAGATTGCCAGAACGAAATCCATCTGGTCCTGAAAAAGCTGCGGACCGGGGATCACGTTGTGAACGTAAAACACCGACAGCATCATCGCGGTCAGTGCCTCGCCCGGAATGCCAAGCGCGAGCAGCGGGATCATCGCGGCCCCGGGCACCGCGTTGTTCGCCGCTTCGGATGCGACCAGCCCCTCGGGCGAGCCATCGCCGAATTTCTCGGGCTCTTTCGAGGTTTTCTGGGCGTAGGTATAGGACATGAATTGCGAGGTGAATTCGCCGGTGCCGGGCAGCATACCCAGTATCACACCGATCCCCGACGATACGGTCGCCACACGCTTGATGCCAAAAAGCTCCTTGAGGCCGGACAAGATGTTGCCTTCGACGCGGGTGCTTTCGGGAACATGGTTCTTTTCCAGAAGCAGCAGAAAGGCCTGCGCGACTGCAAACAGCCCCAGAACGACCACGATCAGGTCGATGCCAGAGGTCAGCCAGCTTTGCTCGAACGTGAAGCGGTTGGTGTATTTCGCAGGCTCCAGTCCCACCGTGTTCAGGAACATGCCGAACGCCGCCAGCATGCCCGCCGCAAACACCTGCCCGCGATGAGCGAGCACCACCAGAACGATACCCAGCAGTGCGGCCAGGAAAATCTCGCGGCTGCCGAACTGTGGTGCGATCCACGCCAGCACCGGCGAGAGCACGACAAGGCAGATGATCGAGAACACGCCACCGAAGAACGACGCGGAATAGGCGAGCGACAACGCCCGGTGACCCTGGCCACGCCTGGTCATGGGATAACCGTCATATGTGGTCAGCGCGTTGACGGCGGTGCCGGGCGTGTTGATCAGGATGGCGGGAATGGCGCCGCCATACATCGAGGATCCATAAACTCCGAGCAGCAGGGTCAGCCCGACGATCGGAGGAAATGCAAATGTCGCGGGCAGCAGGATCGCGATGGCCACGGCAGCGCCGACGCCCGGCAGCGCGCCGATGAGAACGCCGCCGATGGACCCGATGAAGAGCGCGGCGATAACCTGCCATTGCAGCAGGATCTCGAAGCCGGAAAGCAGGTCAGCCATGATCCCTCACAGATAGATAAGTGCAAACGAACGAAGCGTTTCGGGCAGATGGTCGTAAATCGCACCGGCGGGGATCTTGACCGCCAGAAGGCCACGGAACACGATCACGACGACAACCGCGAAGAGGGCGGCAATCGCAATGCAGCGCGCCTGCCGGAACCCGGTGCGGATCGCGAGAAAGACGCAAAAGATCATGGTTGACGGCAGGTAGCCGAGGACCGGCACCGCAATCACGTAGATCAGGAAATAGGCGACATATTCCAGGCTGCGCAGCCAAAGCGCAACTTCTTTCCAGCGGCCGGCAATGCGCGGAGACATCGCCGAGCTGAGCCAGTGCAGAAAGGCGAAGGCACACATCGCATAGAGTGAAATCGTTGGCCAGAGTGCAGGTTGCGCGTACCATTTCGTGCGCTTGGTGACTTCGGTCTGCTCGCCAAGCTGCGAGATCAGGAAGACCGAGAGCGCCAGAAAGGCCAGCGCAAACACGACATCACCCGGCCGCCTGTAGCGTCTGAACATATCCTGAAGCGTGCGTGCGATCATGTCGTTTCCTCCTCTGTCGGTGGCGCCGGGAATGCTCCCGGCGCCATCGGTTCGACTATTCGCCAAGCAGTGCTTCGATCCGCGCAATCGTGGCTGTATCGGCGTCGATCTGGGCGGCGGCTTCGCCGGCATTCTGCCAGTAGACCAGCGCGCCGGTTTCCTGGATCATGGCCTGCGCCTTGTCCGACTGAAGCGCCTTGGTCGCCGCCGCTTCGATCTTTTCACGCGCCTCTGCCGGCACGTCCTTGTGCACGAACAGACCGTTCCAGAGTGACAGGCCCAGTTCGGGATGCACTTCGCTCACCGTAGGCGTGTCCGGGGTCAGGGCGATCCGCTCGCTGCCGATGCTCAGAAGCACATTCACGTCATCCAGACAGGGCAGGATGAGTTGCAGCGTGGTGTTGATGACATCCACGTCACCCGAGGCGAGCGTGTTGCAGTCGAGCGCGTCAAACGCGGCTTCCGAGGCGAAATCGAAACCCGACTCGATGGCAGCGGCAAAGGTGACCTGCGTGGGCGGCAGGAACGAGCCGAAATGACCGACCGCCACGTCATTGTCCTGCGCGTAGGCGGCCAGCTCTTCCCAATTTGCAAACGGTGCGTTCCTGGCCGATGCGATCACGAACGGGTAGGTCAGAAAGATGCCGACCGGCTCGAACGGGTTCGGCGACAGTTCGGGAATGCCGATCTTGGGACCCCCGATGGGAACATCGGTCACGAAGGATCCGATGGTATAGCCGTCGGCGGGCCCGGTCGCCACTTCGACGGCTCCGGGAAATGGGCCACCGCCACCGCCGGGTTTGTTCACGACAGCGGTCGGAACGCCATACATCTCCTGAAATTCGCTGGCGATGATCCGCGTCAGAACGTCTTCGAGATCACCCGGAGGCCACGGTACGACGAACGACACAGGTTTTTCCGGATATTCCGCCCATGCCGTCGTGGCGAGTGCGACCGCTGCGCAGGCAGCGGAGAGCATGATCTTCTTCATTTGTTTCAGTCTCCCTGTGGTGTTGGTTGGTTTGCTTTCAGTGGGTTTCGGGGTGTATTTCCTTGCTGAAGAAACGTGCGGGTCGACATTTCATGCGATGTCAGTTGCCGCCAGGCAGATCTATCCTGATGCCGTCGCTGCCGATGCAGAGAGGCCCGCCCCAGATACCCGCCACGGCGACGTAATTATCGGGCATCTTGCGCCTCACAGAGATGCAAAGCCGGCGTCGAGCGCCGACAGGATGGCGGCGGCGTCCTGCTCGGACAGCACCAGGGGCGGGGACAGGATGATATTCGGTCCCGAAACGCGCACCATCGCACCCGCATCATATGCGACTTCCTGAACCGTCGCGGCGCGGGCGGCGTCGATCGGCTTCTTCGTGGCCCGGTCACTGACCATTTCGATGGCGGTCATCAACCCGTGGCCGCCGCGCACATCGCCGATGGTCTCGTATTTCTCCTGCAGGGCCTTGCATCCCTCGAACAATTGCGTCCCGCGTGCGGCGGCGTTCTCGGTGACGTTCAGGCGCCTGGTCTCGGCCAGGCAGGCAAGCGCCGCTGCGGCGCCGACCGGATGGCCGGAATAGGTGTAGCCATGCGCGATCTTGGCCTGGTCGTTGCCTTCAAAGACATCGACCAGCCGCTCGCCAATCATCACCGCCCCGAAGGGAAAGAAGCCGTTGGTGATGGCCTTGGCGGTGCACATCATGTCGGGCTGGATGCCCCAGAGACGTGCGCCCGACCACGCGCCGGTGCGGCCATAGGCGGTTATGACCTCGTCGGTGATCAGCAGGATGCCATGCCGGTTGCAGATGTCCTGAACCATCGGCGCAAAAGAGGCATGCGGCGGGATCACGCCGCCGGCGCCAAGGATCGGCTCCATGATCATCGCCGCAATCGTGTTTGCCCCCTGAAACGCGATCTCGTCCTCAAGCGCCGCGGCACAGAGTTGCGCCAGCTTCGCCGGATCGGTTTCATTGAACGGGTTGCGATATGTGTAAGGCGCGGGAATGTGATAGCAGCCCGGCAGCAAGGGTTCATAGGCGTTGCGGAAATTGGCATTGCCGTTGACGCTTGCGGCACCGATATGAGTGCCGTGGTAGCCTTTCTTCAGGCTGAGGAACTTGGTGCGCCCGGCCTCGCCACGCAGCTTGTGATACTGCCGCGCCAGACGCAGCGCCGTTTCCACGGAATCCGACCCGCCGGATGTGTAAAATGCACGCTGCATCCCGTCGGGGGCAAAGAAATCGGTCAACTCATAGGACAGTTCGATCGCGACGTCGTTGGACGTCCCCCGGAAGGTCGAATAATAGGGCAACCGCGCCAACTGATCGGCGATGGCATCTTTGACCGGCTGGCAGGAATATCCGAGATTGACGTTCCAAAGCCCCCCCACGGCATCCACCACGCTGTGCCCGTCGATATCGGTGATGCTGACGCCGCTGGCTTCGGTCACGATTTTTGGCGGATTGTCGATGCTGTCCTTGGGGGACGTCATCGGATGCCACATCATGCGCGCGTTGATTTCTTTCAGAAAGTTCGAGTCTTTCATGAGGTTACGTCCTTAACTTCTTGTATTTTCGTATGTAAGCGCCAGACGGATTCGATGTTCTCAGGCACTTTGCCGCCCCAGTTGCGCGAGATTTCGCGGCTCGCGGCGATCAGCTCGCTCTGGATGCGGCGCTGGAGTTCGGGGGTGAACCGGGAGGTGACGCTTGCCACCGAAACCGCACCGGCGAACAGTCCGCTCTGATCGAAAATCGGCGCGGAGATGCTGCTCACGTCTTCCTCGTATCCACGGTCGGAGCGTGCAAATCCGGTTTGCCGCGCGGCATCCACCGCACGCTCCAACACCTCGGGCGACGTTGGCGTGTCGCGGGTGAACGCATGCATATCGCCGCAAGCCACCTTGAGAAGTTCTTGGGGCCCAAAGGCCAACGCACATATTCCCGACGCCGTGGCGTGCAGGGGAAAGGTCTGCACGTCTATGATGACCCTGGTGCTGTGCTTGTCGGATTCACACGAGGTGAGCGGATAGAGCGTTGACCCGGAAAGAACCGAAACGTGCACCGTTTCGCCGGTGGTCTCGGCAATTCGCGATGCAACCGTTTCGGCACCCGCCTTGCGCGGCATGGTCAGTTCGCGGGTGCGCGCCAGTTGCAACACCACGGGACCAAGCCGATAGGCCTTTGTCACCGGATTTTGCTCGACAAAACCGCTTTCCTCAAGCGCCTGAAGGTGTCGATGCGTTGTCGCCTTGTCACGCCCGGCAAGCCGGCAGAACTCGGACAGGCCGATCTCCGGCCGGGTCGCAGAGAAATGCGACAGCAGGGCAATGGTCTTGACTGCGGATGACACGGGACGTCGAGGCTCCATTTGAGGCTGAAAAAGAAATTGACATGTATTGATTGATAAAGCAATAGTTTTATTAAACCTGCGGTTCATTATATGAACCATTGATAGGTGAGGGTATATGGGCGACCAAGGAAATTACTTTAGTTTGTCTCTCTATATCACTGACAAAAAACGGACTTGTAGCACTGAAAGGCGCGATGAAATGGATCAGGTCAGGATTGACGCACTGCGAAAAAATGCGGTTCCGCGCCGGTTGCACATGATAAACGGGCGTCATGTCGCCGCCTCGGACGGCGCAACGATGGATGTGGTGTCACCGTTGGACGGGCAGGTTCTGACCACTGTCGCGAGGGGAACGGTGGCGGACATGCAGGCCGCAATCGCAACCGCCCGTCAGGCGTTCGAGGACCGGCGTTGGGCCGGTCAGCCACCCGCCGCGCGCAAGAAGGTTTTGCACAGATGGGCGGATCTGATCGAAGCGCATGCGCTGGAACTTGCGGTTCTGGGGGTGCGTGACAATGGCACGGAAATCGGGATGGCGCTCAAGGCCGAGCCGGGATCTGCGGCGGCGACCATACGCTATTACGCCGAGGCGCTCGACAAGGTATATGGCGAGATCGCACCGACACAGGATGACGTGCTCGGGATGATCCACAAGGAGCCGGTGGGCGTGGTCGGCGCGATCATCCCCTGGAATTTCCCGCTGATGATCGGCGCGTGGAAACTTGGCCCGGCATTGGCGATGGGCAATTCCGTGGTGCTGAAGCCCGCCGAAACCGCGTCGCTGTCCCTGATGCGCATGGTTGACCTGGCGCATGAGGCGGGGTTGCCGGACGGCGTTCTGAACGCGATCACCGGCGAGGGCGCAGTCGTTGGCGAGGCGATGGGCCTGTCGATGGACGTGGATGTGCTGGTGTTCACGGGATCCGGCACCACCGGACGGCGTCTGATGGAATATGCGGCGCGATCCAACATGAAACGAGTTTATCTCGAATTGGGCGGCAAATCTCCCAATATCGTATTTGCCGATGCCCCGAACCTCGATGAGGCCGCACAGGTTGCTGCGCAGGGCATCTTTCGCAATGCGGGCCAGGTTTGCGTTGCCGGGTCACGTCTGCTTGTCCAGGCGGATATCCATGATGCGTTCGTCGCGCGGGTCGCAGAGATCGCGGAAAGCATGCGGGTTGGCGATCCGCTCAGTCTCGAAACCGCGATTGGCGCGGTGAATTCCGAGACACAGCTTCGCCAGAACCTCGAATTCGTTCAGACAGCAACCGCGGAAGGGGCCGAGCTTGTCACCGGCGGGAGCCGTGTGTTGCAGGAAACCGGCGGCTATTTCATGCAGCCGACGATATTCACCGGGGTCACGCCGCAGGCAACGCTCGCGCAGAAGGAAGTTTTCGGGCCGGTTCTGGGGGTGACGCCCTTTGCCTCTGAGGACGAAGCCGTGAACATTGCCAACGCCACGGTATACGGGCTGGCCGGGGCGGTCTGGACGTCCAGCCTGTCGCGGGCACACCGGATGATCCGGCGGGTCCGGACCGGCGTCATGCATGTCAATACCTACGGAGGCGCGGACGGAACGGTGCCGCTCGGCGGGGTGGGGCAATCGGGCAATGGGCATGACAAGTCGCTGCACGCGCTGGAGAAATACATCAATCTCAAGACTGCCTGGATCAAGCTTTAGGCGCAAATTCGGAGGAGGGCCGGAGATGACAGACAAGACCATTCTGGTCATAGGAACCTATGACACCAAGAATGACGAGCTGGACTTTCTCGCGGATGTCATCCGCGAACAGGGCGGACGGGTTCTCAGCATGGATGTATCTGTTCTGGGTGATCCCACGACGGCGACCGCTTACTCCAAGCACGATGTCGCCGCCGAGGCGGGCAGCAGCATCGCCGCGGCCATTGCGGCGGGCGAGGAGAACGAGGCGATGCAGATCATGGCGCGGGGGGCATCGCTTCTGGCGGCGCGCCTGTATCTCGAAGGCCGGTTCGACGGGATGATCGTGCTGGGTGGCACGATGGGCACCGACCTGGCGCTGGATGTGTGCTGCAGCCTGCCATTGGGGGTTCCGAAATACGTTGTCTCGACCGTGGCCTTCTCGCCGCTGATCCCGGCAGAGCGGGTCGCCGCCGACGTCCAGATGATCCTCTGGGCCGGTGGGCTCTATGGCCTCAACTCGGTATGCAAGGCATCGTTGAGCCAGGCCGCCGGCGCAGTGCTCGGCGCGGCGCGTGCGGCGCAAAAGCCCGATATGGACAAGCCGCTGATCGGGATGATGTCGCTGGGAACCTCGGCATTGAAATACGTCATACCGCTGAAACCGGCGCTTGAGGAACGCGGGTTCGAGGTGGCCGTTTTCCACGCGACCGGCATGGGTGGCCGTGCCTTTGAAAGCCTGGCCGGGCAAGGCGCCTTTGCCTGCGTGTTCGATTTCTGTACCCAGGAACTCGGCAACCACGTTCATGGGTCGAACATCTCGGCCGGGGCCGATCGGCTGACCAATGCGGGCAAGGCCGGCACGCCGCAGCTGGTCGCGCCGGGATGCTATGATCTTGTTGACATCGTCGGATGGCAACCCGTTCCGGAAAAGTGGCAGGATCACCAGCCGCGCCCGCACAACCGGCTGCTGACCAGCATCACGCTGAACACGGAAGAGCGCAAAACCGTCGCACGCGCCCACGCGCAGCAGCTTGCCCTGGCGACCGGGCCGACCGCGCTGCTCCTGCCCGCGCACGGGCTGGGCGAGTGGGACAGAGAGGGCGCAGAGCTGCACGACCCGGAGGGGCTTGCAGAATTCCTGCGCACGCTTGTCGATGCCGCGCCTGACAATGTCAGCATTCATCGGATCGATGGCCATATCAACGATGCGGTTTTCGCGGAAACCGCGCTTGGCATATTCGACGCCTGGCGGGCCGAAGGCGTGATCGCCGCCTAAAGCATTTCGTGATAAGCCTGAAGCACCCAACGCTGCCTGAACTCAAGAATTTCAACGCGTCAGGTGATGCCAGATGTTTCAAGTCAATCGCGAAAGGCTTTAGTCGCGCGGCCCCGGATCGAGCAGGGCGAGCAGGTCGAGAAGGGTCTCGTAATTCTCGTCCCCCATGCGCCTGCGAAACCCGACGACGATCTGCGCGGCCTGCTCTGTATGTGCGTCGATGATGTCCTGACCCGCCGCGGTAATCTCGATCACCTGTCTGCGGCGGTCGACCTTGTCGCGAGTCTGGGTGATCAGCCCCTTCTGGCGCATCTTTGTCGCAATCCGCGTCAGGCTGGGAAAAAGCAGGCTGGCACGATCGGCGAGGGTGGAAGAGTCAAGCGCACCATGCTCGGACAATACGCGCAGAATGCGCCACTGCTGTTCGGTGATTCCGGTATCGGCAAGCATGTCCCGTATGGGCGCCATCGCCCCTTCCCGCGCACGGATGAGGGCGATCGGCAGGGACCGGGAGGTCGAGGGAAGCTTGGATTTCATGGACTGGCTCGAATTCGGCGCGGGTTGGTGCTTTCTGCTGCCAAGTGATGCTTGACAATGCAAGGCCGATATTATTTAACTTGACAATAATTAACATATTAATAAAATGTGGCGCAGAGCTTTCCGGGTGGAGTTCAACCTACCGAAAGCCGTTGGAGGATATCGCATGAGCGCACTTGATGACAACCTGGGCAAGCTTGCAGGCTATCTTGCCCGCTTTCGCGACAACGGCATCGAAAACCGCATCGCGGGCCAGGACATGGGCGGGGATGGCAAGCAGTTCCAGTCGATCTCGCCCGTTGACAAGAACGTCATTTGCAACGTGGCCCACGGTACGGCGGCGGATATAGACCGGGCCGCACAGGCGGCGTCCGATGCCTTTGCCGATTGGCGCGACATACCGGCAACCGAGCGCAAGAAGATACTGATCCGCGTGGCCGAGGGCATCGAGGCGCGGGCGGAAGAAATCGCGCTCTGCGAATGCTGGGACACCGGACAGGCGCTCAGGTTTATGTCCAAGGCCGCACTGCGCGGGGCCGAGAACTTTCGCTACTTTGCCGATCAGGTGGTGCAGGCACGCGACGGCCAGCATTTGAAATCACCGACACTGATGAACGTGACCACCCGCGTTCCAATCGGGCCTGTCGGTGTCATCACGCCGTGGAATACACCCTTCATGCTGTCGACATGGAAGATCGCGCCGGCACTGGCGGCCGGATGTACCGTGGTTCACAAACCGGCCGAGGCCTCGCCGCTGACCGCGCGCCTGCTGGTCGAAATTGCCGAAGAGGCCGGCTTGCCGCCGGGCGTGTTGAACACCGTCAACGGGTTTGGCGAAGAGGTCGGCAAAGCACTGTGCGAGCACCCGAAGATCAAGGCCATCGCCTTTGTCGGTGAAAGCCGCACGGGCAGCCTGATCACCAGGCAGGGGGCCGACACGCTCAAGCGCAACCATCTGGAACTGGGCGGCAAGAACCCGGTGATCGTATTCGACGATGCCGATCTCGATCGCGCGCTGGATGCGGTGATCTTCATGATCTACTCGATCAACGGCGAGCGCTGCACCTCGTCCTCGCGACTGCTGGTGCAGGACACCATCCGCGAGGAGTTCGAAGCGCGCCTTGTCGAGCGCGTCCGGAACATCCGGGTCGGGCACCCGCTGGATCCGGCGACGGAAATCGGCCCGCTGGTGACGGAAGAGCATTTTTCCAAGGTCACACGTTATTTCGATATCGCCAGAGAAGATGGTGCCACGATCGCAGCGGGCGGCGAAGCGGTCGGGGACGAGGGGTATTTCGTGCGGCCCACGCTGTTTACCGGGGCGAACAACCAGATGCGGATCGCGCGCGAAGAGATTTTCGGGCCTGTGCTGACCTCGATCCCGTTTTCAAGCGAAGAAGAGGCCCTGCGCATCGCCAATGACACCGATTACGGCCTGACCGGATATGTCTGGACCAACGACCTGACCCGCGCGTTGCGGTTCACCGACCGGCTTGAGGCGGGAATGATCTGGGTGAACTCGGAGAACGTCCGCCATCTGCCGACGCCATTCGGCGGGGTCAAGTCCAGCGGCATCGGCCGGGACGGCGGCGACTGGTCCTTTGAGTTCTACATGGAGCAAAAGCACATCGGCTTTGCGACCGGCCAGCACAAGATCACCAAACTGGGAGCCCTCTGATGCCCGTACCAGCGCCCAACCTTTATCCCGATTTCAACACCATCCGGCTCAGCCACGTGTGTCTGAACGTCGCCGATCTGGCTGTGTCCAAACGCTTTTACACCGAGATCCTCGGCCTTCAGGTCACCGATGAAAGTGAAACGCATGTTTACTTGCGCGCCATGGAAGAGCGCGGGCATCATTGCGTGATCCTGCAACAGTCGGGAAATCCCGGCACCGTTGACGTCATGGGGTTCAAGACCTTTGACGAAGAGGATCTCGACAAGGCAGAACGCTATTTCAAGGCCAGGGGTCGTCCGACGGAATGGGTCGAGCGCCCCTATCAGGGACGCACGCTGCTGACGTCGGACAATATCGGGATCCCTCTGGAATTTTATCACAAGATGGACCGTCTTGAGCCGATCCATCAGAAATATGCGTTGTATCGCGGGGTCAAACCGCTGCGGATCGACCACTTCAACTGTTTCTCTCCGGATGTCGATGCCTCGGTCGCGTTCTACAGCGATTTCGGCTTCCGCGTGACCGAATACACCGAGGACGAGGACAGCAAGAAGCTCTGGGCCGCATGGTTGCATCGCAAGGGCGGCGTTCACGACATGGCGTTCACCAACGGCACCGGGCCGCGTATGCACCACGTTGCCTTTTGGGTGCCGACTCCGCTGAACATCATCGACCTGCTCGATCTGATGGCGACCACCGGCCATGTGGGCAATATCGAGCGCGGACCCGGCAGGCACGGAATCTCGAACGCGTTCTTTCTCTATATTCTTGACCCTGACGGGCACCGGATCGAGATATACTGCTCGGATTATCAGACCGTCGATCCGGATCTGGAACCGATCAAATGGGATCTCGGGGATCCGCAGCGCCAGACGCTTTGGGGGGCTCCGGCTCCGCGCAGCTGGTTCGAACACGGAACCAAATTCGTCGGCACGGATACGCGAGACTCGGACCTGACCGCCAGCCCGATCATCGCGCCCTGACGGATGGTCCGGACCAGACACCCAAGATACCGGCAGGAGCGCAGATGATGAGATTTGCCACTTATTCGGCCGATGGCCGGATGCATTACGGAGCCGTCGCAGAGGGCGGGATGATCGCGCTGGACGCCGATTTTCCCGACTGGCCGACCTTGCTGGACGTGATCCGCGCCAACGGGCTGACCGCATTGACCGAGGCCGCAGGGAACAAATCGGTCAGCCACACGCGGTTCCGGTATGAAATGGTATTGCCGAACGCCGCGCGCATCCTGTGCGTCGGGGTGAATTTCCCGGACCGCAATGCAGAATACAAGGACGGCAGCGCGCAGCCGGCATATATGTCGCTGTTTCCGCGCTTTGCCAGCGGTTTCACCGGCCATGATCGCCCGTTGATCCGCCCGCCGGAAAGCCACACGCTCGATTACGAGGGCGAGGTCGCAATTGTCATCGGCAAGGGCGGGCGGCGGATTTCGCAGGCCGACGCCTATGACCATATCGCGGCACTGACCCTCTGCAACGAGGGCACCATTCGCGATTGGGTCCGCCATGCCAAGTTCAACGTCACGCAGGGCAAGAACTGGGACCGGTCCGGCGCGATGGGGCCGTGGCTCGTGCCCTTCACCGACGCCGCACAGCTTGATGAGGCGCGCATCGTCACCCGCGTGAATGGCGAACTGCGCCAGGATGACGTCCTGTCGCGGATGATGTTCCCGATCCGCAGGGAGATCGAATATATCTCGACCTTCATGACCCTTGAGCCGGGCGACATCATCGTCACCGGTACGCCCACGGGGGCGGGGGCCCGGTTCGACCCGCCCCGGTATCTGCACCCCGGAGATGTGGTCGAGATCGAAGTGGACGGTATCGGAACGCTGCGCAACACGGTCGAGGACGAGGCCGTTTGAGCGATCCGGAAGCTGGCTCAGGACCGGCCCCGTTCAGGGGCCGGCCTGCCATCGGCAAAACCTGAACCTTATGCCGGCACTGCGTCGGCTGCACTGCGCTGGCGGGCATCGGCGCGGCGGAAGAAGAGGTAATACAGCACCGGCGCCGCGATCAGCGTCAGCACCGACGCAAAGGCCAGACCGCCCATGATCGTGATCGCCATTGACTGAAAGAAGGCGTCCGAGATCAGCGGCAACATCCCGAGAATGGTCGTCGATGCCGCCAGAAAGACAGGGCGCAGTCGCGATGTCGAGGCTTCGACAATCGCATCGGTCAGCGTCATGTCGGGCTTGGCCTCGCGCGTCAGGTCGATCTCCTCGACCAGAACGATACCGTTCTTGATCAGCATCCCGGAGAGCGACAACAGGCCCAGCAACGCGGTAAAGGTGAAGGGCAGGCCGGTGCCCAGCAACCCGAGGCTGACTCCGTTCACGGCCATCGGCACGAGCAGCCAGATGATCAGCGGCTGGCGCAAGGCATTGAACAGCAGGATCGAGATCAGGATCATGATGATCAGGCTCAGCGGCAACTGTCTGCCGAGCGACTCCTGCGCATCTGTCGAGCTTTCGAGTTCCCCGCCCCATTCCATCTTGTAACCCTCGGGGATCGGCATGGTTTCGATCGTGTCCCGCACCTCGAGCAACACTTCCGACGCGGTCATGTCGCGTGGAATGTCGACGCCAACGGTGATCACATCCGCGCGGTCCCGCCGCAGGACCAGCGTGTCTTCCGCCTCGAACACGAATCCGTCGATCACCTGTTGCATCGGTATGGTCGCGTCGCGGCTCTCGGAATAGAGAAGGTGATCGGTGAGCGCGAGGCCCGCGTCCTGCTGCGCGCGAATGACGATTGGAATCTGGCGGTCTCCTTCGCGGAAGGTACCGGCGGTGATGCCTTCGGTCGCGAATTGCAGGGCTTCGGTGATGTCCGAGCGCGAAATGCCCGCATCCTGGGCGCGATCCTCGGCATAGAGCGGACGCAGGACAAGCTCTTTTTCACGCCAGTCCTGGCGCGGGGCGATCACGTTGTCCGACGCTGTTCCGAGCCGTTCGATTGCCTGATCTGCCAGATCGCGCAGCACTTCGGGATCGGGCCCCGAAAAGCGAACCTCGATCGGAGCGCCTCCGCCCGGACCAAAGGCCAGGCGTTTCACGCGAAACTCGCCCTGCGGCACTGCGGTTTGCGCGAAGGCCTCAAGCGCGTTCATCTCGTTTTCGATGACATCAAGCGAACTCACCCGCACGATCAGGTGGCCATAGCTCGGGTTTGGATCCTCGCTGTCATAGGTCAGCATGAAGCGGGATGCGCCGGACCCTGCAAAGGCGGTCACATTCGTGACCTCTTCGCGCGCGGCGAGCCAGTCTTCGAGCACGGTCAGGTCGGCCGAGGTCTGCTGGATCGCGGCGCCCTGGGGCAGTTTGTAATGGACGAAATAGAGCGGCGTGTTGCTGTCGGGAAAGAACTGCTGCCGGATCTGTCCGAACATCGCATAGCACACCACCGTGGTCACAACGAGCACTGCAACCACCAGCCATCGCAGGCGCAGACAGACGCGCAGGAAAGCGGAATAGCTGCGGAACAGCGCGCCGTCATAGCCGATCGCCGCGCCGCTCTTGCCGCGCTTGAAGAAGTAGTGTCCCAGAAGCGGCGTCACCGTGATCGCCAGAACCCAGGACAGCAGAAGAGAGATCCCGATGACCGCAAACAGAGAGAACAGGAATTCGCCGGTGGCGTCGGGGCTGAGGCCGATGCCGGCAAAGGCCATGATTCCGATCACGGTCGCGCCGAGCAGGGGGATCTGTGTCTTGCGCGCGGCTTCGGAGGACGCATCGCGCGATGACTGGCCCCCGAGCATGGCAAACTGCATGCCCTCGGCCACCACGATGGCGTTGTCGACCAGCATCCCCATCGCGATGATCAGCGCCCCGAGCGAGATCCGTTCCATTTCGATAGAGGCGAGCGCCATGAAGAACAGCGTGCCGACAACTGTCAGCAGCAGGGTCGCACCCACCACGATCGCGGCGCGCCATCCCATGAATATCGCCAGTACAACCACCACGATGGCAACCGACATCGCCAGGTTCACCAGAAAATCGTTCGAGGCCTCCTCGACCACCTGATGTTGCTGATAGATGGATTGCACGGAAACCCCGACCGGGATCAGGTCCTGCAACTCCGCAAGCCTGCGGTCGACACGCTTGCCTACTTCCACGATGTTCTCGGAGGCAATACCGGCAACACCCAGGGTGAATGCCTCGCTGCCGTTGTGACGCACCATCAGATTGGGCGAGGCTTCGCGTCCGCGATAGACATTGGTAAAATCGGTCAGTTTGACGATCTGCCCACCGACACCGATCGACAGGGCGGCGATTTCTGATACGCTGTCCGAGCCTTCGGGGCGCTGGATCAGGGTGCGGCCCTGTTCCGTCTGGATCGTGCCGCCCGCGACGATCTCGTCGGCGCTGGCAATGGCGCCCTGTATCGCGGCCGGCGGGATCCCGAGCGCCGCACTCAGCGCGAAATCCGGTTCCACATAGATGACCTCGTTTGGCAGGCCCGACACCGCCACATCGGACACGCCCTCCACCGCAAGCAGTTGCAAGCGCAGGAATTCCGCCAGTTCATTGATTTCGGCGTCGCTGTAGCCCGGAGCGGTTACCGCGAAATACATGCCGTAGACGTCGCCGAACCTGTCATTGACGAAGGGCACCGAGGTTCCGCGGGGCAGTTGCGCCTCGCTCACCCGGTTGCGCAGCTTGGTCCAGATTTCGGGCAGTTCCGAGCCGTCATACTGGTTCTGCATGTTGACCGTAATCCAGGACAGGCCCGGCTGGTTCATCGTCTGGATATCGTCGACTTCGCCCATCTTCTGGATCTCGGATTCTATGGGTTCGGAGACTTCGCGCGCCACTTCATGCGCCGACGCGCCGGGATATTGCGTGACGACAACGGCGGTCTTGATGGTAAAGGCCGGGTCCTCCAGCCGACCGAGCGACAGGAATCCCCAGATGCCGCCCAGAAGACAGGTCAGGATGATGATCCAGGTATAGATCGGGCGGTCGATCGACGAACGTGCGATATCCATGATGCGCTCAGTTCCCGAAACCCGCGAACCGGCGCACGGTTGCCCCGTCTTTCAAGGCATTTGCGCCGATCGCGACGATCTCCTGTCCCGGCTCGACGCCCGACAGCAATTCGACAGTGCCGTTGTTTGTTGCGCCGATTTCAACGGGTGTGCGGGTTACGGTGCCTTCGTTTGCGCCGGTCGGGGTGAACACCATGACGCTGGTGCCCGAATCATTGCCTATATCGATGGCCGACAGCGGTATCTCGATCCGCGGCGCGCCCAGATAGAGAACCGCCGTGACCTTGGCCGATGAGCCGGGCAGGATCGGCTCGCCCTCGGGCGGCGCCATGCCCAGAGTGATCTTGTAAGTCTGGCCGATCTGCTCGGTCTCCGCGTTGAATTCGCGCAGCTCGAGCGGAAAAGACCCCGGCACAGCGGGAAATTCCGCATGGAGATTGACCTTTGCCGCGCTGCCCGCCCGTTGGAACAGGGTTTCCGGAACGTCGATCTCGATGCGCAAGTCGGACAGGTCATGCAGGCGCACCACCGGTGTTCCGGCCGAGATGGTCGAGAAATTGGGCACCAGACGCGTCGCCACGATCGAATCGAACGGGGCATTCAGCGTGGCTTGCGATAGCGCGCGCTCGGCATTTCTCAGAGCGAGATCCGCAAGCTCCACTGCGGTCTCCTCGTCCTGAACGGCGGTCTCGGTCACCGCGCTTCCCAGAAGTTTCTGATAGCGTTCAAGCGTCCGATGCGCCTGAACGCTTCTGGCCTGGGCTTCATCGCGAGCCAGCGTGAACGGTATCTGGTCGAGTTTCGCGACAACCGACCCTTGCGCGATCATCGCGCCCTCTTCGACGGGAAACTCGACAATCTGCCCACCGACCTGAAAGGCGAGATCAACGGTCTCGCGGGCGACGACACGACCGAAGAACACCCGCTTGGTGCCGGTTTCGCCCGTCGGGACGGTGATCAGTTTCACGATGGGGGTCTCTGCCAAAGCTGCGACCGGTGCGATGAGGATCGCCAATCCGGCGATTAGACCCCGGAGAATATCGGTCATCGTTGAACGCTCCGCTTGTCGTGTTAAAAGGTGGTGACGTCGGCCCGCGCGCCAACATGCAGATGGGATGCATCTAATACAGAAAACAGAATGTCCAGAGACAGATCGCAAGGTAAGGCGCGTCATTCGGTCCTGCATCGACCAAGTGCCTTACACATGAGCAGCCTCGCGTCGAAGACGGCGGGCGAGCGCGCACCAGAGGGAACGTAATCGTTTCCAGCCTTGTCGATGCGCGCGCGTACTGGAACACTGCGTATGCCTGCTGAGGCACGTATATGTCGCAAACCGGAACGGCATGAAATTCGATGCCGGAGATGCAAAACGTAATTGTTATTTGCGCGTCACGGTTCCATTTCTGTGAGACAGGAGACGACAATGGGCATCAGCATCCGACTCGCCGACCGACGCTGATCCGCGTGGTGAAATTTGGGAGCAAGACATGACGAACTATCCAGTGAACATGAATGTCAAACCAGAGGTACAGGCGTTCTTTGACGAGGCCACCAACACGATCAGCTATATCGTCAGGGATCCGGCATCCGACGCCTGCGCAGTGATCGACAGCGTGATGGATATCGACTATGCGGCCGGGCGCATCACCTATGATCACGCCGACGAATTGATCGGTCAGATCAAAGCGCAGGGGCTCAGGCTCGAATGGATCATAGAAACCCATGTTCATGCCGACCACCTGAGCGCCGCCCCGTATCTTCAGCAGCAACTGGGCGGCAGGATCGGCATCGGCTCCAAGATCATGGTCATACAGGAAACATTCGGCAAGGTGTTCAACGAAGGCACGGACTTCCAGCGCGACGGCAGCCAGTTTGACGCGCTGTTCGAAGACGGTGACACCTATCAGGTGGGCAATATGCAGGCCTTTGCGATGTACACGCCCGGCCACACGCCGGCCTGCATGGTGCACGTGATGGGCGACGCGGCCTTTGTCGGTGACACGCTGTTCATGCCGGATGGCGGGTCTGCACGGGCGGATTTTCCGGGCGGCGACGCGGGGGTGCTTTATGACAGCATCCAGAAGGTTCTGGCGCTGCCCGACGACATGCGATTGTTCATGTGCCATGACTATGGCCCCAATGGGCGCGACATCCAGTGGGAAACATCGGTTGGCGAAGAAAAAGCTCATAATATTCACGTAGGTGGCGGGAAAACCAGGGACGAGTTCGTCAAGTTCCGTACTGAACGCGATGCGCAGCTTGCCATGCCCAGGCTCATTATCCCGTCCTTGCAGGTGAACATGCGCGCAGGCGAGGTCCCGACCGACGCGGATGGCAAGCCCATGCTCAAGGTTCCGGTGAACGGATTGTGACAACGGCGCTGGCGGGCGCCGGGTGATCGGGATGGTATGGAACCTTGCTGGCTCCGGGCCCGCTCAGGCGCCGTTCCGGCGAACGTTTCTGTTTCGAAAGGACCCGATTCCCTGACAACGCCGTTTTCGCCCGCCGGTGTCAAAGGGCCGCAGCCTGCGCGATGTGATGCAGGTGGATTTGCATCCCCTCCGCCCAGGATGTGACATCCCGGTCACACTCTGTCGCGCCGGCTTCAAAAACTTCGAGAAGTCGCAAAGAGATTTTAGAATTGTCTTTTATTATAAAAATCTGGTGGTTGCGGTGCAAACCTGAACCTGTATCAAGCGCGTGTTCGCCTCTCTCAGACGGCGGCGGCCGGCCGTCGCGACACGCACCCTGCGACAAAATTCCCCGCGCTGTTTTGGCATTGCGGCAAAGCGCAAACTGGTGCATACTCCCAACCCAGTGATTTTGAATGTTTAGTGAGTGTGGAGTTTAAAGTGTTGTTCAGGATCTTGAAGGCAGGCCCCCTAGCCATTGCAGTTTCCTTGTTTTCCATCGGTGTGGCACAGGCCACGACGATCAATATCAATCGTGCGGTCGATAGCGGCTTGCAGGAAACGACCTATGGTCTTCGCAGCAATACCGGTACCGAAGGCGTCGATCTCGATGGTGCGTTGATCACGGCGAACTATGCCGACGGGACGAGCGAACAGATCGAGTGGCAGGCAATCAGGGCGTTTGATTACAGTATCGACGGCGCGGCCCGCGGCATCGACACCACGGTTTACATGAGCTGGGATGGCTTCGAAGTGCGGACGACCCGCATGCTGTCGTCGATCTTCATCGACGTGGCTCCTGCAAGCTCGGTTTTCGACACGACAGACACGCGCTACATTATTGGCGATCCGTCTCTGCCCTCGACACCGGGATCCTCGTTCGGTTTCCCCTTTGAACTTTATTCCGAGTATCAGGATCTCGAAGGCGAGATCAATGCGACCTATTTCGGCAATGTGAACCTTGCCGGGCGCGCGGCGGATGGTGACCTCTACACCGGAATGCTCGTGGATTTCACCGGCCTTGCGGCTGGCGGCATCTTTGGCGAGGTCAAGTTCCGGTCCGATCTGGATACCCTGGAATATGCCGGCGATCTGACCCCGGTTCCGCTCCCTTCGACCCTGCCGCTGTTGCTGGCCGGTCTTGGCGGATTGGGGATGCTGGGTCGTCGCTACGCGAAAAAGTCGGCGTCCTGACGCCGCCGCAGCCGGTCCACACACACTTCAAATCATGATAGTCATGTCGAAGCGGTTTTTCGCTTCGACGTCGCTTTTGTTGCTCCCCAGCGAGGACAAATCCGGCCCCGGCCTGTCTCTTCAGGGTGTTTGGGGTGTATTTGTTTTATATCATTGTGAATTTTTCTTGTTTTTATTGGGTGTGTTTATTTGATTGTTTATATCGTTTCGCGATAGACCTGACGCTGCCTGAAATCAGAGATTTCAACGCGTTAGGTGATGCGGGATGTTTCAAGTCAATCGCGAAG
>NZ_JBGFGP010000003.1:0-281 GCF_041224545.1 Sedimentitalea sp. XS_ASV28 | reverse complement strand
GACGATGCAACCTGGTTTTCCGTAGACCCGCACCAGCGCATCCAGCTCGCGGGCGACACGGGCTCCCGAGATACTGGTGTCGGCCATGAGGCACAGGTTTTCGCGGCAGCAATCGTCGATCACTGCCAGGATGCGGAACTGGCGTGAAGCACCAAAGCTGTCCGACAGAAAGTCCAGCGACCACCGCGCATTTGGGCGCGCCGCCTCCGGCATCGGTGTGCGTGTGCCGCGGGCCCGTTTGCGGCCACGTCGTCGCTTCACCGAGAGACCTTCCTCCCGGT
>NZ_JBGFGP010000147.1:0-9555 GCF_041224545.1 Sedimentitalea sp. XS_ASV28 | reverse complement strand
CGGACCATTCGCGTTCAGAGCGCGTTTCCAGCTCGCCCCTGGCGTCCTGGCGTTCCTCGTCCTCGGCAATCAGCGCCGCGCGATAGCGGGTTTCGTTGGCGCGATACTCGGCGTCCAGCTCGCCCATCTTGCGGGTTTCATCCTCGGACGGGTTGTCATTTGCGGCCAGTTCGGCCAGCGATTGCCGGATTTCAGACCGGCGCAGTTCGATTTTCTTGGAAGTCAGCATGTTGTTACCTCATTGCTCGACAGGGTTGCGCTGCATCTGACGCAGCAGGTCGCGCCATTGCTGGCGCTTTGGGGGGAGCGGTTTATGGCCCACCTCAATTCGGGTTTTGCGCGCGTGACAGGCCCCGCACAGAATCTGTAAATTGTTCAGGCTGTAGGCCAGGTCCGGGTGCGTCCTGACCGGCAGGATATGGTCGCACTCAAGCCGCTTGCGGGTGCCGCACTGAACGCAGGCCCAGCCATCCCGCTCAAGCGCCTGCATCCGCAGAGCGCGCCAGCGCGGGCCGCGTGTGACCGCCTTTGAATGGCGGATATGTTCCTTGCGCCTAGACATAATCGGCCCCCTGTATTTCGTAGAAGAACAGGACGCCGCCGGGCGCATGACGCACCACGCGCTTGATGCGCAGAACATCGCCGCCAATGTCGATCCGGTCGGTTGTTTCAGGCTCGATAGCCAAACCATCGGCGGACACCAGAACCCGCACGTCGCCCACATCCAGCAGGCCCGCCGCGATATACTCGGCATTCACGGTAAATTCGGCCAGCAGCGCCTTGCAGGGATAGGCGGTATCCGGGCCGGGAATATATCCGCCGAACCCGTCTTTCGTACCCGGCCCCGGTCGCAGCAGTTGCGCCGCTTGCCCGTGTTTCGCGATCAGGCGCGATGCCGTTTCCCTCAGCCCCATGCCAGTCTCCCTCTGTTTTGTATGGGTGCCCGCTGCATCCGAACGCCCTGCGCCACCGCCAGGACGGTTGCCGCAACCGGGTCGATCCGGCCCGTTGAGCGTCCCGCCGCCAGTTTGTGATTGCCCGCCGGGTCCACCAGCGTGATTGCGTCCGCGAAGGCAGAGCGCAGCAGCAGGGAAGGCATGGCCTTGACCTCGCCCTCAAACACCGCGCGGCGCAGCCGTTCGCAATCCTCGGAGCCGTCTTTCCAGCCGAACCCGCGCCAGATGAACGGCACCCGATCAAGCCCCGCATCGCGCAAGGCTTCCAGAAACTCGGCATGGCGGAATCTGTCACCGACGATTGCCGCCGGGGCCTGCCCATCCAGCCTGGCCACCACGTCGGCCATGAACCGGCCCACCGGCACGGTTGCATCGCCCATCGTCACCAGTTCCCCCCGGTCGCGCATCTCGACATAGCGCCCGGACACGCCGTCAGCCTGCCCGCGATCCGCCAGGCCGGGAGTGCAGGGGAACGCTCCCACGCATTCCAGCCGCCCCGTTTCAGGCCAGTAGAGCGCCGCCGCAGACATGGAACGGGAACCGCCAAGATCAACGCCCAGAACAACAGGGCCGTCACGCGGGGGCAGATCGTCGGGGGCCACCTCGCAGGCCAGCCATTCGTCCACCGTCAGCAGCACCGAGCGGTTGTCAGCCGCCACGCGCTCGTTGCGATTGAGGTTGCGGAAACTGGACAGGGCAGAGCCGCCCCGCGCAATCGCCCGCCGCGCCTGCGCCTGCAACCATTCCGCAGAGGGGCCGATGCCCTCGGACGCGCCGGGATTCGCCATCAGCAGGCTTGCCAGATCGTCGGGCGGCAAGCCCGGTTCGGGGCGGTGTTCCTGCACATAGGTGCCGGGCGGGGGTTCATCCAGCCAGCGGCTAAAGGTGTTCGCATCATCCGGCGCAGATGTTGAGATAATCAGCGCCCGCCCGTCCCGCTTGCCGAGACCGGACAGAATGGCATTTTCCAGCGCATCGCCCTTTTCGCGTTCCCACGCCGCCCGTTCGTCCAGAATGGCCAGCGTCGGGGCACCGCCAAGAATGGACTTGCCGTCAGCCGCAATGACACGCGCCAGACCGCCGCCGTTCTCGTCCGTCTCGACTTCCAGCTTGGACCCGCGCCGGATCGTGAATTGCTCTTGTTCATCCTCGGGCAAGCCCTGAATGAACCCGACCAGGAATCCGAACGCCGTCTTGGCCTGATCCCTGTTCCGGGCTGCAAAGATGATTTCCCGTTTCGGCTGGGGTGCGATTTCCCCCATCAAATGCCCCAGGGCGATGCCCGCAGACAGCGCCGTCTTGGCGTTGCCCCTGCCGATTGACAGGCAAGCCGTTTCCATGCCCTTGGCAAAGGCCCCGCGCACGAAGTCCTTTTGATAGGTCGCCAGCTTCACCCGCTTCCCGGCCAGACGCCCCTCCGGAACAACCAGCTTGGGAAGGAAACGCAACGCCGCCGCCGCCTCTTTCGATGCCCTCACCATCAAAAGCCCTCCCCATTTTTTTTCGGGAGAGAGAAAGGAACAGTTGTGGCGTCGGTCCCCTGCCCATTCTGAAACCGGGGCATTGGGACCAATCCCAGACCTTGCGCATGATGCGACCACGCAGGCTGGCCGTCCGTCCGGTATGTGGGGCCTACCTGCCGTCCAGCCTGCTTAGCGCCAAGGCCGTGCAACAGTTCGTTAGGTGTATGGTTATTAAGGATGTACCCATTTTGGGAACAGGGGGGGGCAAAAAACCCGCTAATCCGTGCCCATAATTGGAACAGGGTGTGCCCATTATTGGAACAGGCCCCAGCCAATCCGTCCCCATAATTGGAACAGGGGTGTTCCCAAAATAGGCATGGGGTTTTGAATTTGCATGTCATGGCTTTGCCCCCTTGAGTGGCACCACGTTGGTGGTGGTGGGGGGGGCTTGGCCGTTAATGCCGTGAGGGTTGTTGGTGGCCACTACCTTGACCGGAAAGTCATGGCCTTTCTGCCAATCCCTGTAGAGCCGCCGCCCAGTGTTAGAGGTCGGCAACGCTATCTCTGTGATCTCATAAGAGGGGGATTGCGCCTCACCTGTAGCACCCAAGCAAGCGCCCTCAGTCTGCACAATGAAGCCTTTGGCCTGTAGATCGTGAAAGCCCCGCATGGCAGTCTTGGGGTTGCATCCCAGACACTCAGCCGCTTGGCGTACAGACAGGCGCAGCTTGCCGTTATTGTTGGCCTTAGGCCCATGCCATTCAAACTTGATCCACGGATAGAGCGCTTGCGCCGTGCTGGACAGCGCGCGCCATGCGTCCGTTTGCATGGTGGGGCGCACCATCTTGGTCCAATGCTCCGCCCGGTTTTCGTTGCGTTTGTCGCGTCCCACTACGCCGCCCCCTTCTTCTGAGCCGCGTGCAACGCCTTGTGATGTTTCCGGCATAGCCAGACGACTTCATAAGGGCGCTCATAATCGGGGTGGTGCGCTTCCGTCTTGGGATCGCGACACACCGCGCACGGCTGGCGCTCAAGAACGCCATGACGCAGCGCTGCACATACCGCCAAGTGGGCGAGGTAGGACTTCGGATTGCGTTTGCGCCATTGCTGTTGACGGGACAGGGCTTTGGGTGTGTCGGTCATGCTGCCACCCCGCAGAAGTGGCGCAGAATAATCGCTGGCGCACCGGCCCATTCGGGGCTATCGTGTTCGGGAAAATAGACGCCTTGCACAACGTCTTTGGCCCCGGTTGCGATTGCCGTCGCGCCGGGGTTTTCGTTCGTCAGATCGCCATCAATCAGTTGGAACTGATTAGTGTAACTCATTGACGGGCATAGACCCTCAACAGTTGGAAATATTGGCGTAAAGCCTTGCTTATCCTTATGTTTATGCAGACCTCCTCGGTCCGCCACGTCACGCCTTATCGTCTGTCAGATATTCTTGGCCTTTCGTCAGATTTCTGGCCCAATCGGGTTTGATTGCGCTGATCGACCCGCACTCCTAAGCTCAGGCATGTTTTCTGGATCGCGAGGGTGATCGGGTGTGTCTGCACAGTTCATCGGGCGCCGCGTCGGGGGCCTATATCCCTGAGCCTTTGCCGCTGAAGGTGGCGTATCATCCCCTTGAGCCAGCCACGTCGCTCATGTCCCGCCTTGCCGCGCGACACGGCGCGGCATCGAGCACGGATTTCTGCCGCGACATCGGGTTTCCCTATAAGTCATTGCTGCGCGGTGATCGTGACGCCATCGAGCACCTGGCGCGCCTCGCCGGATGCGATGCGGATGCGTTGGGGCGGGTCTCGATCCACAATCTCGGGCGGAATGCCCTGCGTCTACGCGACGAGGTGGCGACGACGCATACGCTTCATCGCTCGCGGATCCGCATCTGCCCGGACTGCATCCTACCGGATGCAGTCCGGGCAGATGCGGAAGCCTGGCGCGCGCTGGCGAGTGACATGGCAGTCTGTTTCGATCCGGTCGTGTTCGGAGCATGGAATGCGCCTTGATGCCGTTGCCCGCCGAGACGTTCACTTTGCAAGGTTATGACTTCGCCGCACAAATTCGCAAACATTGGCAGCTGATCGAGCGGGCGGAGCCTGTGCCGCAAGACCACACCGAATTTGAGGGATATCTCTGGTGCCGGGTCGCTGGCGAACGTGGTGAGGCGTGGATTGACCAGCTGGATCTGAATGTCGCAAGCCGCGCTTGCGAGGTCTTCGGCTTGTTGCGCGAACACGGCCCTGACAGCAAGCTGAGTGGGCAAAGCGAAACGGAATGGGCGCGGTTCGGCCAGTCGGGTTTCGAGGTATTACGACAGGGCGCCGATGCTCTGGCCGAGGAAATGACGCCCCAAGGGCTTTGTTACGCCGGCAATGGTCGATGCGTTGCAGCGTGAGTTGAGCGAGCTTGTCGATTTGGACAATGCGGCCAGGCTGCTCGGCCTGTCGCAACCAGCCGTGCTTGCGCAGATCGAAGCGGGCGCTCTCGCCCCCAGGCTGACCAGGCCGTCGGGCGATTATCTGTTTGATTGCGAGATGATGCGATCATGGGGCCGGTTGGCGGTGATCAATGAAACCGGCCGCCCCCAGCATCTTGGTGATCAGGACAACACGGCGCTCGCCGTGGCAACCGTTGCACAACGCCTGAAGATCACGCCAAAGACCGTTTCCTATCTGATTGAGAACGGTTTTCTGTGTGGATGTCAGATATCCGACGCAGGCCGAGCAGGCACGGCTGCGGTGCGCTCCTTCTCTCTGGCTGCCTTCGAAGGTGTCTTCCTGTCCATCGGCCAGCTTTCGGCGCTGGCGCGCGCACCACAGGGCGCATTGGCGATCCGGCTGAGAAACGCCGGTGCGCGATGGTTGCCATGCCGCCCGGCCTCAGCCGGATCTATTGGCGCTGCGACATGCGCGCATCCGGCTTGCCGTTTCCCGACCCTGGTGGTGTCGGCATCACGAACGCCCCAGAAGATGCCGCGCGACATTCCGCACGAAGATTTGCCCAGAAGGCCGCGCCGTTCGGGTTCAGCCCTACCTGCGCTTCGGGCGCGGGCAGCGCAATACCACGCAGGGCCGCATGGAGCGCCTCGGTCGGGAGCGGATCCATGTCGGTCTGGTCGATGATTGCCAACCGCGCCGATTGCGGCAGCTCCCGCTGCTGACGCTCATAGTTGCCGTAGGTTTTCACGCCCAAGCCGAGACGCTCGGCAAATTCGGCCTGGCTTTGCCCAGCCTCCGCACGAATCGCACGAAGCCGGACCGCCCCGACCTCGCGAACAATTCTTTCGTAGTCAGCATTCTGCCTGCCCATGATGCCCGGCCACCAGAAGATTCCTGTATGGGTAGAGCTTAAGTTCCTTTGCTCTCAAACGCGCTGCTTCTTTGGAGGATTTGCCGGGTAGGTACGAACGTACCGGACCGATCGGCACGTTCGTACCGATTATTTTCTTTATCAAACAACAACTTGATGTTGACCGCCTGCACTTTGCTTCCTTAGCTGTTGATGTCGGCTGAACCGTCCGACGCAGCAGATATGGGGGCACGCGGCTGATGCGGACGCCGTCGAAACAAAATCTGGATACGCATGAACGCCTGAAGGCCGAGTTGCGCATCAGAGGCACCTCGTTGGCCCGCATCGCCCGAGAACTGGGCGTTTCGGATGCGGCACTGACGCTTGTGGGAAAAGGCTGCAATCGCTCACGTCGGATCGAGAAGGCACTGGCGCGCGCGGTCGGCACCACACCGGAGGCGTTGTTCCCGGATCGTTATCAGGGAGGCGAACCATGACCTAGAATAAGGAAAAGGCCAAGAGGGCTGCAACCCTCAAGGCCTTCTTCGGTGTATCAAGTTTGCGACCCGATACACCTCTTTCATGACCCATATTCCGGGACCGCTCAAGCGTACAGATGATCTGGCGCGGCGGTCCCGTACACCCAAATCCATGAAGGAGGGCCGATGGCGGCCGGCGCGCGCTGGTTACCTGGCCGATGACACATGCCCGATGACGATGACAAAATGCCTTGGCAGCCGCCACAGCGCAGCACCGGTACGCGCAGCTTTCCGGCACGGTCCAAATCCAGCTCGCGCGGCTTTCTGCTGGCGCGCCTGCCTGCGGAAAGCAGACCGCGTCAGATCATTTATGAAAGCAATCACGAACGGAAGACTGCTCTTCTTCTGGCCCGCATTGACCTGCGGAACCTTTGAGATCAGCCGCCAAAAGCCGCCTTCGTGGATAAGCGTGGGCAAACAGCCCATCACGTCTCCGACTATCTGGCCGAATTTGAAAGTTGTAGCCGTGTTGCGATCGCGGTCAAGCCACAGGCGCGTGTTAAGCGATTGGAATTTCGCGAAACGCTCGCCCGCATCCGCGCAGAACTTCCGCCCCACTTTGCCGAAGAGGTCGTGCTGGTTACGGAAAACAGCTTTTCCGCTGCTGCGGTGCATAATGCCGAACTGCTGCACATGTTTCGCGCTTGTCCCGACTCGGAAGCGGACAGCGTCGTCGAGTAAATGATGGCGGCGCAACGGCAGCCATTCCGCGTCGCAGATATCGTTGCCGAGAGCGGTTTGGGCGGTCGGGCTTTCCGCGCATTGGTCCGGACCATCTATGCAGGGCTGGCCCAAACCGATCTCGATAGCCGCATCACATCTGCGACGGTCCTGCTGCCGCCGGAGGACCGGCCATGACGATGCTGCGCCTGTCCCGCGCCGATGCGGTCATCGCGCAGGGCACCCTCTGCGCGGTCGAGCGGATCGATCTGCATGTCGTCCAACTGCGCCCACTCGGTGGCGAGGACGCGCCTATCAGCCTGAGTCACTCGGAGCTGATGGATCTGCTCACTTCGGGCTGTTTCGAGGTGGAATACGGCTATTTCGGCAGCCGTCAGGCCGCGCGTCGCGCCATGGCGGGGCGTGGCTTGCTGTCCCTGCTGTCGACTGCGGAACAGCAACTGGTGTTCTGGAAGATCGACTGGTGCGAGGCGTTTCTTGCGGCGGAAGCCAGTGGCGAGGTCTCGCGATCGGATCGATCCTGCTCGGCTTTTATCCCGGAACTAGAAAGGCGGGTCAGTGAGAAGATGCGGCAAGCGGCAAATGGCAACGTCTTGCCTTACGCGGTCTTCAGGCCCACGCCCTGCCGCACCAGCCTGATGGGGTGGGTTCGCATCTGGGAGAAAACCCGCGATCCGATGGCCTTGGTCAAGAAGTCACGGTTCAACGGCGTCAACGCCCGGAAAATTGGTCGCGACCAGGAGGCAATCCTGCAACGCAAGCTGGCGGATTTCCCCGGCACGCGTCGCAGAAACCATAGAATCTACCTGGGCAGTGATCTGGGAAATGGTCTCGGCGGACGGGTAGGCGTGCAAATGCACGCCTTGGCCGTTGTCCCTCGGCCAGGCGATGCCGCGCTGGATCAGGTGCTTCTCGATCTTCCAGCGGCTTACCCCTGAAACCGTCGCCGCGGTTGCGGGCGTATGGACCCGCTGTTCGGGTGTCGGAACGCCAAGAATGATGGCCCCCTCGGTGACGGGGAAGTTCGACCAGATGTATTCGCGAACGCTGTCGCGGATGATGTCGAAGGCAGGATCTTCGTCGCGGTCCCGCAGCCAATTATAGAACAGCCCGAACCGGTGACGATGAAGACGGGCGTCAATCGGCGTGAGGGACTGTATCTCGCGCAGGGTCGCCAGTATGGCATCCAGTCCGTTTCGCATGACCGCGTATCCGGCATTTTCCGCCCGTAGCCAGTCTCGCGCCGAGATTTCCGAACGCTTCGCATCGGCCCCCAAGGTCATCAGCGCACCAAGGTTCTCGGCCGTCTGGGCGGCAACATGGATTGGGAGATCGTCGAACCAGCCGCTGCCCCGCCCCGTGCCGATTCGTCCGGCAAGCCAGGTTTCGAGATGTCGCTCATTCTCGTCCACGTAGGTGGGCTGCGGTGGCAAATAGCCCTCCAGAAGGCGAACAATATCGAACGCATCTCTGCCGTGTCCCAAGGATACCAACGGCTCCAGCAGGCAGCCATGAAGGTGGCAGGTGCGGATACTTTCGAGCTGCCAGAGGCCAAGATGAACACCCGAAGCGCTTTCACGTTGCTGACGCGCTTCGGAGATGCAGACTGGACAGACCCGCGCGTTCGTCCTCTGCAAGCATGTGAACTTCAGGTGGGCGCAACCCAACTCGAACCATCCATCCACCATAAGGCGCGGCGACCAGAATTGCAGTATGCGGTGATCCGCCCCGCCCCAAGGTTGCCAAACGCTCGATTTCAGCCGGGGTGCCGTTCATCAATTGGCTGTAGTCGATGCCGACATCCGAGCAGAACGTCAGGAGGCGCCGGACGCCATTTCGCCGCGCGAGGCGCGAGGCAAAGGAGGTCGCGGATTCGCCCAGAATGCATGTCACACGAAGAGAAAGGCGTTTCGCGATCATGATCTCCGTGCCCCCCGTGCAAACACCTGACGGGCATCGACGCGGTAGAAATCCGGGATGATGAATGGGTTGAACTCGTCATCACAGGAGGTGCGCAGCTGATAGGCCCGGCTGAAATGCATGCAGGATATCTGCCGAAACCGGAGGCCGTTTCGTGGACTTACCGCCTCGAAAGAGCGGTGGTCGTCGCAGGAAACGTATCCGTATCGGAGGAATTGATGAAGCATCACAATAAGATAACACCGCCCGCGCCGGGCCAGGATGCCAGCCTGGACCAAACGGTCCTGTCGCGACTGGCCATGTTGAAGACCCTGTCCGTCAAGGAATTGAAAGCTGAGTGGGAAACCCTGATGGGCAGCTCAGCGCCCAACAACAGCCGCGCATTTTTAGAGGGCCGGCTCGCCTATCGCATTCAGGAACTGACCTACGGCGGGCCGGATCGGGAAACCCGACGCATGCTCGATCTGCTCGCTGACGAGGTCGAAGGGATCGCGCGCCACAAGCATCAGATCACGGATCCTCGCAATCCGGTGGCTGGCACGCGGCTGATCCGGGAATGGAACGGGGTCTAGGTCATGTTGACAAATGGCGGAGCCATAGGCGGATAGATGTGATGTCGATGAAGCCAAGGAAGCTCTCGGCGGTCTTGTCGTAGCGGGTGGCGACGCGCCGGGCGTTTTTGAGCTTGTTGAAGCAGCGCTCGACCAGA
>NZ_JBGFGP010000083.1:0-3210 GCF_041224545.1 Sedimentitalea sp. XS_ASV28 | reverse complement strand
CGCCACTGCAAGCGCGCCGAGCGCTTGAGCAATTTGAGGGCTCCGCGCCCGGCGCGCTTGCCCAAACCGAAACCCATGATTATCAAGATCAAACCCGCAGACTCTCGTTATGAACGAGGGACCGAAGGGGGGCAGGTCATGACAAGTAGCTTTGAGAAACAAGCAACAGTCTCCTTCCACGACTGGCGACAAATCGCGGCCCTTCCCGGTTTTGACCAAAATGGCGATAGATCCGGTAGGCGCTGTCCGTCACCATTGCTTGGAACCATTGTTCTAGCAGGTCATTTCCCCGCATCGTTACAATGACAGTATCCACTAAGTTTAGAGACGTGAGCTTTTCGATGATGCGAAGTGCGGTTCGCGTCTTTCCAGTTCCGGTAGCCATTTCAAGCACACCGTTCTTTTTGGACAAGAAGCACTCAATCGCGTCGTCTTGATGGCGCCACCTGCTATCCGCTTTATGTTGGCGTTCGGAACTACGGCTCGGTCGGTAGAACTGCGCTAGGTTTCCGCGGATGGCTTCGGGAATATCGAAGCATCGGACATTCGGGTCGCTGTTAGTCCAGAGCCGCTCAAAACGTTTTCGATGCGACTCAACCCGCGAGGCATCTCGTGGGTCCGCCCAGCTCAGGAAGACGTCAAGGCTTTCAAAATTTCTGCGCCCTTGCTCGGTTTCGTTTTGAGAACCGTGGAACACGACACTATCACCAGTATGATCCCTAAAAATTCCGAGCTTGGGATGATAATCACCACTCAGCTTGCCGGTTGGGACGGCCAACCGGACAGTCAGAAGCTTTTCGGCAATCATGTAGGAGAGTGTTTGGACGGGTTTGGAACTCGCGCTTTGTGCAAGTTCGTCCACCTCTTCTCTCAGCGCTTGGAGGAGCACCTCGTCGTCGATCGCATCCGAGCCTTGTTTGATCGCTGCCCAGTCTTCAGGCTTAAGCTTAGGACTAGTCAGTAGTCTCATTGTTCCGCCGTTTTGCGCGAAACCTGCGATCCCAGTCGCCACCCGTTGTAGCCAACCTGAAGTGAAATAACCCACACCCCGGTCATAGGACACGGAATGAGCAAGGCACGGATTCATCAGCACCTGATCGATGTCATCCTTCGAGGTGTCAACGTCAGATGGAAAGGTTAGAGATCTCAAGGATTTGTTCATGGGACGATCCTGCATCACACAGGCAAAACTTGGAAGGTGGAAACGTAGAGCGCCCTACTACGTAGGGCCTACACGGGAGACCATTCGGCAAGGCGAAACCGATGAAGCTCGCTAATCATTTTTGATCAGCACAGCACTTTGCCAAGTGATATCACCTCGTCCAAGAAGGTCTGGACGCGTCTCAAGACGTTCAAGATGGAAGCCAAAGCGCGTTGCTAGATCCATCAACTCATCCATCGAGACCTCGTGGATAGCCCGTGCCGGGTCTGCCGGACCTAACCGAAGCGTAATGTAGACAGCCCCTCCTGGCTTGACCAACGTTGCGATTGTAGCAACAGCCGCTTCTCTATCTTCTTTCGCTATGTGCATCCAAACTGCGCTCAGAAGGACAACGTCGAAAGTTGGCAGGTCACGCCGCACGACCTCCAAGTCTGGCAAAGCATCGCGTATCCAGGTAATTGGCATGTCTTGGTGTGCGTGACGAGCAATCCGCAACATTGCACCCGCAGGTTCCACCGCGACGACCCGATGCCCAAGAGACGCAAGCCAAGCCGCATCACGCCCGGTACCGGCACCGACGTCAATGATGTCCAGATGAACGCCCGAGAATTTGTCTCCTAGAAGACTCAAAAGAACAGGATGAGCCGCTGCGGCAGAGATGCCCTCGTAGCTTTCGGCCAAGTCCAATGCATGGCGATCATAGTATGCTGACGATGCGTTTTTCCGCATGGGATTTCCTACTTCAGACCAATCTGTTTGATAAAATGTCATGATCCAGAGACCAAGACTCGTCAAACTGGCCAACACGAGCATAGCTTGGAAGGACCGGCGCACAACGAGCGGTTTGTTGTACCAGAAATCACCTTTTGCAGAAACGAAGTCTGCTGGAGATCGCCTTTCTATCCAGTTGAGTGTCTGCTCCATAACGTAACGAAGTCTTTGTATAACAAGGAACAAGCAAGCATTGCCAACGGTCGCCAGAAAGAGCAGCGCGAGTTGGAAAAATGGCGAGCCCTCAACCTTCGAAACCCCAAACCAAAGTCCACCAGTTAGCGTCATGGAGATGAGCGGGATTTGCCACATCTGATGGTTGAGCGATCGAAAGGTCTCATGGTTCTGCACAAAGGCCTGCTCGCTCAGATCCGACTGGTGTACCGCTGGTTTATCTGTCATCTCTTCATCTTCTTCGTTCGGTCAAAACAAGCGTACGTTCTTTATAAAAAAGAAGAAAATATCGCACTCATTCTTTTGAATTCTCCCCTGGAACACAAGAGACTCAGAGCATTATTTCGAAGGCACGGAGCATTCATCACCCGCCCAACAACTCCTCGATGAAATCCTCCTGCCGGTCGAGCGCCGCCTCCCATTCCTTCGGCACGGCGGCTTCCCGCTCGAGCGTCTCCGGCTCTGGTTGCCCGCGCCCGGCCTCCATCGTCCTCAAGCTCATCGCGCGCGCTTCGCGGCGTTGCGAGCGATCCCTGACTTGCGCGCGTTCGGCTGGTTGTCGCGGCTCATCCCGACTGACTTCATCCGTACTTTCACCGCCCCAAGGCCCCACGCCCTGCACGCTTGGCGGATAGGGGAAGGGCTTGCCCTCCTGGCGGGCCAACATAGCCTTGAAGAACGGATCGTCGTAATACTTGATCCGGCTCGCCTTGATCGGATGCTGGGGCGAGGCGAGGATGATGACCTCGTCGGGGTCCATCAGTCGCGCTTCGGTCTCGGAAAGCAGCGGCCGTTCTTCCAGCCGCGCCGAGGTCGAGGTCGCGCCCAGAAAGCCCTTGTTGCGACCGTACATCCGGGTCACCGCCTCGCGTGTGGTGCTGCCGACCGCGGCGGAGACCTCCTTCACGGTGCGCTGGTCGCGGGGCGTGATGTAGAGCTTGAGCCCCGCCCCGTTTTCGAGGCTTTCGCGGCCCTCGGGCCCGTAAATCCGGTCGAGCGAAGCCAGCGACTGTGCGATCATCGCCACGCGGCCGCCATAGCTGGCCAGCGAGTGGATCGCGCGTTCGAGATAGGGCATCGCCCCCATCTGCTGGAACTCGTCG
>NZ_JBGFGP010000146.1:0-53695 GCF_041224545.1 Sedimentitalea sp. XS_ASV28 | reverse complement strand
GGGCGGCCAGGATGAAGCGTTCATGAAACGCCCACTCTTCGTCCGACATCAGGTCTCGTGCCAAGCTGGTCTCCATTGCAGATACCAGTTTGAATCACGTTCAGCCCGCCCTGTTAACACCTTTTGTCAACACGGCCTAGGTAAGACCTTGACGGAATAATAAAAAAAGAAGCTTGAGCAAAAGCTCTGGGACATTGCAAACGAACTGCGTGGCCAGATGGATGCGGATGAGTTCCGCGACTACATCCTTGGGTTCATTTTCTACAAGTACTTGTCTGAACGCCTGCACATCTATGTCGATCAGGAACTTCTGAAATTCGAAGGCCTCGCCTTCGCCTCCCTCGATGAAGGCAATCCTGTGCATCAGGGCATTTGGGGCGCGGTGCAGGAAAACTGCATCGACAGCCTCGGCTACTACCTGCGCCGGGCGAGTTGTTCTCGGAAGTCGCCAAGCGCGGGGCGGAACCGGGCAGCTTCATCCTTGCCGACCTTTCCGACACGCTGAACAACATCCAGAAATCGACGATGGGCAACGAGTCCGAGGAGGATTTCGTCAACCTGTTCGAAGATCTCGACCTGAACTCCAGCAAGCTGGGCCGCAGCAACGAGGCGCGCAACACGCTGATTTCCAAGGTGCTGGCCCATCTGGAGTCCATCGGCTTTGAATTGACTAATTCAAACTCGGATGTTCTGGGCGATGCCTATGAATACCTGATCGGTAAATTCGCGTCTGGCGCGGGCAAGAAAGCGGGCGAATTCTATACCCCGCAACAGGTCTCGACCGTGCTGGCCAAGATCGTGACCACGGGCAAGGCGCGACTACGCTCAGTCTATGACCCGACCTGCGGGTCGGCCTCGCTGTTGCTGCGTGTCGCGCGGGAGCTGGGCTACAAGAAGTCCAACAAGTCCGTGGGCGAGTTTGTGGGCAGGAGCTGAACCGCACCACCTACAGCCTCGCGCGGATGAACATGATCCTGCACGGGGTGCATTACCTCGATTTTGATATCCAGCAGGAAGACACGCTGGAACATCCCCAGCATATGGGCCAGACGTTTGAAGCCATCGTCGCCAACCCGGCGCGAGCGACGAAGCCGTTTCGTGTGGGCGGTGACGGTTTCCACACCTGGGACGAGGACGAGCTGGCGCAGTTCTTCAAGGCCCATAAGCCCGGCACGCTGGCGCATACGGCGGTGACGCTGATGCTCTACACTGGCGCGGCGCGGGTCGATGCGGTGAAGCTGGGGCCAAAGAACGTCCGCAACGGCAAGATCGAGTATCGGCGGCAGAAGACGCAGCGGTCTGGCGGTGTGGTGGTTTCCGTGCCAATCCACCCGGACCTGGCGGAGGTTCTGGACAGGTTACCGAAGGACAGGCCCTTTCTGGCCACTCAAAAGGGCGCGATGCGTTCCGCCGGTGGTTTGGGCAATCTCATGCAGCGTTGGACCGAAGATGCGAAACTGCCCCAGTGTTCCGCCCATGGGCTGCGCAAGGCCTGTGCGCGCCGCTTGGCCGAGGCTGGGGCGACTGCGCACGAGATCGGCGCGGTCACCGGGCACAAAACGCTGGCCCTTGTGCAGCGCTACACCGAGGCCGCTGGACGCGAAGGCATGGCCGATTCCGCGATTGAGAAACTGGTCGCCCGCCCGAATGGCGAGCGCAATTTGGCGAACCTTCCCAAGAGGTTCGTCAATTCTGACACCAACCCCAAGCTGGGAAAGGAAATTTTATGATCAGTGGTGAGCCGTGCAGGATTCGAACCTGCGACCCACTGATTAAAAGTCAGTTGCTCTACCAACTGAGCTAACGGCCCACTCTGTTTCGGATCGTAACTTGATCCGTGACGCTCTCTATGCCAATCGAACCGCTGGGATCAACCGCATATTTTGCATTTGTCTGCCGGTGAGGAAGAATCCTCTGGTCGACATGGCGGCCTACCTAGAAAACCGACGGGGTCCGGTCAAGGCCTGATCGACAGTTTCCTGCCGGCGCACTGGATTCTGTCTCGCGGTGTGGATATATCGACCTCATGCACGACTCTCTGGACACTGGTTTGCCCTTCATGAAAATGCACGGGCTTGGCAACGACTTTGTCGTTGTGGATGCGCGCGCGCAGGACCGGCGCCTCACGCCCGGACTGATCAAGGCGGTTGCGCATCGCCATTTCGGAGTGGGTTTCGATCAGCTTGCCCTGATCGGCAACGGGGCCGCAGATGCACATCTGACATTCTACAACGCGGATGGATCGGCTTCGGCGGCCTGCGGCAATGCCACGCGCTGTATCGCGCGGTACCTGATGGAGGAGAGTGGCAAGTCGAACCTGCGGCTGACGACAGAGCGGGGCGAGCTGCTGGCGCAGGATGCCGGTGCGGGGCAGACGGCGGTCAATATGGGACAGCCGCAGCTTGACTGGCAGGAGATTCCGCTGGCCGAGGCGATGGACACGCTGGAGCTTCCGATCGAAGGCGCGCCGACAGCGACCGGCATGGGCAATCCGCATTGCACGTTTTTCGTTCCCGATGCCGAGGCGATTCCGCTGGCCGAATTCGGCGCGCGCTATGAACATCATCCGCTTTATCCCGAGCGCACCAACGTGCAGGTGGCGCAGGTGCTCGGCCCCGATCACATCCGCATGCGGGTTTGGGAGCGCGGCGTCGGTGTGACGCTGGCGTCGGGATCCTCATCTTGCGCCACGGCGGTCGCTGCCGCGCGGCGGGGGCTGACCGGGCGCGCGGTGCGGATCGACTTGGACGGTGGCAGCCTGACGATCGACTGGCGCGAGGACGGGGTGTGGATGATCGGGCCGACGATGACCGTCTTTGCGGGGCGCTTGACCGCTGAATTCCTGGACAGCATTCGATGAGCGCCCCGAAATTCACCACGCTGGGGTGCCGGTTGAACGCTTACGAAACCGAGGCGATGAAGGAATTGTCGGCGCAAGCCGGGCTGTCCGACGCCGTCATCGTCAACACCTGCGCAGTGACCGCAGAGGCGGTGCGCAAGGCGCGGCAGGAAATTCGCCGGATGCGTCGCGAGAATCCGGATGCGCGGTTGATCGTCACCGGCTGCGCGGCGCAGGTCGATCCCGAGTCCTTTGCCAGCATGGAAGAGGTCGACGCGGTCATCGGCAATACCGAAAAGATGCAGGCCGGGACGTGGGCCGGGCTGGCCGAGGATTTCGGGACAGAGCCGGTGCAGGTTGATGATATCATGTCGGTGACGGAAACCGCTGGTCATCTGATTGACGGGTTCGGGACCCGGGCGCGTGCCTATGTCCAGGTTCAGAACGGATGCGATCACCGCTGTACCTTTTGTATCATTCCCTATGGCCGCGGAAATTCGCGCAGTGTCCCGGCGGGCGTTGTCGTGGACCAGATCAAGCGCCTGGTCGACAGGGGCTATAACGAGGTGGTGCTGACCGGTGTTGACCTGACAAGCTGGGGGGCGGACCTGCCGTCGCAGCCGCAATTGGGCGATCTCGTGATGCGGATCCTGAGACTTGTTCCCGATCTGCCGCGGCTGCGGATCAGTTCGATCGACAGCATCGAGGTTGATGAAAACCTGATGATGGCGATTGCGACCGAAACGCGCCTGATGCCGCATCTGCACCTGTCCCTGCAGCACGGCGATGATCTGATCCTCAAGCGGATGAAGCGCCGGCACCTTCGCGATGACGCGATCCGTTTTGTGCACGAGGCGCGCGCCGTGCGGCCGGACATGACATTCGGCGCGGATATCATCGCCGGGTTCCCGACCGAAACCGAGACGCATTTCGAGAATTCGCTCAGGCTGGTGCGCGACTGCGATCTGACCTGGCTGCATGTTTTCCCCTATTCCCGGCGGGAGGGCACGCCGGCGGCGCGGATACCCAGTCAGGTGAACGGAACCGTCATCAAGGACCGTGCCGCCCGGTTGCGGGCCGAGGGGGCGCGGCAGGTCGAACGCCATCTCGCCGCGCAGATCGGCAAGACGCATCAGGTGCTGATGGAAAACGAACATATGGGGCGCACGGAACAGTTCACCGAGGTGCGATTTGTGGCGCCCCGGCCCGAAGGCCAGATCGTGGAGGCCGCGATCACCGGCCGTGCCGGTGGCCAGCTTCTGGCATAGGCCCTGTGTCAGGGCCGCGTGCTGGCCGTGACGTAATTCACGCTGAGATCGCGCGGCGACAGGCTCCAATCCCAGGTAAGCGGGTTGAAGACGAATCCCTTGCGGTCAACCGGAGTCAGGCCTGCGCGCGCAAGCAGGTCATAGAGTTCGTCCGGGGTGATGAATTTCGACCATTCATGGGTTCCGCGCGGTAGCCAGCGCATCACCATTTCGGCACCGACGATGGCCATCATGTAGGATTTCGAGTTGCGGTTGATGGTCGAGCACAGGTGCAGGCCACCGGGGTTGAGCAGGGTCTTGCACGCGGTGAGATAAGCCAGCGGATCGGCAACATGCTCGACGACTTCCATGTTCAGCACAACGTCGAATCGTTCACCCGCTTCGGCGAGCGCTTCGGCCGTCGCATGACGATAATCGATGTTCAATCCGGATTGCGCGGCATGGACGCGTGCCACGGGAATATTGCCCTCGGCGGCGTCCGCGCCAACCACGTCCGCACCCAGCCGCGCCATCGGCTCAGAAAGCAACCCGCCACCACAGCCGATATCGAGCAGGCGAAGGCCCGCAAACGGGCGTTGCGTCGCAAGGTCGCGGTCGAATTCGCTGGCGATCTGGGTGGTTATGTAGTCAAGGCGGCAGGGGTTGAGCATATGCAGCGGCTTGAACTTGCCCGCCGGATCCCACCACTCGGCGGCCATTGCTTCGAATTTGGCGACTTCCGCCGGATCAACCGTAGTCGGGGACGCTTGCATTCCTGTCTCCATGTGCTCTTTTATCGCTCACGCACTATATAGGACTCGCATGGACAAGTACCCGGACCAAAAGCGCGCAGTGCAGTACCTGTACCCGCCAATCGACCCGTATGACCAGCAGATGCTGGAAACGGGCGATGGTCACACGATCTATGTCGAACAATGCGGTAATCCCTCGGGCGTGCCGGTCATTGTCATGCACGGTGGCCCCGGCGGTGGGTGCAGCCCGGCAATGCGGCGGTACTTCGATCCGGAATTCTATCGCATCATCCTGTTCGATCAGCGTGGATGTGGCCGCTCGCGCCCGCATGCGTCGGTGGTGAACAACACGACATGGCACCTCGTCGACGATGCGGAGCTGATTCGCCGAACCTTTGAAATCGATGCGTGGCTTGTGTTCGGCGGCAGTTGGGGTGCGACATTGTCGCTGATCTATGCTCAGGCGCATCCGGATCGGGTTTCACACCTGATTCTGCGCGGTGTGTTCCTGATGACGCAGGCCGAGCTTGACTGGTTTTACGGCGGCGGTGCGGGAAAATTCTGGCCCGAAGCGTGGGAGAGGTTTGCCGCCCTGATTCCCGAGGAAGAGCGTGGCGACATGATCCGTGCCTATCATCGTCGGCTGTTCTCGGGGGATTTGCCGGTTGAAACCCGCTATGGGCGGGCCTGGTCGGCCTGGGAAAACTCGTTGGCGTCGATACATTCCAATGGCATGTCTGGCGAGGGGCCGGGGGATTACGCGCGTGCCTTTGCCCGGCTTGAGAACCACTATTTCATGAACAACGGATTTCTTGAAAGTGATGGCCAGATCCTTGCCCGGATCGACCGGATCGCCCATATTCCCGGAGTTATTGTGCAGGGGCGATACGACATGATCTGTCCTCCAACATCCGCCTGGAAACTGGCCGAGGCGTGGCCGTCGGCCGAGTTGAAGCTTGTCCGGAATGCGGGCCATGCGTTGTCCGAACCGGGGATCAGCGCGGAATTGGTGCGTGTCATGGACAGGATTGCCGAGGCGATGTCGTGAGATGACCAGGCTTGACCGACGCGCCCTGTTTTCATCCGGTGCCGCTGCGGCGCTGCTTGCGGCCAGTGGCGTGTCGCTTGATGCCGCGCCGCGTCCGGGGGGGCGTTTGCGCATTGCTCTGCCACGAAGTGACGACGCCCTTGCAACGCTGGCTCGCGGCGCGGCCTTTGATAACCTGACGGAAATCGCTCCGAACGGCGCGCTCAAGGGTGAACTGGCCATCGCGTGGCGGGCCAAGGCGCAGGGGCGGATCTGGAACATCGACCTGCGCGATGATGTGACTTTTCACGATGGCACCGCTATGCGCGCCCCGGACGTCGCAGCCTCGCTCAGGGATACGCTCGACAGCGCCCTGCGCGTCGAGGCGTGCGGGCCGACACGAGTGCGAATCGAGATGGCGGAAACGCGGCCCGACCTGCCATTCCTCCTTGCCTCGCCGGCATTGGCGATCATGGGTCCCGATGGGGTTGGAACCGGTTGCTATCGCACCGAACGGATGGTGTCCGACCGACACTATCTCGGGCAGAAAGTTGCCGACCACTACAAGACGCGCCACGCGGGATGGGCCGATACGGTCGAAGCCGTGGTGATACCCGATGCGGTGGTGCGCGCCGAAGCACTGCGCGACGGCTATGTTGATATCGCCGTGATTCCCCGCGCTGACGTCCTGTACGGTCAGCCGGATCTGGCTTTTCACCCGTCGTCGGACAGCATGGCGTTGGCGATGCGCAAGACGGTGGGCCGGCCGCGCGACATCGGTGCCGGCCTGCTGGATGACGGGCGTCTGGCCGAGCGTTGGTGGCTGACCTGACGCCGGGTGCCGCCCAACAGGGGTTGCAGACTCGCAAAGCGTTGCGTATATGGCTGCCTAACAGCGGCGCGTCGGGCTCTGGTCCCGAGGCTCCACCGGAAAACATGACGGGCCGCGGGCCCGTTTTTTTGTGCCCGTGCCCTGGAAGAAAGACACGATGAACGATCTGATTGCGAAAGCTGCGATTGACCGCCGCCTGGCCGAAATCATCACTCCTGTGGTCGAGGACCTGGGATTTGAACTCGTGCGTGTGCGCCTGATGAGCGGCAAGCAGACCACGTTGCAGATCATGGTGGATCGGCCCGGCGGCGGGATCGAAGTGGACGATTGCGCCGAGATTTCCAACGCGGTCAGCGCGACACTGGATGTCGAGGATCCGATCCTGGATGCCTATGCGCTCGAAGTGTCGAGCCCGGGCATAGACCGGCCCCTGACCCGGCTGAAGGATTTCGACATGTTCGAAGGCTACGAAGCCAAGATCGAAACCACCGAGCTGATCGACGGACGACGAAGGTTCAAGGGTGAACTGGCCGGGGTCGACGGCGACGAGGTTCTGATCAACATTCCCGAAGGTACGATCGGGTTGCACTTTGACTGGCTGAGCGATGCCAAGCTGGTTTTGACCGACGACCTGATCAAGGAAATGCTGCGCCAGCGCAAGGCGGCGGGCGCATTGAACGAAGACCATTTTGACGAGATTGAGACTGAAGAGTCTGCTCAGGAGGACAACTGATGGCCATTACATCCGCCAACCAGCTTGAATTGCTGCAAACGGCCGAGGCCGTGGCGCGCGAAAAGATGATCGACCCCGGTCTGGTCGTCGAAGCGATGGAAGAGTCGCTCGCGCGGGCCGCCAAGAGCCGCTATGGCGCCGAAATGGACATCCGCGTGTCCATCGACCGCAAGACCGGCAAGGCGACATTTACCCGCGTGCGCACCGTGGTCGAGGAAGAAGAGCTCGAGAATTACCAGGCGGAATTCACCGTCGAACAGGCGAAACAGTATCTGGACGACCCCAAGATCGGCGACCAGTTCATCGAAGAGGTCCCGCCGGTCGAAATGGGCCGTATCGCCGCGCAGAGCGCAAAGCAGGTGATCCTGCAGCGCGTTCGGGAAGCCGAGCGTGATCGCCAGTACGAAGAGTTCAAGGATCGTGCCGGCACCATCATCAATGGCGTGGTCAAGCGCGAGGAATACGGCAACGTCGTCGTGGACGTCGGCACCGGTGAAGCGATTTTGCGGCGCAACGAAAAAATCGGCCGCGAAAGCTATCGCCCGAACGACCGGATCCGCTGCTATATCAAGGATGTACGCCGCGAACCGCGTGGCCCGCAAATTTTCCTGAGCCGGACCGCTCCGGAATTCATGGCGGCGTTGTTCAAGATGGAAGTGCCTGAAATCTATGACGGTATCATCGAGATCAAGGCGGTGGCCCGCGATCCGGGAAGCCGCGCCAAGATTGCCGTGATTTCCTATGACAACAGCATCGATCCCGTCGGTGCCTGTGTCGGTATGCGCGGAAGCCGGGTTCAGGCCGTGGTCAACGAGCTTCAGGGCGAAAAGATCGACATCATCCCGTGGAACGAAGACCAGCCGACCTTCCTCGTGAACGCGCTTCAGCCCGCCGAGGTGACCAAGGTGGTTCTGGACGAAGAGGCGGAACGGATCGAGGTCGTCGTGCCGGAAGAGCAGCTGAGCCTGGCCATCGGCCGGCGCGGTCAGAACGTGCGTCTGGCCAGCCAATTGACCGGTCTGGATATCGACATCATGACCGAGGAAGAGGAAAGCGCCCGTCGCCAGAAGGAATTCGAAGTCCGCACGCAACTGTTCATGGATGCGCTGGATCTCGATGAGTTCTTTGCGCAGTTGCTGGTCTCCGAAGGCTTTACCAACCTCGAAGAGGTCGCCTATGTCGAACTGGATGAACTTCTGGTGATCGACGGGGTCGACGAAGACACGGCGCAGGAACTGCAAACCCGTGCGCGTGAGTATCTCGAAGCGCAGGCCAAGGCGGCTCTGGACAACGCCCGCGCGCTGGGTGTTGAAGACAGCCTGGTTGAATTCGAGGGCCTGACACCCCAAATGATTGAGGCGCTGGCCAAGGATGGCGTCAAGACGCTCGAAGATTTCGCAACCTGCGCGGATTGGGAGCTCGCCGGCGGCTGGACCACGATTGATGGCGAGCGGGTCAAGGATGACGGCATCCTCGAACCTTTCGATATGTCGCTGGAAGAGGCGCAGGATCTCGTGATGACGGCGCGTATCCTGTTGGGATGGGTTGACCCGGCGGAGCTGGAGGCTGAAGAGGAAGAGGCCGAAGAGCCGCGCGCCGGTGAACAGACTTCGGAGGTCGGAGCCTGAGATCAGGCTCCGGTGGGTGCGGTATGAGTCGCGGCGGCGCGAAAAAAGATCGGTCGGATGGCCCGGAACGCACCTGCATGGCCACGGGCGAGGTTCGCCCAAAGCATGCGCTGATCCGTTTCGTGCTTGGTCCCGACGCGCAGGTGGTGCCCGACATTCTCGGCAAACTGCCGGGTCGGGGCGTTTATGTGACGGCGGATCGCGAGGCGCTGGACAGGGCGGTCACCAAAAAGCTGTTCGCCCGCGGCCTCAAGACCAGGGTTGAGGTCCCGGAGGGGCTGACCGACGAAGTGGAACGGCAACTGGCACGGCGGGTCGTGGACCTGATCAGCCTGGGTCGCAAATCCGGAGCCGCCGTTGCCGGCTATGAAAAAGTGAAGGACTGGTTGGCCAAGGAAGAGGCACTGGTTCTGGTTCAGGCCGTTGATGGCTCGGGCCGAGGTAAGTCGAAACTGAGTACACCCCATTTTGGCCATTACATCGGCTGGCTGACCGCCGATGAGCTGGGATTGGCCTTTGGGCGCGAAACTGTGATACATGCGGCGCTCGCCTCTGGCGGACTCGCTCAACGTGTTGTAGAGGAAGCGCAGCGGTTGCGGGGTTTGCGCAAAACGGAAGGCGGCAAGGGCCGCCTGGAAGGATAAAGAGCTTTATGAGCGATAATGACGGCAAAAAGACTTTGGGCTTGCGCGGTGGTTCCCGTCCGGGGAACGTGAAGCAGAGTTTCAGTCATGGTCGGACCAAGAACGTTGTGGTCGAAACCAAACGCAAGCGCGTTGTGGTTCCCAAACCCGGTGCGGGCAAGTCCGGTTCGCCGATGTCGACACCTGCCGGGGATCCATCCCGGCGTCCTGCCGGTATTACCGATGCTGAAATGGAACGGCGGCTGAAGGCGCTTCAGGCCGCTAAGGCGCGCGAGGCCGAAGAGGCCGCCGCCCGCGAGGCGGAAGAGCGTGAACGTGCGGAAGAGCGCGAACGCCGTCGTGCGGAAGCCGAGGCCAAGGAGCGCGAGGAGCGTGAACGCGAAGAGGCGCTCAAGGCGAAGGCCGCCGAGGAAGAACGCCAGCGACTGGAGGCGGAAGAGGCCGCCAAACGCGCCTCTGCTGCGCCTGCCGCCGAGCCGGCAGCCGACGCCGCTTCGCGATCGGCGAGCAAACCGGCGGGCCCGGGTCCGCGCAAGACCGACCGCGAGCGCGAGCAGCGCAATACCCGTGGCAAGGGTCGCGACGATGACGGGCGCCGGTCCGGCAAGCTGACCCTGAACCAGGCGCTGCGCGGCGGCGAAGGTGGGCGGCAACGGTCGATGGCCGCAATGAAGCGGAAACAGGAGCGTGCGCGCCAGAAGGCGATGGGCGGCAGCGTCGAGCGCGAAAAGGTCGTGCGTGACGTTCAGTTGCCCGAAGCGATCGTGGTGTCTGAACTGGCAAACCGCATGGCGGAACGCGTCGGCGAAGTCGTCAAGGCCCTGATGAACATGGGTATGATGGTGACGCAGAACCAGACCATCGATGCCGACACTGCGGAGCTGATCATCGAAGAGTTCGGCCACAATGTCGTGCGGGTTTCGGATGCGGATGTCGAAGACGTCATCGCAGCAGTCGATGATGACGAGTCGGATCTGGAGCCCCGGCCGCCGGTCATTACGGTCATGGGCCATGTCGACCACGGCAAGACCTCGCTTCTCGATGCGATTCGCAATGCCAAGGTGGTGTCGGGCGAGGCTGGTGGTATCACCCAGCATATCGGCGCCTATCAGGTGAAAGCCGAAGACGGCCAGTTGCTGACATTCCTCGACACGCCCGGCCACGCGGCATTTACGTCGATGCGCTCACGCGGTGCCCAGGTCACCGACATCGTGGTTCTGGTTGTCGCCGCCGATGACGCGGTGATGCCGCAGACCGTCGAAGCGATCAACCACGCCAAGGCGGCCGAGGTTCCGATGATCGTGGCGATCAACAAGATCGACCGCCCCGATGCGAACCCGGACAAGGTGCGTACAGACCTGCTTCAGCACGAAGTTGTTGTCGAAAAGATGTCGGGTGATGTGCAGGATGTCGAAGTGTCGGCGATCAACGGCACAGGTCTGGATCAGTTGCTGGAGGCGATCTCGCTTCAGGCCGAAATCCTCGAATTGAAAGCGAATCCCAACCGCGCGGCACAGGGGGCCGTCATCGAAGCCAAGCTTGATGTGGGCCGTGGTCCGGTGGCGACGGTTCTGGTGCAGAACGGTACGCTGCGGCAGGGCGACATCTTTGTCGTCGGCGAGCAGTGGGGCAAGGTTCGTGCGATGGAAAACGACAAGGGCAAGCGCGTGAAGGCGGCCGGCCCGTCGGTTCCCGTCGAAGTGCTGGGCCTGAACGGAACGCCCGAGGCAGGTGACGTTCTGAACGTCGTCGATACCGAAGCGCAGGCGCGCGAGATCGCGGATTACCGCGCCAATCTTGCCAAGGAAAAACGCGCCGCTGCGGGGGCGGCGGCGACGCTCGAACAGCTCATGGCCAATGCCAAGGCGGACGAGAATGTCAGCGAACTGCCCATTCTGGTCAAGGCCGACGTGCAGGGATCTGCCGAGGCAATTGTTCAGGCGATGGAAAAGATCGGCAACGATGAGGTGCGCGTGCGCGTTCTGCATTCGGGCGTCGGTGCCATCACCGAAACAGATGTGGGCCTTGCAGAGGCCAGCAACGCACCGATCATGGGCTTTAACGTCCGTGCCAACGCGAGTGCGCGGAACACCGCGAACCAGAAGGGTGTCGAGCTTCGCTATTACTCGGTGATCTACGACCTCGTCGATGATGTCAAAGCGGCGGCGAGCGGCTTGCTGAGCGCCGAGATCCGCGAAAAGTTCATCGGCTACGCCGAGATCAAGGAAGTGTTCAAGGTAACGGGCGTCGGCAAGGTGGCTGGTTGTCTTGTGACCGAAGGCGTTGCCCGCCGCAGTGCCGGGGTGCGCCTGCTGCGTGACAACGTGGTCATTCACGAAGGCACTCTGAAAACGCTCAAGCGTTTCAAGGACGAGGTTGCCGAAGTCCAGTCCGGACAGGAGTGTGGCATGGCGTTCGAGAATTACGATGACATCCGGCCAGCGGACGTGATCGAGATCTTTGAGCGTGAAGAAGTGACCCGTTCGCTGGACTGATCGCGACGATACTCTGAAAACACAAACGGCGCGCTGGTTCACAGCGCGCCGTTTTGCTTTGTCCCTGATGGGGGATCAGCTGGCCGGGTTGACCGGCTTGCCCATGAATTCGTTCGACCCGACCCGGACCGCTATGCGGCCATCCGGAAGTGCCCGAACAAAAGTGCCCTGAATCAATACACATGTGCCGATGAGAATTGTACGAAGCATCCCGTTTCCTCCCAAAACAACGTGATAAACGATATGAAAAATTTGCCGTCAAATCATTAATATTTTGGTCTATGTTTCGTTCAGTCACAAAACTGTTGTGAAATCTTCATCAAAACGACAAAAATATCACAGCGAATACGCCCGAAATCTCAGTCCCGCGTCTCAAGCCGCATCCGCAGATCACGCAAAACCGGCAGAACGGCGCGCACCTTTCCCGTTCCCAACTCACCGACAACCTGATTGATGACAGGTGTCAGCGCCGAAATCGCCTGCGCGCGGGCTTGCTGGCCCGCAGGGCTGATGGCGACCAGTTTGCGTCGCGCGTCATCCCAATCGGGGCGGATATGCACATATCCGGCAAATTCGAGCTTGCCCAGCGTGTTGGTCATGGCGCCGCGCGTGACGTGGAACGTATCGGCCAGTTGCGCTGGGGTTCTTTCGTTGCCGATGACCGCGAGGTGGTTGAGGACCGAGAAATGCGAGATCTCCATGCCCTTGGGCAACACCTTGCTCAGACGACTGCGCAGCAGCTGATCTGCGGCGAGTATCTCGCTGAACAACGTGACCGCGAGGGCATTGGTTTCATCGCTCATGAGCCAAGCATCACAATGGGCCCTCGAATGCGCGGTCATGGGTCAGCGAGGGCACTTTGCGCCGGGCTTTGTCGACAGCCGCTTCCTCCATGTCGAACGTGAACACACCGGGATCGGTCCCCGCGTCGAGCAGCACCTCGCCCCAGGGCGAAACGGCGAGACTGTGCCCGAAGGTCTGGCGTGACTTGCCGGTGCTGCTCTGATGTTCACCGGTTTGCGCCGGCGCCAGCACATAGCATCCATTTTCAATTGCCCGCGCCCGCAGGAGACTGTGCCAATGCGCTGCGCCGGTGACATGGGAAAACGCCGCCGGAACGGTCAGTATCCGAGCGCCCGCCTGCGCCAGCGCACGATAGAGGTACGGGAACCTGATATCGTAGCAGACAGTCATCCCCACTTTGCCAAACGGCGTGTCGGCAACTGTGGCCCTGTTTCCGGGGCGATAGCCGTCAGATTCGCGATAGGTCTCTTCCGGAGTGACCTGAACGTCGAACATATGGATCTTGTCGTAGCGCGCCCTGATTTCTCCGTCCGGATCGATCAGAAAGGACCTGTTGGCAAAGCGGCCATCGGGATCCCGTGTCTTGAGACCCAGCGAACCGATCAGCAGCCAGATCTTCTGCTCTTTGGCCTGAACGCGCAGCGCGGCAAGTGTTTTGTCGTCTTCTTCGGTCGACAGTACCGCGTTCTGGTGACTGCGGCTTGTCGAAACACAGTTTGTCACTTCCGGTGTCAGCACGAAACCCGCGCCGGCATCGGCGGCTTGGGTCACGTAGTCGCGGGTGCGCGCCAGATTCTCCTGTGGATCGTCGGAGCAATTGAGCTGAACGAGCGCGACCCTCATGAGCTGCCGAGCAAAGCGTCGAGCTTGCCCGCCCGTTCCAGCGCAAACAGGTCGTCGCATCCACCGACATGCAGATCGCCGATGAAGATCTGGGGCACGGTGCGTCCGCCCTGCGCACGCTGGATCATCTCGGGTTTGCGATCAGGATTGGCGAGCACATCGATTTCCGAGAAATCCACGCCTTTCTGATCAAGCAAGCGCTTGGCTGCGTGGCAATACCCGCAAAGTGGCGATGTATAAATTTCGACCGGTTGCATTCGGACACCTCGAATATGTGAACATGTTTTCGATGATCTAAGCATCCTTTGCAACTCGTGCCAGTGTCAGAACCCGCACATCCTCTGCGCCGTTTGCCATGCAAACCCGCGCGCAGGCACCCAATGTGGCACCGGTTGTCATGACGTCATCCACCAGCAGAACCGGACGGCCCGGCAGTTGCGCGGCGCGATTCGGGTGGACGCGGATTGCGTTTGCAAGTGTTTCGAATCTCTGCGCCGGTGATTTTCCTTCGAGCATCGGAGTTCGTTTGATCCGCTGGAGCATGTCCGGCACAACGTCGATCTCCAGCTCACGCGCGACCGACTGGGCGAGCAGAGCGGACTGGTTGTAGCGACGCTTCACAAAGCGTGACCAGTGCAGCGGAACAGGAACCGCAATCATGCCCGGGCGCAGGATTGCGCGCGCCGCATGTGCCATCCAGCGGCCTGCGGGCCGCGCGATCTCCGGGCGGTCGCCGTGTTTCAGAGCGAGGATCATCTGTCGCGCGCGGCCTTCGTAAACCAACGCGGCACGACCATGTGACCACGGATGCGGATGATCCATGCAATCGTCACATTCAAGCCGGTGACCATCATGCGCCCCGGGCAAGGCGACCCCGCAGGACTCGCACACCGTACCACCGACAAACGAGGTTTCCCGCCAACAGGACCCGCACAGGCCAAAGTCGCTTTCGACCAATGCGCCACAGCCGAGGCAACGCGCTGGATACAAGAGCGATACCGCCGTTTGAATCCTCGCCAACATCCAACTAGGTTCCGCCCATGACTCATGCCCCCCAGATATTCGATCGCGCCGCATTGCTGCGGCATCGTCGCCGGGCGCGCCCGGACGATCTTTTCCTGCAACAGCTTGCCGTGGACGAGGTGAAGGATCGCCTGTCGCTGGTTAACAGGACCTTTAAATCCGTCGCGATCGTGGCCGGTTTTCCCGAAATCTGGCAGGCGAATTTCCCCCGGGCCAAACTGGTCACCGATAGCGAGACACTGGACCTGACTGCCGGGGCGCATGATCTGGTCATTCACGCGATGTGTCTGCACTGGGCAAACGATCCGGTCGGGCAGGTCATCCAGTGCCGGCGCGCGCTGTTGCCTGACGGGCTATTTCTGGGGGTCTTGCTCGGCGGGCGCACGCTGCACGAATTGCGTGCGGTCCTGACCGATGCGGAAAGCCGCGCGTCAGGGGGAATTTCACCGCGGGTTTCGCCGATGGCGGAAATCCGCGAAGCCGGCGGATTGTTGCAGCGGGCGGGCCTCAACCTTCCGGTTGCGGACAGCCAGGTGTCGGTTGCAAAATATCGCAGTCTGACCCATCTCATGCATGACCTGCGCGATATGGGTGAGAGCAACGCCCTTACCACGCGTTTGCGCCGCGCGACGGCACCCGGCGTATTCAAGATGGCGCAGGCGCTCTACCGCGATGAGTTTGCAACCGAGGACGGGTATCTGCCGGCGACGTTCGAACTGATCTGCCTCACGGGCTGGTCGCCGGACGACAGCCAACCGAAACCGCTGAGGCCCGGATCGGCGCGGACGCGACTGGCGGATGCCTTGGGGTCGAAGGAATCCAAACTGTCCGATTGACCTGAAGGCAAAAGCGGTTATCTGCACTGAAACCCCTGCCACCAGGATAAGCCATGCTTGACACAACCAGCCGTCCCGCGCACGCCCCGTCAGATCACCCGGACATACCGGCCGAGAAAATAGGCGTCTTGCTGGCAAATCTCGGAACGCCCGACAACTACGATTATTGGTCGATGCGGCGCTATCTGAGCGAGTTTCTGTCGGACAAGCGCGTGATCGACTATCCGTCCTGGAAGTGGCAACCGCTGTTGCAACTCGTTATCCTGTCCAAGCGCCCGTTTTCCAGCGGAGCGGCCTATAAGTCGATCTGGAACGAAGAGGCCGGGGAAAGCCCGCTCATGACGATCACCAAGGACCAGACCGCCAAGATTTCCCAAGCGATGAGCAAGCGATATGGCGACCGGGTGATGGTCGATTTCTGCATGCGCTATGGCAATCCGTCCACCCGGTCACGGGTGCGTTCGATGATCGAGGCAGGATGTCGCAAAATCCTGTTCTTTCCGCTTTATCCGCAATACGCGGGGGCGACGTCGGCGACCGCAAATGATGCGTTCTTTCGCGTGTTGATGGAGGAGAAGTGGCAGCCCGTCACGCGCACGGTCGCGCCCTATTTCGACGAGCCGGCATATATAGATGCCCTGGCCCAGTCGGTCGAGCGCTCCTATTCGGAACTGGAGCGGCGCCCCGATCTGCTGGTCTGTTCCTATCACGGGGTTCCGGAGCGGTATCTGACCGAGGGAGACCCGTATCATTGCCAGTGCCAGAAGACCACGCGCCTGTTGAAAGAGCGGTTGGGATGGGATGCGGAGGACATCACCACGACATTCCAATCCCGCTTTGGACCGGAAGAGTGGTTGAAACCCTATACGGTGGACGAGGTTGCGCGTCTGGCGCGCAACGGCAAGAAGAACATCGCCATCTGCGCTCCGGCGTTCTCGGCGGATTGCATCGAAACGCTGGAAGAGATCAACGAGGAAATCCGCGACAGCTTTATCGAGGCGGGCGGAGAGAGCTTTACCTATATCCCCTGCCTGAATGACGATGACGCGCATATCGCGGCGCTGGCCGGTGTCATAGAACGGAATCTGTCAGGCTGGATCGACTGAGGCAAATCCGTTTGGGCAACGAAAAAAGGCGGTGGAGACCACCGCCTTTTCCCGATCCGATACCAGTGATTAGCTGGAAGCGACAGCTGCGCCAACCAGAACCAGCAGCAGCAGCGGCAGCCAGATGCCGCTGGAAGAGCTGGTGGTTTCTTCAACGATAACCGGTGCTTCCACGACGGGCTCTGCCAGGTTGCCAGCAGTTGCGGTCGAAGCAGCAGCAGCCAGTGCAGCGGCGAGAACGAGTTTCTTCATATTAACCTCCAGAGTTGGCACGGTTCACTTGAACGAACCGCGCACCATGACTTACCTCGTGTTTTTTTCTATGCAGCAATGTGCATCGATTGCAAACTGTTGTTTGAGGGATGAGCCCCACGAACAAGCCAATGTCGTCAAATTAGCAACACTTGTGTGCCCACCTTGGTCATTCCGAACAACTCTTCAATGTGGTTGTTGTAGAGACCGATGCAGCCGTTCGACGATTGGCGCCCGATTTTGCGCGTGTCGTGGGTGCCGTGGATTCGGTAGTATTTCCAACTCAGGTACAAGGCATGCGTTCCCAGCGGATTATCCGGACCCGGCGGAATATAGGCCGGCCATTCCGGGTTCCGTTTTCGCATGGAAGGGGTCGGACTCCAGCCCGGACCGACAACCTTGCGCACGACGCTGGTGCGTCCACGGCGCGTCATCTCTTCGGTCAGGGGAACGCTGGAGGGAAACAGCTTGTAGATCGTTTGATCTTCTGACCAGAAGTGCAACGCCCGCGAGCGCGTGTCGACCAGGATCGCCCCGTTTCTGAGCGAACTGAAATGAGGTCGCCAGTCGATCGTGCGAAAACTCGAGATATTCCGGCGAACCGGCGCTTCCGGTTCCGGCGGCGGCCGCAAGGGATCGTACTCTTGCACGTCTTCTTGAGCGAAAAGTGGCGCACCGGCAAAGGCGATGCCCGTAGCCAGGAAGCTGCGGCGTGTCTGATTCGTATTTTGCTTGTATTTCATGATCATCACCTGCGTAACGTCGACATACCGAATCGTACGAATCATATGGCCAGAATGCCTCAGTCGCAAATCAATCGGTGCGCGGACCCCAGAGTCGGGCAGTGTCAGTTTGCGCATGGCCGCTCTTCGGGGTAATTGCAGTGGAACTCAGACGTCGGAATAGTCCATGATACGCATTGTTTCTCTTTTGTTGACCGGTTTGTTGGTGCTCTCTGCGTGTGACGCGCCCAACACGTCCGGCCGCATTGGCGCAGACGGCCTGCCCCTGCCCAAGGTCTACAAGATCCGCAACAGCCAGAAGGCGGACATCCAGTTTCGCGTGCTTGATTCGGTCAACGCCCTGCGCTCCGCAGCCGGTGCCGGACCGGTACAGCTCAATTCTGAGCTGAATGCTGCGGCCGCCACCCACTCGCGCGACATGTCGGTGCAGAACCGGCCCTGGCATTTCGGGTCTGACGGATCGTCACCCATCGACCGCGCGCAACGCGCCGGCTATCCCGGCACGTTGCTGGGTGAAAACATCTCGGAAACCTACGAGACCGAGTTGGAAACCCTGGCGGCGTGGATGGAAGTCGCGGGGACCCGCGAAGTGATCATGGACCCGCGCGCGCGAGACCTTGGCTTTTCGTGGCATCAGGACGCCAGCGGCAAGATCTGGTGGACGATGTTGATGGGCGGCTGAGCAGGGCGTGTTGCCCCGCTAGCCCATCGCCTTGCCCCAGAGTGCCTTGACGCGCGCATCGCGACCACAGGAGTCACGGTAGAACTTGTAGGCCTTGGCCTGAGTCTTGGGCCCGGCCCGCGTCAGGACCAGCGAATTCCCCTTGTAATAATCCTGATGATAGGCTTCTGCCGGATAAAAGGGGCCGGCGGAAAGCACCGGTGTGACGATCGGTTGGCCCAATTCGGCTTCGGCATCGTCGATTGCCGCCTTGGCCAGCGCCTTTTCCGCCTGGCCAGAGACGAAAATTGCGGTTCTGTAACTGTCGCCACGATCACAGAACTGCCCGCCCGCGTCGGTCGGGTCCACCGACCGCAGGAACATCGCGAGCAAGGTCTTCCGGCTGATGACATCCGGATCAAAACTGATCTGGACCGCCTCGTAATGTCCGGTTCCGCCACGGGTCACCTGCTTGTAGGTCGGGTTGGCAGTTGTCCCGCCCGTGAAACCCGACACCGCCCCCAATACGCCATTCACCTTTTCGAAATCGGCTTCGACACACCAGAAACAGCCCCCCGCCACGGTCAGGGTCTGTGGTTCGGCGGCATTCGCGCCTTGCCCTTTGATCCAGAACGCCGCCGCGATCAGGATGGCGAGAAGAATCGGTTTGAATCTGTTCAATGCCGTCATTGCACTCTCCTTCTCGGCACAGGTTGTCTTGTCGCCCGAGACGGGGCAAGACGATGACATGAAAAGTCACGCCGTGGTGACGCAAGGTGACCGCCATGCACCGCAGCATGGCGGTTCGGGAGAGTATGATGACGGAAAAAATGTCGACCCATCAGGCCGAGAATGACGCCCGGAATGAGAATATTCTGATTTACGTAGACGGGGAACTGAAGCCCAGGGCACAGGCCACCGTCAGCGTCTATGACAGCGGTTTCATGCTGGGTGACGGGGTTTGGGAAGGGTTGCGACTCTATCAGGGGACGTGGGCGTTTCTCGACGAACATATGGACCGTCTGTTCGAGGCGGCCAAGGCAATTGACCTCGATATCGGCATGGACCGGGACGGGGTGATCGCCGCGTTGCGCGAGACACAGCAGGCCAATGGCATGCAGACCGATACACATGCGCGCCTGATGGTGACGCGCGGGATCAAGATGCGCCCGTTTCAGCATCCATCGCTGAGCAGATCGGGGCCGACTGTGGTGATCATCATGGAACATTCACGCCCGCAACTGCCCCGGCCCATCCGCCTCGCAACCGTACCGCACCTGCGCGGACTGCCGATGACGCAGGATCCCAAGCTGAACAGCCATTCCAAGCTGAACTGCATCCTGGCCTGTATCGCGGCGGAAAAGGCAGGGGCGGACGAAGCTCTCATGCTGGACGTCAACGGGTTCGTGAACACGACCAATGCCTGCAACTTCTTTATCGTTCGCAAGGGCGAGGTTTGGACCAGCACCGGAGACTACTGCATGAACGGGATTACCCGGCAGAAGGTGATCGACCTGTGCCGTGCCGATGGCATTCCCGTGCACGAACGCAATTACAGCCTTGTTGACACCTACGGGGCGGACGAGGCGTTTCTGACGGGCACCTTCGGAGCGCAGACGCCCGTCGGGTCGATTGACGGCCGGACAATCGGCGATGGACAGCTTGGCCCCGTGACCAAACGGATCCGAGCCCTGTACAAGGGCTTGATTGAAAAGGAGTGCGCCTGATGCGGATCGCGATGTGGTCGGGGCCGCGCAACCTGTCGACGGCGATGATGTATTCGTTCGGTGCGCGTGGCGATTGTGCCGTCGTGGATGAACCGTTCTATGCCGCCTATCTTGAGGAAACCGGGCTGGATCACCCCATGCGCGACGCAATTCTCAGGGCGCAATCCACCGACTCCCGCGAGGTGATCAAGGCGATCACCGGCGCCATCCCCCGCGACATGCCCCATTACTACCAGAAGCACATGACTCATCACATGGTGCCCGGTGTGTCGCGCGACTGGATGCGCGGCATGGTCAACGTCTTTCTGATACGGCATCCCGCACGGGTCATCGCGAGCTATGCCGCCAAGCGTGAGGATCCGACACTCGATGACATCGGCTTTGTCCAGCAGGCCGAACTGTTCGACGAGGTGAACAGATGGCAGGGCAGCCCGGTGGTGATCGACAGCACCGACATCCGCAAGGATCCGGACAGGATGCTGCGACGCTTGTGCAAAGCAATCGGTCTGCCGTTCACGCCCAGAATGCTGTCATGGCCGAGCGGCGGGCATCCCGAAGATGGAGCCTGGGCCCCGCATTGGTACGGGTCGGTCTGGAAGAGCACCGGCTTTGCCGCCGCCGAAGGGCCGTTGCCGCATGTGCCCGAACATCTGAAAGGCGTCTACGACGTCGCGCTGAAACACTACAACAGGTTGAAATCGGTGGCGCTCTAAGAGGCGTGCCGAAAGTCGGCGGGTCGCTTTGACGGTGAGCCGGTTCCGCGCCGGATAAGTGTGCTCAGGGGTTGCGCCCGCCGGGGCAATCGGGACAATTGCGCCATGATGCAGACCCCGTTTCCTTCCTGGCCGGATGTGGCCGCCGAACTCATTGCCGTCGCCGCCGGCCGTGCCCCCGCCGAGACCGTCATTCGCGGCGGCATCTGGGTCAACGTGCACAGCCGCGAACTCTTGCCCGATCATGACATTGCCATCACCCGCGGCCGCATTGCCTATGTCGGGCCGGATGCCAGCTATTGCATCGGGGCCGGCACAGAGGTGATCGAGGCGCGGGGGCGTTACATGCTTCCCGGCCTGTGCGATGCCCATATGCATATCGAAAGCGGCATGTTGACCCCGGCCGAATTCTCGCGCGCGGTGATTCCGCACGGCACCACCAGCATGTTCACGGATCCCCACGAGATCGCCAATGTGCTGGGCCTTGCGGGGGTGCGCATGATGCATGACGAGGCGCTGATGCAGCCGGTGAACATCTTTACCCAGATGCCATCCTGCGCGCCGTCTGCACCGGGGCTCGAGACCACCGGTCACGCGATTTCGCCCGAGGATGTCGCAGAGGCGATGCAATGGCCCGGGATCATCGGGTTGGGCGAGATGATGAACTTTCCGGGGGTCGCCAATGCAGACCCCGCGATGCTCGCCGAAATCGCCGCGACGCAACGCGCGGGCAAGACCGTGGGCGGGCATTACGCCTCGCCCGATCTGGGTGCCGATTTCGCGGCCTACGTCGCAGGCGGTCCGGCTGATGACCACGAAGGCACCTGCGAGGCCGATGCGATTGCGCGCGTGCGCCAGGGCATGCGGTCGATGATGCGGCTGGGCAGTGCGTGGTATGATGTTGAAAAACAGATCACCGCGATCACCCGAAAGGGACTGGACCCGCGCAGCTTTATCCTTTGCACCGACGATTGTCATTCCGGCACTCTGGTCAACGAGGGCCACATGAACCGGGTGGTGCGGCACGCGATTGCCTGTGGCTGCGATCCGGTGATTGCGTTGCAGATGGCCACACTGAACACGGCGAGCCATTTCGGACTCGAACGCGAGATTGGCTCGATCACACCCGGGCGACGGGCCGATATTCTCCTGAGTTCGGACCTGTCCGAATTGCCGATCGAACTCGTCATCGCGCGCGGGCAGATTGTCGCCCGGGACGGTGTCTGCCTTGTCGATTGTCCGCATTACGATTGGCCCGAAACGGCGCGCAACACGGTACATCTCGGGCATCGGCTGAGTGCGGCGGATTTTGAGATCGCCGCACCGGAAGGGGCAAATCATGCGCGGGCGAATGTTATCGGTGTGGTCGAGAATCAGGCCCCGACCAAAGCGCTGCAAGAGGATCTGCCAGTGCGGGATGGCGTGGTCGAAGGCGAGGGCGCGGTGTGCCAGATCGCGTTGGTCGAGCGGCACCGCGCGACCGGTGGCGTGGTAAACGGCTTCGTTTCGGGCTTTGGCTATCGCGGGCGCATGGCGATGGCGTCGACGGTGGCGCATGACAGCCACCATATGATCGTTGTCGGCACCGACAGGGCGCAGATGGCGCTGGCGGCGAACCGTCTGGCCGAGGTCGGCGGTGGGATTACCGTGTTTCGCGACGACACGGAACTGGCGCTGGTCAAGCTGCCAATCGCCGGTCTGATGTCGGACAGCCCCGCGCGGCAGGTCGCACGGGATGCCGAACGCATGATGCAGGCGATGCGCGATTGCGGTTGCGATCTCAACAACGCGTATATGCAGCATTCGCTGCTGGCGCTGGTGGTGATCCCCGAACTGCGCATCTCTGATCTGGGCCTCGTGGACGTGCGCAAATTCGAACAGATCGACGTGCTGGAGACCCACGCGTGAATGACATCGTGACGCCCGATCCCGTGGAGCCTCGCGACTACAGCGACGCCAGAGAAGCGGTCGCGCGCCTGTGCGAGCTTTATACCGAGGCGACGGGCTTTCTGACGGAACGGTTTCGTGCGGCGATGCGCGATGGCGCGCCTGCCCATCGCATCCGCGCCTACTATCCCGAGGTGAGGATCACGACCTCAAGCTATGCGCAGGTCGATACACGGCTCAGTTTCGGGCATATCGCGGCCCCGGGAACCTATGCCACGACAATCACCCGCCCGGACCTGTTCAGCCATTACCTGATTCAGCAGATCGGCCTCCTGATCCGAAATCATGATCTTCCGGTGACCATCGGAACATCCGACACGCCAATGCCGGTTCATTTCGCGGTTGCAGACGACGCCAGCTTGACAGTGCCCCAGCAGGGCGCTGCGGATTTCATCCTGCGCGATGTGTTTGACGTGCCGGACCTGTCGACGACCAACGACGACATCGTCAACGGCACCCATGTCGCGGCGAATGGCACCGGACCTCTGGCGTTGTTCACCGCGCAGCGTATCGATTATTCTCTGGCGCGGTTGTCGCATTACACGGCCACGAATCCCGAGCATTTCCAGAACCACGTTCTGTTTACCAACTACCAGATCTATGTGTCCGAATTCGAAGCCTATGCCCGGACACAGCTCGCTGATCCCGAGAGCGGCTATTGCAGCTTTGTTTCGACGCATAATGTCGAAATCACCGATCCGAAGGCGCCGATCGAACAGCCGCTGAAACTGCCGCAAATGCCGACCTATCACCTGAAGCGCAAGGACGGCTCGGGCATAACTCTGGTAAATATCGGGGTTGGTCCTTCGAACGCCAAGACCGCAACGGATCACATCGCGGTATTGCGGCCGCATGCATGGCTCATGGTCGGACATTGCGCCGGGTTGCGCAACAGCCAGGCGCTGGGCGATTTCGTGCTGGCCCATGCCTATCTGCGCGAGGATCACGTGCTTGACGACGATCTGCCGGTCTGGACCCCGATCCCGGCTCTGGCCGAGATCCAGATCGCGCTGGAACAAGCGGTGGCCGAGGTGACCGAGCTGGACGGTTTCGACCTCAAGCGGATCATGCGAACGGGTACGGTCGCGACCATCGACAATCGCAACTGGGAACTGCGCGATCAGTCCGGTCCGGTGCAGCGTCTCAGCCAGAGCAGATCCATCGCGCTGGATATGGAAAGCGCGACAATCGCCGCGAACGGCTATCGCTTCCGGGTGCCCTATGGCACGCTGCTGTGCGTGTCCGACAAGCCGCTGCACGGAGAGCTGAAACTGCCGGGAATGGCGTCGGATTTCTATAATACACAGGTGTCGCGCCACCTGAGCATCGGAATCCGGGCGATGGAATCCCTGAGGAACATGCCGCTTGAAAGGCTGCATAGCCGGAAATTGCGGTCATTTGACGAAACCGCCTTCCTCTGACGGGTCAAATTTGGCCAAAAACAACGAAAACCAGCACATTTTGGCTTGTCAGGCCCCACTATTCGTTGTGTTTATACACAATATACCGTTAAACAAGCGGGATGAGGCCCAAGAAATCGGGCAGACGAAGGAGAGCAAAAACAATGTCGAAGCCGATGACCAAAACCCAACTCGTCGCCGCGCTGGCCGAGGATATGGACACCGACAAGAAATCCGCGAGCGCCGCACTGGATGCGCTCACCGGACTGATTACGCGCGAAGTGTCGAACGGCGGCGCCGTGACCCTGCCCGGCGTTGGCAAGATCTATTGCCGCGAACGCCCCGAGCGTATGGTCCGCAACCCCGCGACCGGCGAACAGTTCAAGAAAGAGGCGGACAAGGTTGTCAAGATGACCATCGCCAAGGCGCTGAAAGACAGCGTCAACGGCTGATCTTGCATCATACCGGGATTTCCGAAAGGGTCGCCCGTGGCGGCCCTTTTTTGGTTGGCGTGGCGGAAGGACACTCAATATGGCACAGGCAACAGGGATCTGCGGCGTGATCCGACGCGCGGAGAACTCCGGGGAACGCGCGCCCCGGTATGGTGACCACCCGGAGGCCGGGCCGTCGCGGTGTTCGGGGCCGAAGGGACATCTCGGTTCGTGACAGCCTGCTGCTCGTCTGAAATCCGCAGGGGCCAGTGTTCGGACGCCGGTCGCGCCGGCTGCAGGCATACACTCCGATCCAGCCCGGTGGGTCCGCAGAAATCCAGGGGAAAGGTGCCGCACCGATGATGGATTTACGCTCGGTCCTGATGGGTCTTGCCTTTGCCTTCATGTGGTCTTCGGCCTTCACCTCGGCACGCATTATCGTGGTGGACGCATCGCCATTGTTTTCGCTCGCGATGCGATTCCTGCTGTCGGGCATTATCGGGATCGCAATTGCCCTGCTGATGGGGCAGCGGTTCCGCCTGACCCGGAAACAATGGTATGCGACGATCCTGTTCGGTGTATGTCAGAACGCGCTGTATCTAGGACTGAACTTTGTCGCGATGCAGACGGTCGAGGCCAGCGTTGCGGCGATCATCGCCTCGGCCATGCCGCTGCTGCTGGCGATTGCCAGTTGGCTCTTGCTGGGCGAGAAAATGCGTCCGCTGGGGATCTTCGGGCTGATTGCCGGGATCCTGGGGGTGGCGCTGATCATGGGGTCGCGCATTACCGCGGGTGTCGATCTGTACGGTCTGGCGCTGTGCATCATCGGTGTGCTCGCCCTGACATTCGCGACACTGGCCGTGCGCGGTGCCACGTCGGGCGGCAATTTCATGATGGTTGTCGGGTTGCAGATGTTCGTCGGTGCGGCCTGTCTTGTGGTGGCGTCGCTGGCGTTCGAGGATATCCGCGTCAACCTGACAACGCCTCTTGTGCTGGCGTTTCTTTACACCACGCTGGTACCGGGGCTGGCCGCGACGCTGATCTGGTTCATGCTGCTGGATCGTGTCGGGCCGGTGCGGGCCGCGACCTTTCACTTTCTCAATCCGGTTTTTGGCGTCGCAATCGCGGCGATCCTGCTGGGAGAGATGCTTGGGCCGATGGATGTCGTCGGCGTGCTGATCGTGACACTGGCCATTTTCGCGGTTCAGATATCGCGGCAACCACCGCGCCGCCCCCCGGCAAGCTGACGGGCGGTCAGGCGAGCGTGACCCCGGCGTCCTTCATACCGTCCAGAGCGGTGGCGAGCGAGCCGTCGAGGTCGATGGCGCGGCAGAAGTCGGTCCGAACCGTCACGGCAAAGCCCAGCCTCGCCGCGTCCAGCGCCGAAAAACTCACGCAGAAATCGGTGGCGAGACCAACCATGGTCAGGTCGCTGATCCCGCGCGTGCGCAGATAGCCCTCAAGCCCAGTGGGTGTCGTCCGGTCATTCTCGAAGAACGCGGAATAGCTGTCGATCGCGGGGTTGTAGCCCTTGCGGATGATCATGTCGGCGCGGTCGGTGTTGAGATCGGCATGAAGTTTCGCGCCCGTGGTTCCCTGGATGCAGTGATCGGGCCACAGGACCTGCGCGCCATAGGGCATTTCGGTCGTGTCATAGAGTTTTTTCCCCGCGTGTGACGAGGCAAACGACGAATGCCGCGCCGGATGCCAGTCCTGGGTCAGGATCACTGCCGGAAAATCGACCATAAGCCGGTTGATCCCGCCCACGATCTCGTCGCCACCCGGCACGGCGAGTGCGCCGCCGGGGCAGAAATCGTTTTGTACGTCGATCACGATAAGGGCGCGGGGCATGTCATGTCTCCTTCATCCTGCATCATGGGTATGCGGAGGGCCGGGCCGCGTCAATGCGAGCCCTTGCGCCGCACGGGAAGCGGGGCTAATTGGCGGCGCATGTATACCATCGCCGCGCTCTATCATTTCACCCGGTTTGCCGACCCTGCCGCGCTAAAGCCCGCGTTGCTGGCCCTGTGCCGGGATCAGGGCGTTACCGGTACGTTGCTGCTCGCTGCCGAGGGGATCAACGGAACCATTGCCGGACCACGCGCGGGGATCGACGCGGTTCTGGCGCATGTGCGATCATTGCCCGGCTGTACCGATCTCGAATGGAAGGAAGCCACCAGTGACGAGCCGCCGTTCGGACGCATGAAGGTGCGGCTCAAGAAAGAGATCGTCACGATGGGTCAGCCGGATATCGACCCCAGGGCGCGGGTCGGGCATTATGTTGATCCGGCCGACTGGAATGATCTGATCCGCAATCCTGATGTCGCCGTGATCGATACGCGCAACGATTACGAGGTGGCGATCGGAACATTCGAGGGCGCGGTCGATCCCCGCACCCGGTCGTTTGGCGAATTCCCCGCCTGGTGGGAAGCAAACAAGCACCGGTTCCACAACAAGCGCATCGCCATGTTCTGCACTGGCGGGATCAGGTGCGAGAAATCGACGAACTACCTGCTGGGACAGGGAGTCGAGGATGTCTATCACCTCAGGGGCGGGATCCTGAAATATCTCGAAGAGGTTCCGGCAGCCGACAGCGCCTGGAATGGCGCGTGTTTCGTTTTCGATAACCGGGTCAGCGTCGAACACGGGCTGAAAGAGGGTCCGCATGAGCTTTGTCACGGATGTCGCCGCCCGATCCTCCCCGAAGACAGGGCGCGCCCGGAATACGAGGCAGGCGTTTCGTGCCATCATTGCGTTTCTGAAACCTCGGAGAGCGACAAGAACCGGTTTCGCGAGCGCCAGAAACAGATGCGCCTTGCCCGCGAACGCGCCGGAGGGCAGGCCCCGACCTGATGCCGGGGGTCATCCGGTTGCGACAGCGCGGCCCGTGCGCGGGCGTGATCGCATCAGCAGCATCAGCATGATCGCGATATTGAATCCGTTCCAGACGATGCCGTTCAAGAATGCGATCTGGTAGCTGCCAGTCAGGTCATAGAGCCATCCCGACATCCAGCCGCCCAGGGCCATGCCGATGATCGTCATCATCATCACGAAACCGACCCGGCCACCGGCCTCCTTGGCGGGCATGTACTCGCGCACCACCAGCGCATAGCTCGGGACGATGCCGCCCTGCGCGAGCCCGAACACCGTGCTGACGATGTAGAGCGACACCATCCCGTCATAGGGCAGATAGAGGAACAGCGCGACGCATTGCAGGACCGAGCCGATCAACAAGGTCATGACCCCGCCCAGCCGATCCGCGACGAGCCCGGAAATCACCCGGCTGACGACACCACCGAGGAGCATGAGCGACAGCATCTCCGCCCCGACTGCGGGACCATAGCCCAGCCCGACGCAATAGGCGACGATGTGAACCTGTGGCATCGACATTGCCACGCAACAGGCGATGCCTGCGAACCCGAGTATGTATTGCAAGGTGCGGGGGCTGAGACCGACGCTGCGCGCGCGCAGCGCCGACGCGGCCTCGGCGGCGACATGGGCCTCTTCCGGCAGGCGACGGCGCAAGAGCATGGACAGTGGCACAACAGCCGCGACCGTCACGATGGCCAGCGTCAGATAAACCTGTCGCCATCCGCTCTCGGCAAGAACGTCGGCCAGCATTGTCGGCCAGATCGCCCCGGAGAGATAGTTGCCGCTTGCCGCCAACGCCACCGCAATACCGCGCCGCTTCAGAAACCAGTGCGAAATATCGGCGATCAGCGGCCCGAACCCGACGGCGGTTCCAAGTCCGAGAACGAGATGCGCCAGCGACAGCGTGACCATGTTGGGGGCCAGCGCGGCCAGGCCATAACCGAGCACGATACCGACCGCCGCGCCGTTCAGGGCGAGCGTCACGCCAAACCGGTCTACCACCCGTCCGATCAGCAGGTTGCCAAGCGCAAATCCCACCATGGTTAGCGTATAGGGCAGCGACGCCTCGGCGCGGCCCGCACCGAATTCGGTTTCGATCGCCGGCATCACCACCACGACCGCCCACATGCCCGCATTGGCGACCATGCCGATCAGCAGGGTAATGCCGAGTCGAAACCAGGAATAGCTGCTGTCATGGATGGTGCTGCTCATGACGCGCACGCTAGGACCGTATGCCACGAAAGCAAAGAACAATATCACCTGTTGAAGACAACATGTGTTTCGACGCAAATGCGTGGGCAGCCGGACCTGAATGATACCTGATGACGACATTGCCGACCCCGCCGAGTTTCAACCTTGTGGGCACGACCGCGCTTGTCACCGGGGCGTCTTCCGGTATCGGTCAGGGATGTGCGGTGGCGCTGGCCGAGGCCGGTGCGCATGTGGTCTGTGCGGCGCGCGGGATCAAGCGTCTTGCCGCCACGGTTGACGAGATGACGGCGCGGGGCTGGTCGGCCGAGGCCCTGCAACTGGATCAGGGCGATCTGGATCAACTGGCCAGCGCGCTTGACGCTCGCTCCTTTGACATCGTGGTGAATTCGGCCGGCGCGGCACTGCCCAAACCGGCGTTCGAAACGGAACCTGCTGATTTTGACCAGGTGATGAACGTAAACCTACGGTCCGCCTACTTTCTGTCGACATGGGTCGCGAGGGCGCTGAAAGACGCGGGAAAGCGAGGATCGATCATTCATTTGTCCAGCCAGATGGGTCATGTCGGCGGCATGGACCGGACGGTGTATTGCGCGTCGAAATGGGGGCTTGAGGGGATGATCAAGGCGATGGCGATCGAGTGGGGCCCCTACAACATCCGCATCAACGCAATCGCTCCCACGTTCATCCGTACCCCGCTCAGCCGGGTAACTCTTGATCGGCCGGATCGCGCGGCGTGGATCAGGGACAAGATCAAGCTGGGCCGGGTCGGAGAGATCGAAGATATCATGGGGGCCGCGCTGTACCTGGCGTCGGATGCCTCCGGGCTGGTCACTGGCACGTCGTTGCTGGTCGATGGCGGCTGGACGACGGGTTGATCAGGTCTCGTCTTCGAAAAACGGTGTCATCTGCGCCACGATCACCGCGTTCTCGTCGAGGGCGCGCTGCATCAGGGCGCGTTCGTCCTCGTCGATCTCGTGCCCTGCCGCTTCGCGATCCGCAAGCGTGCCATAGCCGGTGACGTCGAGCGGTGCGGTGTCCGCCTGCTTCAGGATCGCTACGGTTTCGCGCACCGCCTCGGATTCGTCGACGCCGCTGGCGAAACACATCAGCGCCGCGCCGGTGGCCTCTTCGGGCAGCCCGTCGCCCGATTTGCGCCCGATCTGCACCAGCAGGGTATAGACCTGCTGGCGCGAGGGTTTTTTCTGCTGCTTCTCAGTCACGCAAAAGCTCGTTGATGCCGGTTTTCGACCGTGTTTTCGCATCGACCCGTTTCACGATGACCGCGCAGTAGAGATTGATGTTGTTCTTTGATGGCATCGACCCGGCCACCACGACGGAATAGGGCGGCACCTCGCCATACATCACTTCGCCGGTTTCGCGGTCGACGATCTTGGTGGACTGGCCGATGAACACGCCCATGCCCAGAACCGAGCCTTCGCGCACGATGCAGCCCTCGACCACTTCCGAGCGCGCGCCGATAAAGCAATTGTCCTCGATGATGGTCGGGCCGGCCTGCATGGGTTCAAGAACGCCGCCGATGCCGACGCCGCCGGACAGGTGCACGTTCTTGCCGATCTGCGCACAGGAACCGACCGTCGCCCAGGTATCGACCATTGTGCCCTCGTCGACATAGGCCCCGAGGTTGACAAAGGACGGCATCAGGACGACGCCCGGCGCGACATAGGCCGATTTGCGCACGACACAGTTGGGGACGGCGCGAAAACCTGCCGCCTTCCACTGATTGTCGCCCCATCCGGCGAATTTGCTGTCGACCTTGTCCCACCAGCCACCATTCTGCGGGCCGCCGGCATGTTGCTCCATATCCTTGATGCGGAACCCGAGCAGCACGGCCTTTTTCGCCCACTGGTTCACGTGCCAGCGGTTGTCGGCCTGTTTCTCGGCCACGCGCAGGGCGCCGCTGTCAAGCGCGTTCAGCGTGTCTTCGATGGCCTCGCGCTGTTCGCCGGTGGTGGCGGGCGTGATCGTGTCGCGTGCTTCCCATGCGGCTTCGATGGCGGTTTCCAGCTGCGCGTTGGACATGGACGAGTCTCCTGTGATCAATCGTTGACTGCCCTATAGCGGGGCGCGCGACGACAAACAACGTGAACCATGCGCGCGAAGCGGTGTATCAGCTTTTGGCGTGTGTCAGCGGTGGACAGGTCTCGCGATAGGCGGGGTTTGCGCCTATTTCACCGAACCAGCGATGCAGCGCGGGATACCGGTTGAGCGCGGCGGCACCTTCGGGCGCCGCGTTGAAAAAGCCGAGTATCGGCGCGAGGTGGATATCGGCGAGCGAGACATTGCCAGGCGCGAGAACCAGCCCCTCGCGCGCGATATCGTCGAGCGCCCCCAGGACCGGTGCGGCACGCGTCATCCCCTCGGCGATACGGGTTTCATCCGGGGCCTCGCCGTGCAGGGGCGCAAAGACACGTTGGGCAAACACCATGCGGACAAGCGGCCAGTAGGCTTGCGAATCTGCGATGCTCTGGACCTGCACCATCCGCGCGACCGTACGCGGGGAAGCGGGAGACAGCCGACCGCCCGCGTATTGCGCATCGAGATACCGCAGGATGGCGCAGGTTTCCCACAGTTCGAACTCATCATCGCGCAATGTTGGTACAAGCCCGAACGGATGCGGATTGTCGCCGATGCCCGTGAACGGATCCACCTCGATCATCTGCGCTGTCAATTCCAGATGGTGCAGCGCCATGCGAACGATCTGGCAATAGACGCTGGGCGGATAGGCATAGAGGATCAGGCCCATTCTGCTATTCCTGCAACGGATCGGGGGCGATGTTGCCGCCGCAAACCAGCACGGCAACCTTTTCGCCAGGCTCGGGGCGATAGGCACCCGAGATCAGCGCTGCAAGTGCGGTGGCGCCTGCGGGTTCCACGAGCTGGCGACTGCTTTGCCACAGGGTGCGTTGCGCGGTGCGGATGGCATCGTCGTCGACAAGGACGGACTCGCCGAGATGTGCCTGTGCGAGATCAAGACAGATCGACCCGATGCGCCGCGCCCCGAGTGCATTTGCGGCAATGCCGGAGACCTCGACATCGGTCGGTTCCCCGGCGGTGAGTGCGGCGTGCAGCGCGCAGGAGGTTTCGGGTTCGACGGCAACGACCTTGCGCCTGCCGGCAAGCCAGGCGAGCGCCCCCGCAATCAGGCCGCCGCCGCCGACGGCGATCAGGACGGTATCCGCTGCAAGACCCTGTGCCTCCCATTCGCGCAAACAGGTTCCCTGGCCCGCGACCGTGGCCGGGGCATCATAGGCGTGGATCTGTTTGGCCCCGGTTCTTGCCTCATAATCCTGTGCCAGCTGCAAGGCGTTGGAATAGTCGCCGGGCACCACGGTCAGTGCGGCTCCGGTGGATCGGATCAGGGCAATCTTGGACGCTCCGGCCATTTCCGGCACGAAGATATGCGCGGCGTGGCCGAGCCGATGGGCGGCATGGGCCACGGCGGCCCCGTGGTTACCCCCGCTCGCCGCGACCAGGCCGGCCTCGGGAACCGGTTCGCCAAGCAATGTGTTGAATGCCCCCCGCGCCTTGAAGCTGCCGGTATGTTGCATCTGTTCCAGTTTGAGTTGCACCGAAAACGGCAGGCCAGCAGCATCCAGTTGCAGCAGCGGCGTTCTGACAACATGCCCGTCGATCCGGGCCGCCGCGGCGTCAATCTCTGATTTCCAATCCATTTCCATGCCCTCTTGCTGGTCTTGCCGCGCGGAACCCTATAGGGCTGAAAGGAACACGCAAGCATGGATCACCTCGATGAACGACGACCGCCAGAGCCCGTTTCGCGACGCCCATCTCGACCGCGACACTGCGGAACATGTGCCGGATACGCCCCAGACCCGCTCTCCGGCCTATCGGCTGGCATTTGCAGATGATGATTTCCTGTGCCGCGACGAACTGCGCCCCGTGCGCTTGCAGCTTGAGTTGCTCAAGCCGGACCTGTTGCTGAACGAGCACGGCATCGAGAGCACCATTGTCATGTTCGGCGGCGCGCGAATTCCCGCTCCGGAAAACAAGGGCGGCGCACGCACGAAAACGCTCGCGGAGCTTTCCCATTTCTACGATGAGGCGCGGGAATTTGCCCGGTTGATGACCGAAACCTCTCTTCGCACCGGCGGGCGCGAGAACGTGGTCGTCACCGGCGGTGGCCCAGGCGTGATGGAAGCGGGCAATCGCGGAGCGGCAGAGGCCGGCGGACGGTCCATCGGTCTGAACATCGTGTTGCCGCATGAACAGGCACCCAACCCTTATGTGACCCCGGAACTGAGCTTCAACTTTCATTATTTCGCGATCCGCAAGATGCATTTCCTGATGCGCGCGCGGGCTATCTGCGTGTTTCCCGGCGGGTTCGGAACGCTCGATGAAATGTTCGAGTCGCTGACCCTGATCCAGACCGGCCGGATGGAGCGGGTGCCCTTCCTGCTGTTCGGCCGCGCCTTCTGGGAAAAGGTGATCAACTGGGAGGCCCTGTCCGATGCGGGGACCATCTCGGCGGAGGATCTCGACCTGTTCTCGTTTGTCGAGACCGCCGGCGAGGCCGTGAAGATCATCGACAATTGGGAACCCGCCCCGCCGCGTGACAGCATTCCCGGGCGCTAACCGGCGCCGACTCCGCCTGGCGAGCCACAGGGCATCATGCCCAGTTCCTGCTCGATCGCGATCAGAGATTCAAACCGGTCGCGATCGATCTGGCCGATGACCAGCGTGCGCCCGACCAGCATGGATGGCGTGCCGAAGATCCCGAAGCTCTTGGCCACAGCGTCGCTGTGTGCAAGGCGCTCCCGCGTCTCGGGGCCGGCTTCGTCCCGCAGGAACCGGTCGGCATCAAGGTCGAAACGCTCTGCCAGGCTGCGCAATGCCTGTGAGCCCGGGCGCAGGACCGCGCGCATCAGGTGTTCGTGCACGGGCAGATAGCGGCCTTGCGCATCTGCCGCAATCGCCGCCCGCGCCGCAGCCTCCGAGCGCGGACCCAGCACCGGCAGGTCGTGCCACGTGACCGAAACGGGTGCGCCCGAGGTGATCAGGTCAATGACGATTGCGCTCAGCGCCGGGCAATAGGGGCAGTTGTAATCGGTAAAGACCGCGACCGGCACATGCCCGTCCGGCCAGCGTTGCGATCCGAATGCCGCGCCACACGGGTCACTCGCGACGTCACGGCGGCGCTGGATGTCCCGGGCATCCACAGGTTCGATGCCGCTGAAGACCGGCGGCGCGCTCGACTGCGCCTGACCGGAAATGCGCCGGAATCCGGGCAGGCCGGGGATCGGTTCAAAGGTGAACTCGGGCCTGAACAGATTTGCCAAGCGGGGCAGGGCGATGGTCGCCCCGACCAGCCCGGCGGCGATCAGGATATCGCGCCGGCGCAGCGACATGGGTCAGAGCCCGGCCTCGGCCTCGATCTGGCGGCGTGATTTGCGGGCGCGTTCGGTGGCGGATTTCAATTGTCCGCAGGCGGCCATGATGTCTTCGCCGCGCGGGGTCCGGATCGGACTGGCATAGCCGGCCTTGTAGATGATGTCGGCAAAGGCGCGGATGCGGTTGTTGGACGACCGTTGATAGGGCGCACCGGGCCATTCGTTGAACGGGATCAGGTTGATCTTGGCGGGGATCTGGTGGCGTCGGATGTGGTCGATCAGGCGGCGTGCGTCTTCGTCGCTGTCGTTTACGTCCTTGAGCATCACGTATTCAAAGGTGATCCGTTCGGAATTGGAGACCTTGGGATAGGCTGCGAGCGCGGAGAGAAGTTCCTCGATGTTCCAGCGCTTGTTGATCGGCACGAGGAGGTTGCGCGTCTCGTCGGTCGTGGCATGAAAACTGATCGCCAGCTGACAGCCGATCTCCTCGGCGGTGCGGGCAATCTCGGGCACCACGCCCGAGGTGGAGAGGGTGATGCGGCGGCGGCTGAGCTGGATGCCTTCGGGATCCGTCGCAATCTTCATCGCATCGCGGACGTTCTCGAAATTGTAGAGCGGCTCGCCCATGCCCATCAGCACGATATTGGACAACAGGCGTGTCTCGTCCTTGGGCGCGCCGATTTCCGGCCATTCACCCAGATCGTCGCGCACCATCATCACCTGACCGATGATCTCGCCCGCCGTCAGGTTGCGCACCAGCTTCTGGGTGCCGGTGTGACAGAAAGAACAGGTGAGGGTGCATCCAACCTGCGAGCTGACGCAGAGCGTCCCGCGATCCTCTTCGGGGATATAGACCACCTCGACCTCGTGACCGCCCGCGATACGTGCGAGGTATTTGCGGGTGCCGTCGCTGCTGACCTGCCGGCTGACCATCTCGGGGATCTCGACCACGAAGGTCTCGGCCAGTTGCGCGCGATACGCCTTGGCCAGGTTGGTCATGCTGGCAAAGTCGCGCACGCCCCATTGATAGATCCATTGCCAGATCTGGCCGGTCCGCATCTTGGCCTGTTTCTCCGGCGTGCCGTGGGCGATCAGGGTCTCGCGCATGGCGTCGCGGGTCAGCCCGACCAGATTGATCGGCCCTTCGGGCAATTTGCGCGGAATGGTCATCACGTCCTGGGTGATCGGCGCGGTCGCGGACATGGGGCATACCTTCGAGTTGCGGAGCAAGATCGTCCCTATATAGGGTTTCCGTCTCATTTCAAAACAATTCGGCCCTACCGATCATACGGTAAGGCCGCAATCTTGTACAATTCCGGTGGCGCGGATCAGCCGCCGCAGCGCTTTTCCGCGTCTTCCAGTGCCGCAGTGAACCCCAGCAACGAGAACGTATCCTTGGTTTGCGTGCCGCGCGCCGAGCGCGCGGTGACGGTTGCCTCGGCGCCGCGTTTCATCGCGGTGATGATCTTGGCGTCGTCCGCCGCGGTCGCCGGCCAGGCCCACTCGCCTTCGCTGAACAGTTCGAATTCATTGCCCGAGATGTTCATGTTGACGCTGGAACCGGGAGCGAAAGGATAACCGCCGGTAAAGGTGACCTGTCCCTTGACGTCCGATCCGGGCCGATAGAACACGAACAGCAGGATATCGCTGCGCCGCACCGCGACAACCCGCCCGTCGCGGGTGTTGACGGTTTCCTTTGGCGCCGAAACGCTCCAGCACTCCTTGGGATCGTTTTCGACAAAGACACTCCAGTCGGTCTTGGCGGCGACCCGGTTGGTGCTCTGTTCCTGCGCTGGTGCGATGGTGGCCATGCTGGCCAGACACAGACCCGCCGCGATGCGGGCAAGATAGGATTTCATGTGTACAGCCTCCAGACTGTCCTAGACCTCAATGATTTCAGGGGAGTTCGAGCGACCTTTGCAATCGTCTTGACGCACGCCCCGCTGCTTGCCGACACATACACAATATCGTAAGTTTCACCACCGGCGAAAGGCCATTTGGCAGGATTTCGCCAAGTTGTGAGGGCTGACGTGACCGATCCTGTTCCAATGACCGAAATATGGCGGGCTTCGCTGCTTGAAAGCGTGCATATGGGCCATGCCGTGATCTGTGACGACAGCGGCCAGATTGTGCGCGCCTGGGGAAATCCCGATGTGGTGATCTATCCGCGTTCGTCCTGCAAGATGATTCAGGCCCTGCCGTTGATTACATCGGGTGCCGCCGACAAGTTCGGGCTGAGCAGCGAGCAACTGGCGCTGGCCTGTGCGTCGCATAACGGCGCAGCCATCCATACCGACAGGGTGAAGGCATGGCTCGACCAACTCGGTCTGGGCGTGGATGATCTCCGTTGCGGCCCGCAGGAGCCTGACGACAGACCGGCACGCAACGCATTGATTCGCGCCGATGAAAGCCCGTGCCAGTTTCACAACAACTGTTCGGGCAAACACGCGGGCTTTCTGACACTGGCCGCGCATATGGGCGCGGGTCCGGAATATGTCGAGGTCGATCATCCGGTGCAACAGGCCAGCCTGTCGGCGATCGAAGAGACCACCCAGGTGGAAAGCCTCGGCTATGGGATCGACGGCTGTTCCGCACCCAATTTCGCAACGACCCTGCACGGTCTCGCGCGGTCGATGGCGTTTTTCGCATCGGCGCAGGACCGCCCGGACCGCCAGAGCGAGGCGGCCGCGAGCCTGACCGCCGCGATGATGGCGCATCCCGAACTGGTGGCGGGCGAAGGGCGGGCCTGTACCGAATTGATGCGGGCGATGGGGCGGCGGGCCGCCATCAAGACCGGCGCCGAGGCGGTCTATGTCGCGATCGTCCCCGAAAAGCGCATGGGGATTGCGCTCAAGATCGTCGATGGCGGTACACGGGCGGCGGAATGTACGATTGCCGCGCTTCTTGTCGGCCTTGGCGTGCTCGACGCCGATCATCCTGCGACACGGAAATTCATGAATGCCCCGATCCTGAACCGGCGCGGCATGGAATGCGGGGTCGTCAGACCGGTCGCGACGCTCGCCTGAGCGCCGCGACGTCAGGTTCAAATCGCGACGATTTCGGCAATCTCGACCGAGCCAGAGCCGTCTACCACCATCGGATTCGATTTTGCGATCGCGCAGGCCGCGTCGATATCGTCGGCAGAGACTATCGTATAGCCCGAGGCCGGATTGGCGCCGCCATCATCCGCGACGCCGGAGGCGCTGACGGTTTTGGACTTTCCCACAGGGTTTCCCGGCTCCACGAGGCTCGGGTCGTTATCTTCCATCCATTTGCCCCAGGCGGCCATGGATTTGTCGATGTCTTCCTGCGTCTCGGGCATGCCGCCGCCATGATAGACGAAAAGGAAATTTGGCATTGTCTTACTCCTTGGTTGAGAATTTTGGCTCCTGGGCCAGCAGCCGGTCGAGCTTGTTGAGGGTCGACATCCAGCCGCGGCCGTGGCTTTGCGATGCGTCGAGCGTTTCGAGCTGGCGATGGGTCAGGGTGAATCGTGCGCCGCTCTCTGTCGGGGCGACCGCAAAGGTGACGTGACTCTCCGCGCCGCGCCGGTCGTTTGCATCGTGCCAGCCCCAGGTGAAACCGACAGACCCTGTGCCATTTGAATCCGGCGGGCGCACATGGGTGACCTGCCCTGACACTTTGAACACATCGCCGCTGTCCTTGCCGACCATGACGCAGACCCACGGGCCGGTGCGGGTCAGATCCATCTCACAGGTTTCAAGGCGCACGCCCTCGGGACCGAACCATTGCATGATTTCCGAGGGCCGGGTGACGGCTGCCCAGAGCCTGCCGACCCTGACCGGGTAATCCCGGATCAGTTCCAGATCATGTGAGTCTTTCATGGCATGTCCTCTGTATCGGGGTTCAGCGCCAGAAGGCTGTCCAGACGCCCGAGACTGCCCTCCCAGAAACTGCGGTGATCCATGGTCCAGCGCGCGATGCTCTGCATCGCTTCGGGCCGTACCGCGTAATAGCGATGGGTGCCCGCTGCACGCTGGCGGATCAATCCGGCCTCGCGCAATACCCTGAGATGACGTGAGACCGCCGGGGCGGAAATCCCGAACCCCGCCACCAGCGCGCCAGCGGGCAATTCACCCTGTGCCATAAGCCTTTCGACCATGGTCAGGCGGGTCGGGTCGGATAGTGCTGCAAAGGTTCGTGTCAGGTCTCTCATGACCTGATGATTAACAGATTCGTTACTTAACGCAATCGTTAATTATGATCTGGTAATTGATGGAAGTTCAGACTTCTACAAAATCGTCCCGGCCATAGCCTTGCAGATACAGCAGCGATGTCAGGTCGCCAAAGTTGATCCGCACATCGCATTGCGCCGCCACCGACGGTTTGGCGTGCAGCGCCACGCCCGTGCCCGCCCGACCCAGCATGCCAAGGTCGTTGGCTCCGTCGCCGACCGCGATCACATCCGCCTCTGCGATCCCCAGCCGATCCGTGATCTGCTCCAGCGCCTCGATCTTGGCGGCACGCCCCAGAATCGGGCGTTGCACCTCGCCGGTCAGCTTGCCGTCCGCCGCGAGCAGCGTGTTGGCGCGGCTTTCGTCAAAGCCCAGCCGGGATGCGACGTTCTGGGTAAAGGCGGTGAACCCTCCCGAGACCAGCGCGGCATAAGTCCCGTTCGCCCGCATCGTCGCCAGTAATTCCGGCCCGCCGGGCATCAGGGTAATGCGTTCCGCCAGGACCTTGGCAATGACGGTTTCATCCAGGCCAGAAAGCAGGCCCACACGCTCGGTCAGCGCAGCCTCGAAATCAAGCTCACCGTTCATGGCGCGGGCGGTGATCTCCTTGACGCGCTCGCCCACGCCAGCCTCGTCCGCCAGTTCGTCGATGCATTCCTGCTGGATCATCGTGCTGTCCATGTCGGCGAGCAGCATCTTCTTGCGGCGCCCCTCGGCGGGTTGGATCACCAGATCGACCTGCATCTTCTGCAAATCCTCCCAGACCTGCCACTGATTGTCGGGCCGCGTCGACAGGGCGAACTCGGCGGCGACATCCGGGTCCAGCCAAATTGCATCTCCGCCCCCCCAGGCATTGCGCAAGGACTCGACCAGCGCGGCTTGAAGGCCAGAGGTTTCCGGCGCGCTGAGCAGGGTAACGACGAACATGGGCAAGTTCCCGATAGGCGACAGCAACGCCGCAATTAAACGCACAAGCGGCGCTATACCGACGTTTCCGGCGTTGTGAAAGCCCGCGTTGCGCCCGCGTTCCGTAGCAAACGCGGCTCTCAAGCGATCTCGCTCATCTCACGTATCTTTCGAGTCATCCTAAGGTCGCTGTAAATTGGCAGACCTCTGCGACAAGAGCCTTTGCAAATCCGTTTTTTTACGTTTCGGTTTTGATGACAGGTTCACCGGTTCCTCATTCATTTTGGACCAAAAGCCCATTGGGAAATATCCCGATGGCTGGCCTTGATGATGTAATCGCAGTCCGACATCCTTGTCCTCCTTCGTGGACCATCGCTGACCCACCATGGGACATCAAGGCGCTCGGGCGGCGGTCACATCATCAAGGCGCTGATCGGTTTTCGTGCGAAGCAGTCAGCGTCTTGTTGCTGCCGCGTTGAAAGCTGCCTCGACCGCTGTCAACAGCAGATCGGCCTCGGGCTGTTGCAGGATGAGCGGCGGGCGGATCTTGAGGATGTTGCCGCCGGGGCCCGTGGCGCTGATCAACACGCCGTTGCGGCGCATATGGTTGACCACAAACCCGGCCAGCGCGGCATCGGGCGTATTGCTGTCGCGATCGAGCACGCATTCCACTGCCAGGAACAGGCCGGCTCCGCGCACATCGGCGATGACATGGCGCCGGGTGGCGATGTCCTCCAGGCCGGCTTTGAGATGTGCGCCGATGATCCGTGCATTCTCCTGCAGACCTTCGTCATGGATCACATCCAGAAGCGCCATGCCGGCGGCGGCGGCGACCGGGTTGCCGCCATAGGTGTTGAAATAGCGCGCGCGTTCACCGAATTCACGTACCGGCCCGGCGCGCATCGCCACCCCGGCCACCGGAAATCCATTGCCCATCGGCTTGCCCATCGTGACCAGATCGGGCACCAGCGCGTGCCGCTGGAAGCCCCAGAAACTGTCTCCGGTGCGGGCAAAGCCGGGCTGCACCTCGTCGGCGATGAACAGCCCCCCCTCGGCGCGGATCAGATCCACCGCCGGTTCGAGAAACCCGACTGGATCGGGGTGCAGGCCATCGCTGGAAAAGATCGTATCGACGATCAGCGCGGCGGGTTCGATGCCCTCCGCACGCATCTCGGTGATGGCACGGGCCAGATCGTCCGCCAGTCGCGCGCCCTGCTGCGCCGCGGGAATACGTAGACCATCCGGCGCGTCGATCAGACGGACCCGCGGCCCACGTGGCACGAAGTCGCCCAGCGAGGGTGAGAGCTCCGAAACCGCTTCGGTCACGCCATGATAGGCCTGCCGGGTCACGATCACGCCCTGACGTCCGGTATGGCTGCGGGCAATCCGCAGTGCCAGATCGTTGGCTTCGGACCCGGTGCAGGTGAACATGACATGTTCCAGCTGGTCTGGCATGGTGGCCAGCAACCGTTCGGCATAGGCGATGATATCCTCGTGCAGATAACGGGTATGGGTGTTCAACACCCCAAGCTGCGCCGAGATGGCCGCGACGATCCGGGGGTGACAGTGCCCGACCGAGGCCACGTTGTTATAAGCGTCGAGATACTTGCGCCCCTCCCGATCCCAGAGCCAGACGCCCTCGCCCCGCTGGATATGCATCGGGTCCTGGTAAAACAGCCGGTAGGCCGGCCCCAGCGCCCTGTCGCGCCGGGCGATCAGGGCGCGTTCCTCGGGGGCGAGCTTTGGAGTGCCGTCATTATCGAACGCGTTGATCATGGTCATGATGTCACCCTTTCCAACGAGAGCCGTGCCGAACCGCGCAGGATATCGCGCACGGCGTCGGTGCCAATCTGGTCCAGCGTACTCAGCCCAAGCAGCGAGCTTGCGGCATTGCGGCGGATATAGGCGGCGTTGTCCGGGTATCGCCGGGCCCGCCAAGAGCCGACTGTCAGGATCGTGGCATGACGCAGCCGCATCAGATCGGGCAGCAGGTCAAGTTCCGCCGTTTCCAGTGGCAGAACCTCTGTATATCCGGCCAGTAGCCGGGCGATATTGGCCATCGGTTCCGAGCCTTCGGCGATCTGATAGGAACAGGCCACGGCCAGGTCGCAGACCAGCGGAGTGTGCACCATGTCGCCAAAGTCGATCACCCCGGTCAGCCGGCTGGCCTCGCGGGCATCGACCAGGAGATTATGAGGGTTGAAGTCGTTATGAACCACCTGCGCGCGCAGATGCAGCAGGCGCGGCGCGATTTCCGCATCGAACCTGTCGATCAGCCGGGTCAGCCGCGTGCGAAGATTGCCGTCCTCGACAGCGTCCAGCATCGGGCGCAGAAGATGGGCCTGTTTGATGTCCCATTGCAGCACGTGACCGGCCGCCGGGTGGAAAAATCCCCGCATCGCGTGGGTCAGCCGGGCCAGTACGCGCCCCGTGTCGTGATGCAGCGTGACCGGGCACGGGATCGTGCTGAGCGGTACGCCTTCGAGAAATGTCAGAAGACGCACCATATGTTCCTGTCCGTCGATCGCCTTGTGAATATGGGCGGCGTGACCGGACAGTGTCAGGCAGATATGGGGCACCGGCAGGTCCGGGGCGACCGCCCGCAGATGCAGCAGCGCATCGGTCTGCATCTGGGTGACGCCGCGATCTTCGGCGGCATTCGTGACTTTCAGCAAGAGCCGCGGCCCGCTGTCAGGCGTGATCCGGAAATTGGCGTCTTTCTCGGCGCTCAACGCCCGGATCTCGCCGGTGACTCCATAGACCTCGCGCGCCAGGTCCGCGGCCTGTTCGAGCGTGATCGCCGGGGCGTCATGGCTGAGCGCGTCGATCCCGGCCCGGGACAGGTCGCCGTGCCTGTCCGGTGTCTGGGCGGCATCGGCCCGCGCGGGAACGGCCATCATTCCGGCACCGGTTCGATGCCGCACCATTCGGCGATGAAAAGGGCCATCGCCTGGGTGATCCGCCTGACCGAGGACAGGCTGACGCACTCGTCTATGCCATGAATATTGCGTGACACCGGCCCGTAGCAGAGCGCCGGTATCCGGTTATAGAGCGCATAGACGCGCGTATCGAGATAACCCGCCGTCATGAAGGATTTCAGCGGTGCGCCGATGGCGGCCTCGTGGGCGCGGCCAAGGACCGCCTCGGCATCGCTGCCGGGTTCCAGAACATAGCCTTCGGCAAAAAAACCATTGAACACGATCTTGGGCGGGTTGTTGGAGAGAAACTTGTCCTGTTGCGCAAAGGTTGCGATGCGTTCGCAGATTTCACGCCCGGCGTCTTCGGCGCTGCGGCCGGGATATATCGACACGCGGCAGTCGATATTGCACCAGCTCGGCACCGATGAGGCCCAGTCACCGCCCTCGATCTTGCCGATATTGAGGTTGATCGGATGATCTTCTTCCTCGAAATGGGGATGTTTTCCCTTTTCGGCGTTCCAGTCGGCCTCGATCTCGCGCAGGACGGCGATCAACCGGGTCGCGCCATCGATCGCATTGGCTCCCTCACCCATTTCCCGTACATGCACCGGCACGCCGCGCACCTGAAGTTGAAACCACAGAACCCCGATATTGGCCCTGACCAGCATTTCATCCTCGGGTTCCGGGATCAGCACTGCATCTGCGGTATAGCCCTGCAAAAAGGTCTGCAGCGCGCCGTTCCCGGTTGATTCCTCTTCGACCACAGATTGCACATATACCGTGGCTGCCGGTTGCAGCCCGATCCGGCGCAGCGCATCCAGCGCGTATATGTTGGCCGCCGCGCCGGCCTTCATGTCGGCCGCGCCCCTTCCAAACATCCAGTCGCCCTCGATCCGGGCGGAAAAGGGCGGATCGGACCACATGTCATGCAGGCCCTCGGGCACCACGTCGAGATGCGATTGCAGGATCAGCGAGCGGCCGGCTTCCGCGTTCGGGCGGTGAATACCGACCACGATGGGCGCATCCGAATGCTGGTCCGAGAATTTCGAACCGCCCGGATGGGCCTCGATCGCAGCGCGGTCCATGACGAAACGGTCCATCGCATAGCCACGGTCGCGCAGCGTTCTGAACAGAAAATCCTGTATAGGATGTTCATGCCCGCGCAACGAGGGCATCCGCACCAGTTGCTGGGTAAAGGCGATCTGCTCGTCGAACCCGTCCGAGACAGATTGCAGGATGCGGTCGCGCAGGCCGGGATCCAGAGACATGGGTTGTCCTTTCTTGGGCGGTTCAGATCATCGCTTCGATCAGGTAGGGGCCGGGTTCGGCCACGGCGTCGCGCAGGGCACGGCGCAGCGTTTCTATATCCTCGACCCGGCGTCCCGGGACCCCCATGCCCCGCGCGAGCGAGACGAAGTCAAGGTCGGGCCGGTCGAGATTCAACATGCTCAGCGCATCCGGACCGGGCTGCGCCCCGACGTTGCGCAATTCGCCCTTGAGGATTTCGTAGGACCGGTTCGCCAGGATGATCGTGGTGACGTTGGCCCCTTCGCGTGCCTGGGTCCACAACCCTTGCAGCGTATACATTGCCGATCCATCCGCCTGAAGCGTCACAACCGGGCGGTCAGGGCATGCTATGGCCGCTCCGGCAGACAGCGGAATACCGATGCCGATCGACCCGCCAGTCAGCGCCAGCCAGGAATTGGGCGGGGCGGCATCGCCCCCGGCAAAGAGATCGCCGCCCGAGGAGACTGCCTCGTCCACGACGATCGCACCTTCGGGCAGGGTGTTTGCCAGCACGGCGGCGATGCCCGCCGGGGTGATCCCGCCAGCCTGGGGCAGGGGCAGGGGGGCGGCATCGCGTACCCGGGCAGGGCGTGCGCCGATCCGGTCGGCCAGCGCGGCAACCGCACCCGGTCCGTCCCCGTCGGGACCGGTCAGAGCGATCTTTTGACAGTCTTCGGGCAGCAGCAGGCTGGGCTTGCCCGGATAGGCAAAGAAGGCCACCGGCGGCAGGGTCTCGATCAGGATTGCGCGGGCGTAGCCCGACAGGCAGTCCAGCGCGGCATTGATCGGATAGGGTATCTTTTCGACCGCAACGCGGCCCCGACCGCGTTCCATCCGGCGGTTCGAGGTGGGGGCAAGTATATCGGCGCCGGACTTGTCCGCGATCCCCTGCAGCAGGGCCAATGCGGCGGGATCTTCCAGCACCGACAGACCGGCGATGATGACCGTCCTGTCGCCGCTTTCCAGTGCCGCGACAGCATCGTTCAGGGCCGCCTCGTCCAGCGGTGCCGGCCCGACAGGCGGAACCGGATCGGCGATCTGTCCGCCCGCATCCCAACCGATATCGGCAGGGGCAATCAGCGTGGCGATGCGCCCGGGCTTGCCTTTGGCGACGGCAAGGCCCTCCATCGCGTCGCTGGCAAAGCTGCCCGCGTCACGGCCCATCCGCAGCCAGTCGCTGAATGGCGCGCACGCGCCTTCGACATCCGCCGACAGCGGCGCATCGTATTTCTGATGACGCAGGGCATGATCGCCGACGAGGTTCAGCATCGGCACCCGCGCCTTGCGGGCGTTATGCAGATTGGCCGCTGCGTTGGCAAAGCCCGGCGCCAGATGCAGCAGCGTCACCGCCGGTTTGCCCGCCATACGCGCAAAGCCATCCGCCGCCGCAGTGACCACGCCCTCGAACAGCCCGAGCACGCAGCGCATCAGTCGGGTGCGGTCCAGCGCGTCGACGAATTGCATCTCTGAGGTGCCGGGATTGGCGAAACAGATTTCGACGCCATCCGCATGCAGGCTGCGCAGCACGCTTTCGGCGCCGTTCATTTCGGTCGGATGATCCTTCATGCCGTGGCCTCGCGAAAACTGGTCAGAAAGGCGCGCCCGTTATCCGCGAGCGACGGCCCGAGATAGCCGCCCTCCTGTATCAGTGCGGTGGGCAGGTCCAGAGCCGCCAGACGTCGCGCCATTTCCGCAAACCCTTTCGGATAGACCGCAACTGCCGCCAGCGGATCGTCTGCCGCCATGTCAAAGCCCAGCGATACCACCAACGCCTCGGCGCCGAATTCGCGAATCGCCGCAACGCCCTTGTCGAGCGCGGCCAGCACCGCGGCTTCGTCTGCGCCCTGCTCGAGCAACAGATTCAGCGATTTGCCCGCGCCCTCACCTTCGCCGGTCTCGTCGGCGTGGCCCAGATAGAAGGTCGGATAGGTCGCCGGATCGGGATGAAGTGAACAAAAGAAAATGTCGCCCCGGTCATAGAGTATGTCGAGCGAACCGTTGCCCGTATGCACATCCACGTCAATCAGCGCGACCTTGCCGAACTTTTGACGCAGGTGATGCGCGGCGATACAGGCGTTGTTGAAGAAACAGAAGCCATTTGAACAATCGCGCATCGCGTGATGCCCCGGCGGGCGGCACAGCGCATAGGCGGCGCGCTGATCCGCCATGATCTCTTCCGCGGCCTCGACGGCGCTTTGGGCCGACCAATAGGCAGCGTCCCAACTGCCTTCGGTCAACGGGGTCGAGGTGTCGGTCATCCACCAGCCGAGCTGACCATGAATGTCCTTCGGTTCCTTGCCGCGCCGTCGTCCCGGATGCATCGTCGGAATCGCCAGCGCGCCGGGTTCGGCATCGGCGACGAAGCGGGCATGTGCATCGGGCAGAAAGTCGACATAGTCGGGATTATGTACCGCCTTGATCGGCGCGATCCCGTGATCGCGGGGCGGGACGATCTCGAATCCTTCCCCGATCAGCATGTCGCGCAGGATCTCTGCGCGCCGTGGCTGTTCCTGGTGCGGCATGGCGGCGCCGCGCCGGAAATAGGTTGTCGGCGCATGACCCAGTTGGCGCGCGTCGAAGAAGACTCTCATCGTCGGACCTTTCGTGAAATGTGGCGGTTCGCAACGAAACCGGTTGCCGGCACCATTGCAGTTTTGATTTGCCGCTTCAACAAATATGATGCATGATGCATCAAAATTAGATGCATGAACGATTACCCGGCTTGGGTTGGCTGGACGGGGGCGTGATGACGGAAATCAGCAGGGACTCGCTAGGAGACGCCATCTACAGGCGCGTGTGCCAGGATCTGGTCCGCGGCAAGCTGCGTCCGAATCAGAAGATTACGATCCGTAGTCTGGCCGAGACCCTGGGAACCAGTTCGACCCCTGTGCGCGATGCGGTGCAGCGGCTGTTGCGCGACAATGCGCTCGAGCAACGCACGGTCCGCGACGTGCGAGTGCCGATGCTGAGCGTCGAGCAGTATCTGGAGGTGTCCTACATCCGCGCCGAGCTGGAGAGCCTGGCCGCCGCCCATACCGCGAGCCTGGCCACGCAAAAGGATATCGCCCGGCTGGAGCGGCTGGTGTCGCGCAACGTGGAGGCAATCGACAGCGAACGCTGGGCGCTGGCCAATGAATTAAACCAGCAGTTCCATTTTGCGCTTGCCGAGATTTCAGGGATGCCCATGCTTGTAGATGTGCTGGGTCGGCTCTGGCTGCGGATGGGACCATTGCTGGCCGATTACTATTCGACCGGTGTGCGGGACATGACCAAGCATCACCACGAGATCGTAACCGCCTGTCTGAACCGCGATTGCGACGCCGCGCGCGCCGCCATGCGGCTGGATATCGAAACCGCAAGGGAGGGTATTGTCGGATACATAAACACGCTGAAACCCACCTGACCGCCGCAGTAACCCCGGCTGGAAGCACCAATTGGTGCGAGCCGGGTCCGAACCGGTCGGGTGATGCAAGGCGCACCATCGAAAATACTGATGAAACAGGGAGAAACCATGATAAATCATCTCAAATTTGCTGCCGCTGTCACCGCCGCCGCGCTGGCGCTGGCCACCCCGGTCGCGGCGCAGGACGCCACGCCGCAAGCGGGCGGCACGCTGAATGTCGTCATCCAGCCCGAGCCGCCGGGGCTGATGATCGGGCTGATCCAGAACGGGCCGACCCAAATGGTCGCGGGCGATATCTACGAGAGCCTGCTGCGCTATGACTTCAATTTCGAACCCCAGGGCCAGCTGGCCGAATCCTGGACGATCTCGGACGATGGCAAGACCTATACCTTCAAGCTGCGCGACGGTGTGAAATTCCACGATGGAACGCCGTTTACTTCGGCGGATGTGAAATTCTCGATGGATGTGTTCCTGCGCGAGGCACATTCGCGCACGCGCACCTACATGGAGCATGTCGAAAGCGTCGAAACCCCGGATCCGCTGACCGTGGTATTCAACCTGAAACAGCCCTTTGGTCCGTTCCTCGGAATCTTCGAGCCGGGCACCGCGCCGATGATTCCCAAGCATATCTATGAAGGCACCGATTTCGCCAGCAACCCGGCGAACAACACCCCGATCGGCACCGGCCCCTTCAAGTTCGAAAAATGGGTCAAGGGCAGCTATATCCATCTGGTCAAGAACCAGGATTACTACATGGAGGGCAAACCCTATGTGGACGAGATCTACTACCACGTGATCCCTGACGCCGCCTCGCGCGCCGTGGCCTATGAAACGGGCAAGGTTGACGTTCTGCCCGGAGGGTCGATCGAGAATTTCGACGTGCCGCGCATCCGCGCGCTGGACAACACCTGCATCACCGACAAGGGCTGGGAATTCTTTGGGCCGCTGTCTTGGCTCTGGATCAACCTCAATAACAAGCCGCTTGACGATGTGAAGGTACGCCGGGCCATGATGCATGCGCTTGACCGACAGTTCGCCAAGGATGCGCTGTGGAACGGTCTGGGCAATGTGGCCACGGGTCCGCTGTCCTCTTCGACCCGCTTCCATGCTGCGGATACGCCGGATATCTCCTACGATCCGGAGAAAGCCAAGGCGCTGCTGGCCGAATCGAGCTATGATGGCGAGACCATCCGCCTTCTGGGCTTGCCCTATGGCGAGACTTGGCAACGCTGGGCCGAAGCGGTCAAGCAGAACCTGACCGAGATCGGGATGAATGTCGAACTTGTGCCTTCGGATGTGGCCGGCTGGAACCAGAAGATCAGTGATCGCGATTTCGATCTCGCCTTCACCTATCTTTATCAGTACGGCGATCCGGCGCTTGGCGTATCGCGAACCTACATGAGCAGCAATGCGGCACCCGGCTCGCCGTGGAACAACGTAGCCAACTATCAAAACCCCGAGATCGACAAGATGTTCGACGAAGCGGCGCTGATGGCGAACCCCGAGGACCGGCGCGCGGCCTACAAGAAGATCCAGGACCAGATCGTCAGCGACGTGCCGAACCTCTGGCTGCTCGAACTCGGTTTCCCTACGATTTCGCGCTGCAATATCAAGAACCCGGTCAGCACGGCTCTTGGCGTCAATGACGGCTTTCGCGACGTCTGGATCGAAAAGAACTAGGGGCTGATCCCAGGTTCCGGGCTGCGTTCCCTGCGGCCCGGAACACCACCACCATATTTCACAGCGGGGCGGGCAGTGTGACAAAGTTCATCCTCGGCAGGTTGGTAAAGGCGGTCTTTATCCTGCTTGCCATCCTCATCTTCAATTTTCTGCTGATTCATGCCGCACCGGGCGATCCGGCTGCGGTCATGGCGGGCGAAGCCGGTGCGGCGGACGAGAAATTCCTGGCCGACCTGCGCGAACGTTTCGGTCTGGATCAGCCGCTCTATGTTCAGCTCTGGACCTATCTGAAGGGGGCGGTACAATTCGACCTTGGGTTTTCCTACCGCCAGCAGATGCCGGTGTCGCAGCTGATCGCCGACCGCCTGCCGGCGACGCTGCTGCTGACCGGGGTGGCATTCGTGCTGTCGCTGGTGCTGGGCGTGATCGCCGGGGTTGCGGCCTCGGCTCGTCAGGGTTCCTGGGGCGACACGATCATCTCGACGTTGGCGCTGCTGTTCTATGCAACCCCGCTCTTCTGGGTTGCGCTGATGGCGGCGCTGGTGTTCTCCGTCTGGCTGGAATGGTTGCCGGGATTTGGCTATTCGACCATCGGAGCAAATTATACCGGTTTTGCCCATGCGATGGATGTGGCAAAGCATCTGGTCTTGCCCGCGACCACTCTGGGGCTGTTCTTCATGGCGATCTACATGCGGATGACGCGGGCCTCGATGCTGGAGGTCAGCCGCCTGGATTTCGTCAAGACCGCCCGTGCCAAGGGTCTGAAGCGAGGGGTGATCCAGCGTCGGCATATCCTGCGCAACGCGCTCTTGCCGGTGATCACGCTCGCCGGGCTTCAGGCCGGGCAGATCTTTGGCGGTGCGATCCTCACCGAAACCGTCTTTGCCTGGCCCGGCATCGGTCGGCTGATGTTCGAGGCCATCAACCAGCGCGACTACGCCGTGATCCTGGGGGTTTTCTATATTTCCGGGGCGATGGTGCTGCTGTTCAATCTGATCACCGATGTCGTCTATGTCATCGTTGACCCGCGCATAAGGCTGACAGCATGAGAGATTTCTGGAAACGTTTTCGTCACAATCGCGGCGCTGTGATCGGGCTGGTCATTCTGGCCGTGGTGATCGCCACCGCCATCGCCGCGCCCTTCCTGTTTCCGCAAAGCCCGTGGAAGATGGTGCAGCGCCCGTTCCTGCCGCCATTTACGCAAGAGGGGCTGCCTCTGGGCACCGATGCGCTGGGGCGCGACGTGCTGTCGGGCCTGGCGCATGGCGCCTATGTCAGTCTGCTGGTCGGTCTGGTCTCGACCATCGTGGCGCTGGCCATCGGCGTGCCTGTCGGCGCGCTGGCAGGTTATTTCGTCGGGCGCACCGATGATGCGCTGATGCGATTTACCGAGTTCTTTCAGACCATCCCCAGCTTTGCCCTGGCGATTGTCCTTCTGGCGATCTTCCAGCCCAGTCTGATCTTTGTGATCATCGCCATTGCCATCGTGTCCTGGCCGCCGGTGGCGCGCCTGGTCCGGGGCGAGGTACTGAGCCTGCGCACGCGCGAGTTCGTCGAGGCCGCCAGCCTGTCGGGCCTGAGCAACAGCCAGATCATCCTGCGCCACGTGCTGCCCAACGCCTTGCCGCCGATCATCGTGCTCGCCTCGCTGATGGTGGCGCAGGCGATCCTGCTGGAAAGCTCGCTGTCCTTTCTGGGGCTGGGCGATCCCAATATCATGTCCTGGGGCTATATGATCGGTGCGGCGCGCACGGTGATCCGCACCGCCTGGTGGTTATCCTTCCTGCCCGGAATGGCAATCCTGCTGACGGTCCTTGCGCTGAACCTGATCGGCGAGGGGCTTAATGACGCGCTCAATCCCCGCCTGACGAGGAGATCCGAATGAGTCTGCTGAGCATCCGCGATCTTGCCATCGCCCTGCCCAAAGGCGCGGACCGCCCCTATGCGGCCCATGACATCAGTTTCGACCTGACCCCGGGCGAGATCCTCTGTATCGTCGGCGAAAGCGGTTCGGGCAAATCCATGTCTGCCAACGCGGTGATGGGCCTGCTGCCCCAGGGGGTCAAGCCTGTGGGCGGAACCATTACCTTTGACGGGCAGGACGTCCTGAGACTGTCGGAGAAACAACTTCTGGATCTGCGCGGACGGCGCATTTCGATGATCTTTCAGGAACCGCTGAGCGCGCTCAATCCGTTGATGCGGGTGGGTGCACAGATCGCCGAGGTGTTCGAGGCCCACGGCAGGCTGACTCCGTCCGAGCGACGCACCCGGGCGCTGACACTGCTGGAAGAGGTCGGCATTCCCGACCCGCAGGCGGCGATCCAGGCCTATCCTTTCCAGTTGTCGGGCGGTCAGCGCCAAAGGGTGATGATCGCCATGGCGCTGGCGCTGGAACCCGATATCCTGATCGCCGATGAGCCGACCACCGCGCTGGATGTGACCACTCAGGCGCAGATCCTGAAGCTCATCGAAGATCTGCGACAGGCGCGGGGCATGGCGGTAATCTTCATTACCCATGATTTCGGGGTGGTAGCGGATATCGCGGATCGGGTGATCGTGATGCAGACGGGCGAAATCGTCGAGAGCGGTACCGCGGATGAGGTGCTGCTGCGCCCTCAACATCCCTATACCCGCGCGCTGATCGACGCGATTCCGCGTCTGACCGGGCATGAGGATACCCCGGTGACCCAAAGCGATCCCGTGCTGAGCGTCGAATGTCTGAACAAGACTTTTCGCACCGGATCGGGCAGCTTTTTCGGCAAGCCGCGCGTGGTCAAGGCGGTGCAGGATGTCAGTTTCGAGCTGTTCCCCGGAGAGACCATCGGCATCGTCGGGGAAAGCGGTTCCGGCAAATCCACGGTCGGACGCTGTCTGGCCCGGTTGGTCAACCCCGATTCCGGCCGCGTGATCGTCGAGGGGGCGGATATCGCGCATCTGTCCGGTGCCGAACTGCGCGCCCGGCGCCGCAGGTTGCAGATGATCTTTCAGGACCCGTTTTCCTCGCTCAACCCCCGCGCGCGGGTGTCGCGCATCCTGACCGAGGGGCCGATCGCCTATGGCGCGCCGCGCACCGAGGCGATGGAACGCGCGCGCGAGCTTCTGGGCATGGTCGGGCTGGACGCTTCGGCGATGCAGCGGTTCCCGCATGAGTTCTCGGGCGGTCAGCGCCAGCGCATCGGCATCGCTCGGGCGCTCGCGCTGGACCCGTCTATCATCATCGCGGACGAGGCCGTCTCGGCGCTGGATGTATCCATTCAGGCGCAGGTGCTGGACCTGCTGGCGGACCTGAGCACGCGGTTGTCGCTGTCGATGCTGTTCATCACCCATGATCTGCGGGTCGCTGCGCGCATCTGCGACCGGATCATCGTGATGCAGAAGGGCGCGATAGTCGAAACCGGACCGACCGGAAAAGTGCTGCACAATCCCGATACCGCCTACGCGCAAAGCCTGCTGGATGCGATACCGGGCCAGGAGTACGAGCGCGCATTGGCCGGCGCAGGATAGCGCGACAGGTTAGGGGTCAAGCGATATGGGCGACGGAGATCAGAGTGTCAAAACTCTTCTGCTGACCGGGGCGAGCCGGGGTATCGGCCATGCCACGGTCAAGAAATTTGCCGCCGAAGGCTGGCGGGTGATCAGTTGTTCGCGCCAACCCTTCTCGCCCGAGTGCCCTTGGCCCGGCGGTGAACGTGACCATGTAAAGGTGGATCTGAGCGATCCCAACCGAACAATCGAGATTGTCGAAGAGATTCGGGCGCGGCTGGATGGGGGCGCTTTGAATGCACTGGTCAACAATGCCGGCATCTCGCCGAAGGGTGAAGGGGGGCGCCGACTCAACACGCTCGAGACCGACTTGCACATGTGGGGCGAGGTGTTCCACGTCAATTTCTTCGCGTCGATCGTGCTGGCGCGGGGGCTGCAAGAGGAACTGTCTCGCGGCAGGGGATCGGTGGTCAACGTGACCTCGATTGCCGGATCGCGGGTGCATCCGTTTGCCGGGGCCGCCTATGCCACGTCAAAGGCGGCGCTGGCGGCGCTGACCCGGGAAATGGCGCATGATTTCGGACCGCTGGGCGTGCGGGTGAACGCGGTCGCGCCGGGCGAGATCGACACCGGGATTCTGAGTGAGGGGACCGAAAAGATCGCCGCCGCCTTGCCGATGCGCCGCCTTGGCCAGCCCGAAGAGGTCGCCGATGCGATCTATTACTTGTGTTCAGATCAGAGTTCCTACGTGTCGGGCACGGAGATTGAGATCAACGGCGCCCAGCACGTCTGATCCATCTCCCGTATTTGCGATACGTCCAATGCCGACGATTTTGGGGCGGTCGTATTCGTATTGCAAGTTTGTCCGATAGAAAGCCATCAGGTTTCCAGCCAGTGCACCGGTGCGGTTTCTGGACATCGCTGCTCCAGGGAAATCGATATTCCCGGCGCTTCCGCTCCGACAGGAAAACGTGCACCCGTGGTAGCTGCCAGAAAGCCCGTCACAATCGCAAACGTTCTATACAAAGTTTGCCAAAAACAGATCATCCAGACGCCTGGGACATGGAATTGCGACTCCCCAAGCGACTGGGAACCGGTGCTGGTGGGGCGGTTCCGTGGCGGTTTGGCGCATACCAACATGCTGACCTTGGTGTTCTTTGTTGGGTTGACCGGCTCTGCCACTACCGATGCGACTGCTTTCGGGCGGGTCCTGTGCCGATGATGGTCAAGGAGGGGTACAAGCGCGACATTCCTGTGCCGTAACGGCCGCTGGGTTGATCATCGACCGGCCATCCTACGCTCGGGCCTGATGGTTGCCTACAGATCCTTGATGGGCGTCTCCATTGCCGGGCTTTTTGCCACCGGTATCTTGCCAGGTCTCTTGATCTACCTTTTCTACATGGGTGTCATTGCCATCGGCGGAAACCGCGAAAACCTGCCCAAGGCTGTGATCAGCCCCACTGTGTGGTCCAATTTTATTGTTAGAGCATTTTTCATTTAATCGTCATCATACCCTGCCGCGTTGAAGAAATTCCAGCAATCGTCGGGTTCGAAGAGATCGCGGATTTCACCGACGGCTTGCCATAGATTGTGGATGGTTCGGGCACCGATCCGCCGCAGATGCGCCTTCAGCTTGGAAAATACCATTTCGACGGGGTTCAGATCGGGGCTGTATGGCGGCAGAAAAAGA
>NZ_JBGFGP010000140.1:0-494 GCF_041224545.1 Sedimentitalea sp. XS_ASV28 | reverse complement strand
TTGTCGGCCAGCGACATGTCGTCGGGGTAAAGGGGCGCGAAATTGGCGCTGTTCTTGTCGGCGATCTCGGCCACCCGCCGCGCCAGATCCTCGGACCCTTCCGAGCCCAGCTCCCAGTGCCGCGACAGGATCGCTTCCGAGCCGTGCTCCTTGACGAAATCCTTGACCGCCTGCACCTCGGCCTCGGTGTCTGTCACGAAATGGTTGATCGCGACAACCACCGGCACGCCAAAGGATTTCAGGTTCTCGATGTGACGGCCCAGGTTCGGGCACCCTTTCCTGACCGCCTCGACATTTTCCTGGCCCAGGTCGGCCTTGGCGCCACCGGCGTTCATCTTCATCGCCCGCACCGTGGCCACGCAGACCACCACGGACGCCGCGATCCCGGCCTAGCCGCATTAGATGTTCATGAACTTCTCGGCCCCGAGATCGGCCCCGAACCCGGCCTCGGTCACCACGTAATCGGCCAGCTTCAGCGCGGTTGTCGTCGCCGT
>NZ_JBGFGP010000139.1:0-334 GCF_041224545.1 Sedimentitalea sp. XS_ASV28 | reverse complement strand
TTGATAGGGAGCTGGAAGAATGGGTTGCCGAAGTGCGCAAGAAGCGCGCTGCGCTGGATTTGCCCCCTGTCATGCAAGCTTGTCCCGATTTCACAGCCTGGGCGCGCACTTTGGGCGGGTTCCTGAAGGATTGGGGCGATCTGCACCGGGTTGCTGGTCAACTCAGGCCGATGATTGGGGTGTCCGAGCATGCGTGGAATGTGGCCCAGGACCGTCTTGGCAAACAGGTGGCGACAGCAGCGCTGGCGTTGGTCTTCGAGAAGCATTGCGCGGGCGAAGTGTCCTCGCCGGGCGGCTATCTGCGCGGCATGGTCGAGAAGGCCGGGGCAGGGGA
>NZ_JBGFGP010000138.1:0-407 GCF_041224545.1 Sedimentitalea sp. XS_ASV28 | reverse complement strand
ACGCCACTGCAAGCGCGCCGAGCGCTTGAGCAATTTGAGGGCTCCGCGCCCGGCGCGCTTGCCCAAACCGAAACCCATGATTATCAAGATCAAACCCGCAGACTCTCGTTATGAACGAGGGACCGAAGGGGGGCAGGTCATATTCTGCATTGCTAATATTTGCGCGCATCTCTCAGCCCCAGTGAAATCCCTAAAGATAGATGTGCTTCATTATCAAGAACTGCTCGACATGCCGGACCTTTCTGAAGAGCTCAGATCGGAAATACGTAAGCGTCGTCTCGACCCCACGTTGCTGATGATGGGTTCGGATGCGAGATGACTTCCATCTCATGATGGGGAGTGCGTTTCGCAATGTGCGCTACAAATTCGTTTCTCAAATCACTGGGCGTCGAGATTTACGCGTCGGG
>NZ_JBGFGP010000137.1:0-103424 GCF_041224545.1 Sedimentitalea sp. XS_ASV28 | reverse complement strand
ACGCCACTGCAAGCGCGCCGAGCGCTTGAGCAATTTGAGGGCTCCGCGCCCGGCGCGCTTGCCCAAACCGAAACCCATGATTATCAAGATCAAACCCGCAGACTCTCGTTATGAACGAGGGACCGAAGGGGGGCAGGTCATCCAGCGTTTCCTCGCCAATCCTCGCCAATGTCTCTGTATATCTTGTACCAGATGCAGTGTTTGCGACCATGATGCCTGTTGGCGCTCCACTCGACTTCGCTCTTGGATTTTATGCCGGTGCTATCGACAGAAAGATTCAGTGACGCGGTATTGGCGTGATAAACAGGCTCACGCTTGGTGTTTTTGACGACGGCACAGGGTGCTGAAATCGGGCATGGCCCCAGTTCCGCCGGCCAGTTGATGACGGCTATAAAAAACTGCGGTCGTCTGTCGGAGCGGCACCCCAAGAATACTTAATTCAGATAAGGTGATGCGGCGCAAGCCGACCGGGTGGGGCATCAACCGCATCAGTTCAGATCGTTATACCTTGAGAACTGTTAATGTGTCATAAGTGACCCATTTTGGGCTTTTGCTTTTGTCGGGATGCCTTCTGGATCACAGCGCGTAAACTGCTGGCATGTCGGTCTTTCGTTTTCTTGCAATTCTTCTGGGCAGCCTGTGGGCGCATTTGGCTTCGGCGCAGGAACTGCGTGTGCTGACGTCGTTTCCGCCGGATTTGTCGACGGCCTATACCCGAATGTGGGCCGAGCGGGCGGCGGACGCCGAGATCCGTGTCCTGAACAAGAATACCGTCGCGGCCATCGAGGAGGTGCTGCGCGGCAACAGCCGCGGTTTTGACATCTTCTGGGCGTCGTCGCCTGAGGCTTTCGAACTGTTGCAGCGCAGGGGGGCATTTGCGGATACCGGCCTTTGCGGACCTGATGGACCCCACACGGTTGCGCCCTTTGCCCTGTCCTCGGTCGGCTGGGCACGGCGATCCGATAGCAGGCTGTTCATGCCGACCAACTGGAACGACCTTTTGCGCCCGCTTTACCGGGACAAGATCGCCATGGCGCGCCCGGCCCGTTCGGGATCGGCGCATATGCTGGTCGAACGGATGTTGATGGTGCGCGGGTGGGAGGATGGCTGGCGCTATCTGCTGGAGCTTTCGGGCAACCTGTCCACCTTGACCGCGCGGAGTTATGGCGTGCCCGACGGGTTGATAAACGAACGCTTCGAGATCGGATTGACTATCGATTTCCTGTCGGAAGCGAAATCCGATATGCTCGATTTTCGCTATGGCCGCCCGATCGTTCTGGCGGCCGCACAGGTCGGTATCCTGAAGGGAGGCAAAGCGCCGATGCGGGCCTGCGACTTCCTGCGTATGTTGCTGTCGCGTGATGGGCAGGCCGCGCTGATGGCACCCGGTATTTCGCGCATTCCCTTTGATCCGCTGGTGCGCGAGGAGATGGTCGCGGATTTGCCGGAGGATATTGTCGAGGCGCTGAAGCTCGCCTGGCTGGAATATGATGCCGAACAATCTTCCAACCGCTACTGGGCGGTGAATACGCTGTTTGATCTGATGATCACCGACCGGCTCGTGGAGCGGCGCAACCTGTGGCGGCGCTACCACGCCTTGCAGGGCACGCTGCCGCCTGACGCGCTGTCATCGGTGCGCGCGCTGTTGACCGAGACTCCGGTGACAGGGGAGGAAGCGCTTGACGCCAGCCTGACCCTCTACGACGGCGCGCAGACGGTGTCACGGAGAGATGCGGTAAGGCTCGAACGCGATCTGCTCAGGGATTGGAACACGCGGGTCGCACAGACGATGGCGCGGGCCGACGCGGCATTGAACCTGCTGGAGCGTCGGGTCGAGGAGTGAAGCGCCTGTGGGATAACATCGCGCCGCGCATCTGGACACGTCTTTTGCTGACGGTTCTGGCGGCGATCCTGATGACATGGGTGGTGATGGGCGCTGCGTTCTACTGGCTTGGGAGTGCGCGCGAAGTGGTGGCCGATCTGAGCGCCACGCAGGTGCCGAAACTGGCCCAGACCACGCGCCTGTCGGCCAAGACGGCGGATCTCGCAATGCTCGGCAATCGCATCCTCTCCGGCAGCGCAGAGAGGTCTGGCGCATTGGATGCCATGCTCAAGTCTTCGGCGGCCGAGCTCAGCCGGTTTGTCGCGGAGGGATTCGATACGGTCATCACGCCTCGGGATGTGGAAACGCTGCAACATCAACTGGCACTGGTGATCCGCAGCGTGGAGACGGTGGCGCGAACCGAGACGCGGGTGATTTCCAAGATCGACCAGTTGCGCTGGCTGAACGCGGATATTCAGGACGAGACCACCGCCGTCATGTCGGATTTTGCCTTCAACATCGAGGTGCTGACCCGTCGGATGATCGAGGAGTCCGACCCGGCGATCCGCGGTGAAATGGCCAGGATGCTGACCGAAGAGCTGCAATTGCAAACCACCTTTGCCGATATCGGCCATGATGCGGCGACGGCAACGGCGCTTGCGATTCAGATATCCACCAGTCAGTCTCCGGCGCAGCTGGAACAATTCGAAAACCTGATCGCGGATGCGCTGGCCCGCGTCAGCGCGAGCATCGAAACCCTTCCGCCCAAGGCCGAATATCTGTTCCTGCGCCAGGCCGCCGAAACGCTGGCGCGCATGACCACTCATCCGAACGGTGTGATTGCGGATCGCAAGGCCTGGCACCAGACGAGGGATGCCCTTGGCGAACAGCTCGCAACCGTTCTGACATTGCTGACACGGATGAACGACCAGCTACTGGAACAGGCCGAAACCCAGCATGGTGAGATTCTTGCGATCAGCGATACATTTGCAACGAGCGCCGCCGCCACCATGCGTCTGCTGCTTGTGCTGACGATCCTCGCTGCTGCGGGGGGGCTGGCGATCCTGTTTTCCTACATTCGTCCGTCGATCATTCGCCCGATGCAACGACTTACGGATGCCATGCGCCAGATTGCGGGGGGTGGACGGCCCTCGCTCTCAGGGCTGCCGGGGCGCAACGATGAAATCGCGCAACTGGCGTCGGCCGTGATTGCCTTTGAAACGTCGGTGGACGAGCGGGACCGCGCAATCCGGGATCTTCGTCAGACACAGAATGAACTGGTGCAGGTCGGCAAGATGGCGGCGCTTGGCAATCTCTCGGCCGGAATCGGGCATGAATTGAATCAACCGCTTGGCGCGATTCGCCAGCGCCTGCGCCTGTTGCAGACCGCGCAGCGCAAGGGCGAGACCGACCGTGCCGCCACGCAGATCGACAAGATCGACGACCTGGTGACGCGGATGGAGCGGATCATATCGCATCTGCGCAAATTCGCGCGCCGGTCGGAGTATCTCCGGGAAAAGGTGCCGCTGGTGCGCACGCTTCGCAATGCGCAGGAGCTTTTGCAAGGCTCGTTCACCGATCATGGAATAACCGTAGAGATCGACCCGGCGCTGGACGGGCTCATGGTCATCGGGGACGCGGTTCTGATCGAGCAGGTTCTGGTCAATCTGCTCTCCAACGCCTGTGATGCAATTGCCTCGACAGGCAAGGCGGGTAAGATCACGGTTCGTGCCGAGGAAAGCGACATCCAGACTGTCGCGTTTTCCATCGTCGACGATGGGATAGGTCTTGGCGATCTGACGCCAGAGCGGGCTTTTGACCCCTTTGTCACCACCAAGGACCCCGGCGAGGGGATGGGGCTGGGCCTGTCGATTTCGTTCAACATCATTACCGGAATGAATGGCACGCTGTCGCTGAGTGCGCGCCGTGAGGTCGGCACACGCGCGACTGTGACATTGCCACGGGGAGAGAGCGACGATGAAACATGACGCCCATCAGGTCTATGTGGTCGATGACGATCAGGATTTTCGTGAGGCCACCTGCGAGATGCTCGAAGAAGAGGGGCTGCGCCCAAGGGGCTTCGCCGGTGGGGCGGCCCTGCTGGAAACCCTGGACCCGGAATGGGGAGGCGTCATCCTTTGTGACATACGCATGGCCAAAATGGATGGTTTTGATGTGCTCAAAGCCGTGCGTGCGGCCGCGCCGGACGTGCCGTTCATCATGATCACCGGGCATGCCGAAATGCGGCTTGCCATCGCTGCGATCAAGGCCGGGGCTTATGATTTCCTGGAAAAGCCGGTGCAGCCGGATGTCCTGATAACCATGCTCAGGCGCACCCTGAACGCCAGAAAACTGGTGCTGGAAAACAAGCGCCTGCGCCGACGCATCGCCCGCCAGGGCGGCATGGTCAGCCATTTGCTCGGCCGCTCCGACGTGATCCGAAACTGTCGCAAGGCGCTGCTCGATCTTGCGCCGCTGCCGATCACCGTCACGATCTACGGTGAAACCGGGACGGGCAAGGCGCTGGCCGCTCGAATGCTGCACGATTACGGCGAAGGTGCGGGGGGTTTTTACGCGATCAATTGCGCCACGGTCGCGGCAGATGGATTGCAGGCGGAACTGGACGGTATCCCGCCAGAGGTGGATACGATTTTCGTGCGCGCCCTGCACAAGCTCGATAACCGGGGACAGACGCATCTGGCGGATTTTCTCCGGCGCAACGACCGTCCGCGCGCCATTCTTTCCGTGACCGGCTCACTGACCGATCCGGAGATCAGCCTGAGTGACGAACTGCTCTATCTCGTCAACGTTGCGACCGTCGAGATACCGCCATTGCGGGCGCGAAACCGCGATGTCTTTATCCTGCTCGAAGCCTTTTTGCGGCAGGCGGCGGAACGCTATGGCAAGCGCCTGCCCAATGTCACCAAAGAGATGCTGGATCCGATCGGCAAGCACGACTGGCCAGGCAACGTGCGTGAATTGCGCAATGTCGCAGAGCGGATGATCATCGGCCTCGGACTGAATCTTCAGGCACAGTCGCGCGGCGGCACCGGGCCGCACACCTCTTATGACGAGGCGATGATGGCCTTTGAGCGCGCGTTGCTGGAGCAGGCTTTGCGGGACGCCGATGGCCGCAAGGGCGTTGCCGCAGAGACTCTCGCGATTCCCCGCAAGCGTCTCTACCTGCGCATGAAGGCGGTGGGGCTTCTGAAGTCGGGTCAGGATTGACCGAAATGGCGGGTCACAACTGACCCGTTCGGCGCCTGATCTGCCGATTTCTGCAAAAAATTGACGGATTCTCCGGTGTCCTGAAACTCTTGGCCCAATGCGCGGAGGAGCGCAGCACATCAATGGGAGGACACAATGAAGAAAACACTGTTCGCGACCATCGCCTCGACGGCTCTGATTGCCAGCGGCGCACTGGCCGAGGGCAAGGTCACGGTTATCACTTCGTTCCCGGATTCGATGACCGGGCCGATCGAAGCCGCGTTCGAAGCGGCGCATCCGCAATATGATCTTGAAGTCCTGAACAAGAAGACCTCGGCCGGCGTGAAATACATCCAGGAAACCGCCGGCGACAACACCTCTGACATCTTCTGGGCCAGCGCGCCGGATGCTTTTGAAGTGCTCAAGAGCGACGGGCTGCTCGCCGATGTCACGATCCGCTCCGAAGGGATCCCCGAGCGCATCGGTGCCTACCCCCTCAACGATCCGGATGGCAAGTATTTCGGCTTTGCAGGTGCGGGTTACGGCATCATGTGGAACGAGCGGTATCTCAAGGCCAACGGGCTCGAACCCGCGCGCGAATGGCAGGATCTGGCCAAGGCCGAATATCATGGCCATGTCGGCATGTCTGCGCCGTCCCGGTCGGGCACGACGCATCTGACGGTCGAGACTCTCTTGCAAGGCGAAGGCTGGGACAAGGGCTGGGCGCAGTGGAAGCGCATCGCCGGCAACTTTGCCTCGGTCACCGAGCGCAGTTTCGGTGTGCCTGACGGCGTGAACACCGGCAATTTCGGGTTGGGCATCGTGATCGACTTTTTCGGTTTCTCGTCCAAAGCGTCAGGCTTCCCGGTCGATTTCGCCTATCCGACCGTGACGGCGCTGGTCCCGGCGAATGTGGGCGTCGTCAATGACGCGCCGAACCAGGCGGGTGCCGTGGCCTTTATCGAATACCTGCTGACCCCGGAGGGACAGTCGGTGCTGCTGGACCCGGCCATCATGCGCTTGCCGGTGAACCCGGCCACCTATGCCAACGCGCCTGAAGGCTTCCCAAATCCGTTCGAGGCTTCCACGATCGGCGCGACGGTCGAGTTCGATGTCGACAAATCGGGCGCGCGCTACAATCTGGTCAATTCGATGTTCGACGTGATGATCACCTATCGTCTCGACGATCTTCGCGCAGCGGTTGGCGCGATCCACGCCGCCGAGGCCGCCCTTGCCGACAGTGACAATGCCGAGGCACAGGCAATGATCGACGAAGCCTGGGCGTTGATCGACGCAAACCCGATTGACGAAGCGCAAAGCCTCGACCCCGAGTTTGCCGGCATCTTCACCAAGAAGCGCAAGAAGGCCACCGATGAGGTCGGCGCGCGTCAGGCCGAGGTCGAGCAGAGCTGGGACGCCATGGTCGTGGCGAACTATGCCAAGGCCCGTGAACTGGCGGAAAAAGCCGCCGGAATGTAACGCCTGTCCGGCCGGAGCCCGCCTGGGGTCCGGCCCCCCGCCGCCACCGGTTCTTTTCGTGCTGGCGGCTCTCCAAGAAAGCCTGAACCATGTCACAGAATGCTTCCTCCCCCGCGGCGTCGCGGGCGGGCCTTGCCGATATTTTGCCGCGCTGGCTGGTGCCAAACCTGAGCGGCATCCACCTTGTCGCCATTTTCATCGCGCTGCTGCTGATCGGCCTGTTGCTGGTGCCCGTCGCGCAGGTGATGGTCGTTGCCTTCCAGGATCCTGCCACCGGTGCGGCGACGCTTCAGAACTTCATCGATTTCTTCAGCACGGCGCTGTTCCGCGAGAGTTTCTGGAACTCGTTTTACGTCTCGGCCATGTCGGTGGTCGTGGCGACGGTGATCGCGCTACCATTGGCCTATATCACCACGCGGTTCCATTTCTCGGGTTCGATCCTGATCCAGAGTCTGGGGTTCATTCCGTTGATCATGCCGCCCTTTGTCGGTGCCGTGGCGATGCAGCTGATCTTTGGTCGCAACGGTTCGGTCAACCTTCTGCTGCGGGATCACTTCGGCTTTGACATTCCCTTCATGGAGGGCCTGAACGGTGTGATCCTCGTGCAGTCGATCCATTATTTCCCGTTCATCCTGATCAACCTGTCGACATCGCTGCGCAACATCGACCGCTCCATGGAAGAGGCGGCGCAGAACCTTGGCAGCCACGGTCTGCGCCTGTTCAAGCGGATCGTCTTTCCGCTGGCCATGCCGGGCTATATTGCCGGGGCAGCGCTCGTCTTCATCAAGGTATTCGACGACCTCGGGACACCGCTGCTGCTCAATGTCAACAACATGCTGGCGCCACAGGCCTTTCTGCGAATCTCGTCAATCGGGATCAGTGACCCAATGGGCTATGTGATTTCCGTGATCCTTGTCGTCTTCTCGATCCTGTCGCTCTGGACCTCGTTCCTGTTCATGCGCGGCAAGGATTATGCCACGGTTCAGAAAGGTGGCGGAGGCATGGCAAAACGCGTGTTGAAACCGGCCGAAAAAGCCGTCGCCTATGGCGTGGTCATCTTCATCCTGCTGTTGGTGCTGTCGCCGCATATCGGCCTGCTGTTGCTGTCTTTCGGAACGATCTGGTCCTATGCGCCTCTGCCTGATGCCTATACGCTGCAGAACTATGTGACGATGTGGGAGGGGTCCAAGACCTTTATCCTCAACACCGTGCTCTATGCCGGCATCGCCGCAACGCTGGATGTCATCATCGGAACCGCCATTGCCTATATCGTGTTGCGGACGAATATCTTTGGCCGCAAGGCGCTGGATTACCTCGCGACCGCTGCTCTGGCCGTGCCTGGCGTCGTGCTCGGGATCGGTTATCTGCGGACGTTCCATGGCATTGATGTGCCCTTTGCCGACAAGCCGATGGCAAGCTGGTGGGTGATCATCGCGCTGGCGCTGATGATCCGACGCTTGCCCTACGCGTTGCGTGCCTGCACGGCGGCACTGCAACAGGTCAGCCATGCGCTGGAAGAAGCCGCCGAAAGCCTTGGGGCAACCAAGCGGCGGACCATCCAGAAGATCGTGGTGCCGCTGATGACCGGCGGGATCCTCGCAGGTTTCGTCACGAGCTTTGCGACAGCGGCGGTCGAGCTTTCCGCAACCATCATGCTGGTCAGTTCCAACAATGACGCTCCGCTGGCCTATGGCATCTATCTCTTCATGCAAACCCCGTCCGGTCGGGGCGCCGGTGCGGCGCTTGGTATCGTGGCTGTCATCGTGGTGGCCGTGGGAACGATCGCGTCGCAGATCATTATCGAGCGTGACAAGAAACTGAAGTCATCGGGCGGCGAGCACTGAGCCTGTAAGGAATACGGATATGAAAAAAGCTGGTATCAAAATCGAGAATCTCCATCTGTCCTTTGGTGACACCGAAGTCCTGAAGGGTGTCAACCTGGATATAAAACCTGGCGAGTTCTTCGCCTTTCTGGGCCCGTCCGGATCGGGCAAGTCGACCCTGCTCAGGGCCATTGCGGGGTTCGGCCCCACGCCGAGCGGGCGGATCATGATCGGGGACAGGGATGTTGTCGGCCTGGACCCCTGGAAACGCAATGTCGGCATGGTGTTTCAATCCTACGCGCTGTGGCCGCATATGACCGTGCGCGACAATGTCGGCTTTGGCCTGAAGGAGCGGAAGGTTCCGTCGAAAGAAATCAGGACCAAGGTCGATGCGGCGCTGGATCTGGTGGGGCTTTCGCATCTGGCGGACCGGATGCCCAATCAGCTGTCCGGCGGACAGCAGCAGCGGATCGCGCTGGCCCGCACGGTCGTGGTCGAGCCCGAGGTGCTGCTGCTCGACGAACCCCTGTCCAATCTCGACGCTTCGCTTCGGGTTCACATGCGTCGGGAACTCCTGCGTCTGCAGCGGCAACTCGGGCTGACCACGATCTTCGTGACCCACGATCAGGAGGAGGCGAACACCACTTGCGACCGCATGGCGGTTCTCGACAAGGGCATCATCCAGCAGGTCGGCTCGCCGCAAACGCTATACGACCGGCCGGAAAATCTGTTTGTTGCGAATTTTCTGGGGACGGCCAATATTCTGGAAGGCAAGATCGAATCTGATGGTCCCGAGCGGCGTTTCGTGACCGCGACGGGCGACAGCCTGACACTGCCGGGTGAAACGATGAGCGAGGGGAACAATATAGTCCTGCGGCCACAGAATATATCCATTGCGCGCAGCGCCGGTCGGGATTCCCTGCCGGGCAAGGTGCGCCACAGCGAATTTCTCGGCAGCCAGATCCGCTATCTGGTGGCGGCCGGCGGGGCAGAGATGGTCGTCGATCAGAGCCATCAGGCCGGTCAACAGCGCATCCAGACCGGCGAAGAGGTCTATTTGCAGGTGAACACGATGAGCGCGGTGGTGCTCTGATGACGGACCTGCCAAAGCTGAGGATCGATCATGATGTGTTTCTGTTGCGCCATGGCGAAACGGAGTGGAACAGGTATCACCGGATACAGGGGCGCAAGAACTCTGACCTGACCGAGCGCGGGCGCGCACAGGCGCGCCAGCAAGAACGCATCCTGCGAAGCATCAGACCCGCTCTGGGGCCGCATCGGCTGTGGGCCAGCCCCCTCGGCCGGGCGCAGGAAACCGCGCGGCTGGCCTTTGCCGGGTCAGACTTTTCAACCGATCCGCGCCTTGCAGAGATCAGTTGCGGCACCTGGGAGGGCACGACACACGAGGAACGCGTCGCGCGGGATCCCCTGATCGTTGCCGGGCTGGACACCGAATTCGATGTCTATACCAGCGGTCCGGGCGCGGAAAACGCGCAGCAGATCGGGGCGCGCCTCGCGTCCTTCCTTTCGGAACTGACCGCGCCGGCGATCATCGTTTCGCACAAGGTCGCAATCGTTGTTATCCGGTCACTTCTGACGCCGGACCCGCTGGATTGCAGCCTCGTTCCCGAACAGGGCAGCATCCTGAAGATTTCTGGCGGCGCGGTACGGCACCACTACAAGGAGCAGGCCGCCATCGGATGAGACATCCGGATCGGTGCAAATCGATGGTCGATCAGATGTGAGTGCCGGGGTTGCAGGGTCGCGCCACGACGACGGCAGCACCCCGGCCGTTTGCCCTGTTGTCGCTGGATGACTGCCGGGTGCATTGCAGCCGACAATACAGCGTTTGTCGCGCTCTTCAGCGCCTCTTTTCACTGGTGAACTGGAAAACGGGAATGAAGCTTGTCGGTGCAAGCGTTTCGGTCATCTGCGACGGTATCACCTCTCCGGCGCGGACGGTTTCGATGACCGGACCTGCGTGTCTGTAGAGGAGTTTTCCTTCGATCGCCCGCACCGCGAACTCGATGGCCATGCGGCCCTGCAGAACTGGGAAATCCGTTGGCGCGACAAGGATTTTTTCACGGTAGATGCCGCGATAGACCGCGTGGGTCATGTAATCGGACACGATACCGATCCGATCCCTGAGACCGCGGGTCCGCAGCAGCGAGACGGCGGCTTCGGCCGCTGGCGCCGCTCCGACGATATAATCCAGGTCGGTTATGTCCTCGAGTGCTTCCTCGACGAGAAGCACCTGTATTTCGCGACCGGTGTCACCGTATTTCGTCGCCGCGATCTCGACCGCGCTGTCCTTGATCGCGTCGTGAAACCCCCGCTCGACAAAGCGTACCCAGCCCGCGCCCTGGGGACCCGGAAACCATGCGACCTTGACGGGCCTGCTTCCCTGTGGATGGCGCTCGGCAATGTAGCGTCCCGAAACTGCGCCCATTTCCGTCCAGGATACTCCGACCTTGGCGGTGATGCCCGGATCGGCGATGTCGTTCACCGCCGCGATCACCGGAATATCCACCGAGATCTCGACTATGGTGTCGGAAAGCGCGTCAAACGCCACGGCTCCGAGGACGAGCGCGTCCGCGCCTTCGGCCACACAATCCAGTATCTGCCGGCGCTGTCTTTCGATATTGGGGTAACCGCCCGCTTCGACGAGCCGGAAGGAAACGCCCAGCCGTGCGGCTTCTTCGACCATGCCGTGATTGACGCTCAGCCAATACGAATCCTTGAGGTGAGGATAGGCCACGCAGATCGACCAATTGGCCGTCGCCGTATCGAGCGGCGCATAGGAAACGACATCCGAGGGTCCGAGGTAATCAAACGGTGTGCGCGGCACCCGAAGCTGCCATTCCGTGTCGGCGGCAGCCGGGGTCGCAAAAACGAGGAAAGACAACAAGAGCCATCGCATATATATATTCTATGCAGCATTCTCGGCGGACGGCAATCTCCAGACCGATCGGACGGGCGGAAAGGCAGACGTGGAAACGATGCGATGAAACAACCGGGATTGCGCGGCAAGCTGCTGCTCGCCTTCGTTCTGATCGCAGGGCTGCCGACGCTGGCGGGGTTGCTCGGATTGGTCGAGCTGCGCAGCCTGGCGATCCGCCAGTCCGATGTGATCGGCCGGACAATCCCCGCCATCGGCGACGTGCGAGGCATCACCGAGGAAAGCACAGGCATCGTCGCGCTCGCGCCGCAGCTGGCAGAAATGGATGACCAGGCCGACCGTGAGGCCCTGTCGCAGAAACTGCGATCCCAGGTCGATGCGCTGTCCCGGCGGATGGAACGCCTTGACGCGACACGCGGGGCGGATATCGCTGCGCTGAGCGCGACGGTAACCCGCGCCGAGACGACGCTGGATAAACTCGATCGGCTGGTGGCGAGGCGCATCGCGGCAGATCGGCTCGCCCGCGATCGTGCCTCGGATGCGCTGAGTGCGGCGACCGCCCTGCTGGGCATGTCCGACACGCTTGTCGCGAATGCCGAGATGGGGACCACGGCTGTCATCTCAAGCCTCTATGGTGACCTGGACAGCCCCCTCAACAGCGAAAGCCCCATCGAGGCTCTGGACAAACTGCTTGAGGTCGATCTTTTTCAACTTGGCCTGATGTACGAATTGCGGTCGCGGACGGCCGCGCTCGGGCTGCTGATCAATCGCATCGACGAGGTGTCGGACAACGCCGAACTGGCCGAGGTCGAGGCGGCCTTTCTCCGGGAATTGTCGATCGTCTCGCGCCGGATCGACGCCATTCGCGATCCCGGGCGCTTGCAACTGGCGCGCGGCTACCTGTCGGAGCTGCAATCGGTTACGACCTCGGGTGCCAGTCTCTTTGACCTGCAGGCAAGCATCCTCGGAACCCGCAACGGTATCGATGCTCTCAAGCGGGACTTGCAGGATGCCGCGATCCGGCTGGCCGAAGAGGCGGCGGCGGTCGCCGATCAGTTGCAGAACCTCGCGGTCGGATCCGGTGAAACGGTCGCCGGGCAGATGCGGCAGGCACAGATGCGCAGCACCGTGGCCGCCATTGCGGGCCTGTTCCTCGCGCTTGCCGTCATGTGGTTCTTCGTTCGGGGCCGGATCACGCGCCCGCTCGATCAGCTTTACGAAGGCATGACGGCGCTTGCCGAGGGGCGGCTCGACCGGCCAATCCGCCCGCGCGGCACCGATGAGATCGCGCGGATGGAAGCAGCAACAGAGCTCTTTCGCAAGCAGGCCATTGCAAAGCGCGATCTGGAGCGTCAGCGCGACCTGACCGAACGGGAATTGCTGGAACATCGCAACAATCTCGAGATGCTCGTGGCGCGCCAGACCGAGGATCTGCGACGCGAGGCCACCGCGCATGAAGAGGCGAGGCACAAGGCCGAGGCGGCAGATCGCGCAAAATCCGAATTCCTCGCCATGATGAGCCACGAAATCCGCACGCCGATGAACGGGATGCTGGGCCTGTTGCGGGCCCTCTCCGAAGACCCGCTGTCCCGCACACAGAAAACGCGCGCCCGTGCCGCGCTCGCCTCTGGCCAGAACCTTCTGGTGATTCTGAACGACATCCTGGACTATTCCAAACTCGAGCACGGAGGTCTCCGGGTCGAGGCCACTTCATTCTCGTTGCACGCGCTGGCCGCGGACGTCGTTGCGCTGATACGTCCCAATGCCGATGCCAAGAAGCTGCCGCTTCTTCTGGATGTGCCGGATGACATTATCGACACGGTTCGTGGCGATGCATCCAAGCTGCGGCAGATCCTGTTCAACCTGTTGTCGAATGCCGTGAAGTTTACCGACGAAGGCGACGTGATCATGCGCGTGCGGGAAATCGGCGGGTCCGGCATCCGGCATCGTATCGTATTCGAGATCAGCGATACCGGGCGCGGTGTGTCGCAGGACGCCAAGGCGCGGATATTCGAGGCTTTCGAGCAGGAAGACGGTGACACCGGGACGCGCTATGGCGGGACTGGCCTTGGCCTTGCGATCAGCAAGCGGTTTGCGGATGCCATCGGTGCATCGCTGAGCCTTGAAAGCAAGAAGGGCGTGGGATCGGTCTTTGCGCTGGCGGTCGATCTGGAAGACGGCGACCCCGGCGAGATCGAAGACCGCTGTAAGCCCGAGCCAATCGAGCAGGCAGAGGTCGCGCTTGATATACTGGTTGTCGAGGACAACGAGATCAATCAGATGGTGTCGCGCGGGTATCTGGAACGCATGGGCCACCGCTGCGTCTGTCTCCCGAATGCCGAGAGTGCGCTGGACCTCTTGCAGCACCGGCACTTCGATGTCGTCCTGATGGATGTGAAGCTGCCCGGCCTTGACGGAGTCGAAGCGACAAGACGTTTACGCGCGAGCGCGGATCCGCGGCTGTCCGGTATTCCGGTCATAGGTATTTCCGCGCATGTCCAGGAAGAGCAGGTCATGGCGCATCTCGAGGCCGGCATGAATGGCTTTGTCGCCAAACCGGTCGCACCGGAACGCCTCGCGGGCGCTCTCTCGGCCCTAATGAAGGGGAACGATGGCGAGGTGTTCCTGTCGCCCCGCATGGCGACCCAAACGCCGAAGAGCGCGGTCTCGGTCATGCAGGCTGCGCTGCGTCGTGACAGCGACGATTTTGGCGCGGCGGATGCCGAACGGATTGCCCGGCTGTTTGTCGATCGCATCCAGACGGAGCAGCAGGAACTGGAAACCGCGCTTGCCGCCGGGGACTGGGCGGGTTTGAAGGCGATCGCGCACCGAATGAAGAGCTCGGTCGGAAACTACGACCAGAACGAAACCATCACTGTCCTTGCCCGGATAGAGGCCCTGGACGGTGCCGCCCGCGCCGAGCAGGCAACCGCACTGGTCAGGCAAATGGCGGGGTTGGTGTCCGAGATGCGGACGGCGATGACACAGGCGCTTGACGGCGTTGCAGTCAAAGCCACGCCGGTCACGTCACATACGGTGTGAATGCGTAGCCCTCTCCGTGGATCGTGGCAATGACCGGTGGACGGGACGGATCGACATCGAGCTTGCTGCGCAATCGCCGCACCAATACATCGACGGTCCGGGGATTTGCGCCATATCGCCTATGGGTCACACGTGACATGATGGCGTCGCGCGTCGCGACCTGCCCCGGGCGGGTAACGAGATAATTCAGGACTTCGAATTCGGCCCGTGTCAGCGGGACCAACTCACCATCTCCGGTTTCCAGCCGCCGGGTGTGGACGTCGAACGCGAAGCCTTCGAACCGATAGACTTTCTTGGCTGCATGGCCCGCCTGTCCGGTCCGATAGAGCAGGTTCTTGATCCGGGCCAGAAGTTCGCGGCGGTTGAACGGCTTGCAGACATAATCGTCGGCCCCGATCTCGAGCCCGACGATCCGGTCGACCTCGTCATCACGCCCGGTGACGAGGATAATGCCGATATTGGACTTCGCGCGCTGTTCGCGCGTGATCCTGAGCCCGTCCTTTCCCGGCAGGTTGATATCGACCAGCATCAGGTCGATGGGCCGTTCCGCCAGCACCCGCTCGGCATCCTGGGCGCTTTCGGCTTCGGACACGTCATAACCCTGCGCCTCAAGATAAGAGGTCAGGGTTGCGCGGGTGACCGGCTCATCTTCGATGATCAGGATATGCGACATGGTTCCACCGATAGGAAAATATCTTTCCTGTTAACAACTTTTAACAACGCCGTATAGCCCGTTCATGCAAACCCGCTTACCTGTTCATATAACAAGCCTACGATTTCCCTGCGAACTCCGAGCTTTTCCCAGGACAAGTTCGGCAAGCGATAATCAGGTTGACATCAATCAACAGGGAAAAAAATCATGCGCAGCAAAACACTTCTGTCCGCAACGGCCGTGGCACTTGCCACCGTCTCCATGGCCCAGGCGCAGGACAGCTCGGATCCGATCCTCATTCCGACGCACAACTGGTCCAGCCAGATCGTGATGAGCCACGTAGTCGGCCAGATATTCGAGTCGATGGGCAACAGTGTCGAATATGTCTCGACCGACAGCCAGGCGGTATACGAATCGATCCGCCTTGGCGATGTCACGCTGGAACTCGAAGTCTGGGAAGGTGCGTTCGGTCCCGCTTTCGAGGCCGCCGTGGCCAAGGGCGGTATCCATGACGTGGGCGACCACGATGCCGTCACGCGCGAGGACTGGTGGTATCCGCTGTGGGCGAAGGAAGCCTGCCCCGGCCTGCCCGCATGGGAGGCGCTGAACGACTGCGCCGCGCTCTTCGCGACGCCGGAAACCGGTGACAAGGGCCGTTTTCTTGGCGGGCCGGTGGACTGGCTCAAGCATGACCAGGAACGGGTCGATGCGCTCAGTATGGATTTTGTGGTCGTCAACGCCGGATCGGCTTCGGCGCTCTGGGCCGAAGTCGGCGCGGCCGAGCGCGACAAACGCCCCGTCGTGATCTTCAACTGGACCCCGAACTTTGTCGAGGCGCTCTATCCCGGTGAGTTCGTCGAGTTCCCGGAGTACGTGGAAGGTTGCAAGGATGACCCGGCCGTCGGCCCAAATCCGGACATGACCTATGATTGCGGCAACCCCGCCAACGGCTACCTGAAAAAGGCGGCGTGGGACGGCATGGCCGACAAGTGGCCGGGCGCCTACGAAACGCTCAAGCGCATCAGCTTTACCAACCCGCAGATCGCCGAGATGGCCAAGCTGGTCGATATCGACGAGTTGGAACCGGAGGACGCGGCAGCCGAATGGCTGGAAAACAACGAAGCCGTCTGGACGCCGTGGGTCGAAGGCGACGCCTGATCCGTCCCGAGACCTAAACGTCACCGTCCCGGTTGGAAGCACCGGGGCGGTCCATTGCTGCCAGGAGTTTCAAAGATGAATGACCCCAAGCCCGTGATCTCGTGCCGCAACGTGTGGAAGCTCTTCGGCCCGAAGCCGGAAGACTACCTCGCCGAGATCGACCCGACGGTCGCTTTCGACACGATCCGGGCCGATGGCTATGTTCCGGCGGTCCGCAACGTGTCGCTCGACATAGCCAAGGGCGAGATGCTGGTGATCATGGGATTGTCGGGATCGGGAAAATCGACCCTTGTGCGCTGCATGTCCCGGCTGATCGAGATCACCGGCGGGGAAATCGAGGTCGAAGACCGCGTGATCGGCTCATTGTCGGAAAAGGAACTGATCGACCTTCGCCGCAACAAGATGGGGATGGTGTTCCAGAGCTTTGGATTGCTGCCACATCGCACCGTGCTCGACAATGTCGCCTTTCCGCTGGAAATGCGGGGGCAGGACATTCACGAACGCCGTGCAAGAGCGCTTGAGGTGATCGAACTCGTCGGGCTCGCCGGGCGCGAGCATTATTTCCCGCGCGAGTTGTCGGGGGGGCAGCAGCAACGGGTGGGCATCGCCCGCAGCCTCGCGATCGAGCCGGACATCTGGTTTCTGGACGAACCCTTTTCGGCGCTCGATCCGCTGATCCGACGCGAGATGCAGGACGAATTTCTGCGCCTGCAGGAAATGCTGGGCAAGACCATCGTGTTCATCACCCATGATTTCGACGAGGCGTTGCGCCTTGCCGACCGGATTGCCATCATGAAAGACGGCGCGGTCGAGCAATGCGACCGGCCTGACCGCATCGTCATGAACCCGGCAACGGATTATGTCGCCAAGTTCATCGAGGATGTCGAGAAGGCCCGCGTTGTTCATGCGCGCGCGCTGGTACAACCTGTCAACGGCCATACGCTCACAGGGACGCCGGTGGACGGCAACAAGACGATTTCGCAGCTCGCCCGGCTGCTCGTGAATGACGACCGCACGGCATTGCCGGTCGCCGCCCCGGATGGAACAGTGATGGGTGTGCTGGACCGTCAGCAGGCGCTCGACGTTCTGCTGGGGGCGGGCGAATGACGGTCACGGCGACGAATGCTCCTGTCCCGGAGCGCACGGAAACCCGTCTGCGGGTGGCGCAAGTCCTGTTCGCGGCGGCGCTGTGCCTTGCCATCGGCAGGTTTGCCCTGCCAGACTTTCTTGTCCGGCCGCCGGAATGGCTGATCCTGCCTTTTGCGGACTGGATCAACGCAGCTTTTGCCTTCGTCCGCGACGACCTCGGATTGATCCACGTCACCCGCGCTTTTGCCGATGGCCTGGAATGGGTGCTGGATGTGACGGCAAACCTTCTTTACGGCAAAAACCGCTGGCCCCGGCTCGGCCCGATCCCGTGGACCGTTATCGCGATTACGGCGGCGATGATCGGTTATGCCCTGAACGGCTGGCGTCTTGCGGCATTTGCCGGGCTGACTTTCGTCTGGATCGCCGTGATGGGCCAGTGGCAGTGGGCGATGGAAACGCTTTCCGTGATTGTCGTTGCCGCGCCTGTTTCGGTGTTCCTCGGCCTGTTCATGGGAATCCTGGCCTGGAAAAGCGAAGGTTTTCGGAAAATTCTGAATCCGCTTCTGAATATCGCGCAATCCCTGCCGCATTTTGCCTATATGATCCCGGTCGTGGTCTTTATCGGCGTGGGCCCGAAGGCGGGTGCCATCGTGACGGTCATCTTTTCGGTGCCGCCGATGATCCGCATGACGTTGCTCGGGCTTCAGAAAGTTTCGTCCGAGGTGGTCGAGGCCGGGCACATGGCCGGCGCGACCCGTTGGCAACTGCTGCGCTATGTGCGGTTGCCGACTGCCCGGACCGAGATTCTGGTCGGTATCAACCAGGTCATCATGCAGTGTCTCGCGATGGTGGTTCTGGCGAGTTTCATCGGTATGCCGGGTCTCGGCCAGAAGCTTCTGCAACTTCTGCAGGCGCTCAAGATCGGACGGTCCATCGAGATCGGCATTACCATTGTCCTGCTGGCGGTGATGCTGGACCGCTGTTCCAAGGCCTGGGCGATGAAACAACCGGTACACCTTGAGAAAGGCGCGTCCTGGCTGACGCGGCACAAGCTGCTGGTTCTCTGGGCGGTTCTGGTCGTGCTGTTCTGGATTCTCTCGCTGGCCTTCCCGATCTTGCACGAGGTTGGACGCCGCGATGCCCTGAGCCTGTCGGAACCGCTCGATGCGATGATGGACTGGATCATCGCCACGCTCGACCCGGTGACGCAATGGCTGCGCTGGTTCCTGATCGTCTGGGTGCTCGTCCCCTTACGCGATGGAATGTTGTGGCTGCCGTTCTCCGCGGTTCTCATGTTCCTGATGGCTGTGGGCTGGGCGATTGGCGGCAAGCGGTCGGCGCTGATATGCCTCGCGTATTTTGGCCTCATCGCCATGTCCGGCTGGTGGGACCGCGCGATGATCACGGTATACACCGTCACCTTCTCGGTTTTCATCGCCACCCTGATCGGCTTTCCGCTGGGTATCTGGGGATCACGCAGCGAAGGGCGCGCAAAAGTGGCGCTGCTGGTCTGCGACACGCTCCAGACCTTTCCGAGCTTCATTTACCTTATCCCGGTCATCATGCTGTTTGGGGTCAACGATGTCGCCGTTGTCGGCGCGGTCGTGCTCTTTGCGGCTGTCCCGCTGATCCGGTACACGATCGAGGGCCTGCGCGGTGTTCCCGAGTCGCTGATCGAGGCTGCCGACATGTCCGGCGCGACGCGCAACCAGACCCTTTGGAACGTGCGTCTGCCGCTGGCACTGCCGACCATCATGGTTGGCGTCAATCAGTCGGTGATGTTCTCGCTGTTCATGGTGATCATTGCGGCGTTCATCGGCACCCAGGATCTGGGTCAGGAAATGCAGCGTGCCTTGTCCTCAAGTGACGTTGGCAAGGGGCTCGTGCTGGGCCTGGCTGTCGCCTTCATGGGATTGACGGTGGATCATCTGGTGTCGGTCTGGGCAGGTCGCAGGCGCAAGGCCCTGGGGCTGGACTGAGTTTGCCGCAGGCGCCGGTTCCGGAGCCCGGGTGCCTTGCCCGGGTTCGCGGCCCGTTCCATCGGACCGGCGCTAAAGCAACCGCGCGGCAGCTCTTGACGGATAGATCACATACGGCCCGTCAGCCCGCCTCATGCGATGGTTGGGGCGGTTGATACATCAGGCCGGTTTCTTCAGGTCATGCCATCGCCCTTGGGCAGGCAGATCTCGAATGCCGTCCCTTCCGGGGTGCTTTGCTTCAGGGTCAGCTTGCCGCCGTGCCCGCGCACGAGCTCCGCGGAGATGGTCAGGCCCAGCCCCGACCCGCCCTTGCGCGCCGCACCCTGAAACGGGATGAACAGGTGCTCGACCGCGCGCGGCGGCAGGCCGGGCCCGGTGTCGCTGACGGTGATCATCCAGGCATCGTCGTCTTCATCCGCGACGATGGAAATGGTCCCCGGTTTGCCGGTGGCGGAGATGGCCTGCCGCGCATTGCGCACGAGGTTGAGCATGACGCGATAGAGCTGTTCCCTGTCGGCGCGCACAGTCAGCAGCGGCATGATGGCGGTGTCGAACGTGATCTGGTTGGCGTCATCAGCGAGACGTTCGCCCTCGACCACATCCTGGACCACATCCAGCAGGCGCACCATGCCGAGCGTCGGTGCCGGCTCCTCTGCGCGGCCAAAGGCCAGCGTGTTCTCGCAGAGCGACACCGCGCGGGTGATCGAGTTGACCAGCTTGGGCGCAAGCCGGCGCACGAGCGGGTCGTCCGAGGTTTCGATCCTGTCGATGAACAATTGCGCGGTGGTCAGGATGTTTCGCAGGTCGTGGCTGACCTTGGCGACCGCTCCGCCAAGCTGGGCGAGCCGTTCACGTTGCCTGAGCGCCTGGGTCAGGTCGGTCTGAAGTTTTTGCAGCGCTTCCTCGGCTTCGCGCATTTCGATGACGCCGGAACTGGGCCGAATGAGCCCTCGTGAATCCTCGGGTGCCGCAGCATAGCGTTGCATATGGCCCACGATTCCCTTGATCGGACGAACCATAAGCACCCGGACGGCTGCAAAAAGGAGTATGGCGGTCACCACAGAGATTATCGCCGACAGGGCGAGGACGCGCAGGCCGTAATCGATCATGGCCGTGCGCAGGGGGGCCGTTTCCATCGTGATCTCGATCAGCAAACCCGCATCCTGCACCGGGGCGCCGATGACCCGGATGACCTCGTTCCTGGTCGAGAAGAGCTGCATCATCGCATCGCGATTGCGGGTGATCGGCCCCGCCTCGCGCAGATCGTATGTGGCCGCGATGGTCGGCGGCATCGGTGAGGTCAGCACGAGTTCGCGCACCTCGTCACGCCGCAGCACCACGTTATAGACACCCGCAGTGCGAAGCAGCTCGGCCTCGAGTTCGGTTGACAGCATGTCATCGGCCAGAAGCGCCAGCGACGCGATCTGCGCACGTTCGAGCCGGTTACGCAGGTATACTTCGCGATAGCGGGCGACAGACGGCACGAAGATCAGCACCTCGGCCAGCATCACGAAGAGCGTCGTCAGTATGAGAAGCCGACCCGAAAGCGTGTTCAGCATGCTGCTCCTTGTTCGTCAGGGCAGCCACTTCTGAACCAGCCCAACCACTTGTCTGACCCTAGGATTATCAAACAGTCTGGGCGAGAAATAGGCCCCCGCGGCACGTTTGTTGATTTCACCATAGGTCGGATAGGGCGCGACCATTGCCGCGATCTGGCTCATCCTGAGCTTGTTCGCGATCGCGAGAGACCACAGGCTGATCAGATCTCCGGCCCGGTGCCCAACGATGGTGGCGCCGACCGGGCGCCCGCGCACCACCATGACCTTGATCCGGCCCGTGGTCTTGCGCTCGGCGATGGCACGGTCGTTTTCGTCATAGGCAAATTCCGCGATCTCGACAGAGCCGCCACGCGCCTCGCGTGCCTGCGCCTCGGTCAGACCCACCTGCGCCAGTTCGGGATCGGTGTATGTGGCCCAAGGAATATGGGAGTTTCCGGCCTTGGCCGGCAACCCGAACAGGATCGGGCGCAGGATGATCCCGGCCTGGTATCCCGCGACATGGGTGAATTGCAGGCCGCCGGCGATATCGCCGATGGCAAAGACACGGCGGTTGCTGGTCCGCATGCGCGCATCCACCTTGATACCGCTTCTGGTCTTTTCTATCCCGGCCGCATCGAGGTTCAGACGTTCGGTATTGGCCTTGCGTCCCACCGCCATCAGCAGGTGCGTTCCACGAAAAACGCGACCGTCCCTGGCCTGTACCTCAATGTCCCCGGCCTTTCCGCGGATTTCCGCCGCCAGCGCGTTTTCTTCGATGACGACACCCTCGTCGCGCAATGCGTCCAGAACGACCGATGCAAAATCCGGATCGTCCTTGGCCAGAGGAACGTCGCCCTCGATCACCGTCACCTTGCAGCCCAGACGCACATGTGCCTGCGCCATCTCAAGCCCGATCGGACCTCCGCCGACAATCAGCAGATGCGCCGGTGGCTCGCGCAGGTCGAACAGGGTTTCATTGGTCAGGTAGGGCACACCATCCAGTCCGGGAATGGCGGGGACCAGCGGTGACGAACCGGTTGCAATCACGATGCGCCGGGCTGTGATCCTGTGATCGCCCGCCCGAACCTCGGTCGGCGACAGGAACCGTCCATATTCACGGATCACCCGCACACCGAGCCCCTCGAACCTGTCCTGGCTGTCGACCGGAGCGATGCGGGCGATCACCTGCGCGACATGTTCCATCACGGCCGCATAATCCACCGAAGGTGTCTGGTTGGCGATGCCCAGCGGTGCGGACGTGGTGCGCGCGTGCGCCGCCTTGGCGCTGGCGATCAGCGCCTTGGACGGGACACAGCCATAGTTCAGGCAATCGCCGCCCATCTTGTGCCCCTCAAGCAGCACCACATCCGCCCCCATCTGGCTGGCCCCTGCCGCGACGGACAATCCGGCAGAGCCCGCACCGATCACCAGCAGGTCGGTCTTGATCGTCTGTTCCATCTCAAATCTCTTTCCGGCCGCGAACCAGCCTGATGACGATCGGCAATGCGGCCAGAACACAAAGGCCAAGGATGGGACCGATGATATGAGGTTCCCACAACAGCGACAGATCCGGCGTCTCGCCGCGATCGAACACCTCGCCCAGACCGACACCAATCCAGGTAAAGACGATCGCGCCGGGGATGATGCCGATGGCCGTGGTCCAGAGAAAGTTGCCGAATTTCACGCCGACCAGCGCCGGCAGCAGGTTGGCAACGAAAAACGGAACGGCGGGCACCAGACGCATCAACAACAGCACGTTGATCTCATGATCGCGCAGCCCGTCGCGAATACGGCCAGCCGTTCCCTCCGACGCATCGATTTTCCGGCTCAGTGTTGCGCCCAGACCCGTCCGCGCGGCGAGGAAGATCGCAGAGGCCCCGACCGTTGCGGCCAGCACATTCAGCGCAGTGCCCCCCGCAAGCCCGAACAGGAAGCCACCGGTCACCGACGCAACCGCCGCACCGGGCAGGGAGAAGGCGACGATGATCACGTAGATCGCAAAAAACCCGACCGCCAGTCCCACGAGATTCTGATCGCGAAACGCCAGCAGTGCCTCGCGATTTTCGCGCAGGGTGTCAAAGCTGAGATAATCGCGCAAAGTGAAGCTCCCGACCAGTGCTATGCACAGGATCAGCAGCAAGGGCAGGTGGCGCAGAAGTCCGGGTCTTTTCTCGCCGGGCGTTGCAGTCATCGGTCCGGGTCCATCTTCGGGTCAATCGTTGCGAGCAACATGCGCGCTGACACGGCGAAGCGACAGGGGTTTCACGGTCGGTTGATCTTTTGCACCGATTTCGTGAGGAATGCGGCATGGTTTAATGCGATTGAAACAATCACTCTATGCCCGACATGCGAATTGTTGCAGATTTCGCGCGATTTATCGCAGCCAGGGTTTGACTTGCGCGGCAAGCGCCATTAGAGGACGGGCTTCAAAGTTCACACGGGGGGCGATTCCGCGCCGTACCCGACCGAGTAAGCTGGAGACGGAGCGATGAAACGCACCTACCAACCTTCGAACCTGGTTCGCAAGCGCCGCCACGGGTTCCGTGCCCGTATGGCGACAAAAGCGGGCCGCAAGGTTCTGAACGCGCGCCGTGCGCGTGGCCGCAAGGTGCTGAGCGCGTAAGCGCATCAGCCTTCCTGACGGACATGACACCGCCGGAGGTCCCCTTGGATGGCACTGCCGCCCGAGGGAACGCACCCCCGGCGGTGTCCGTTTGCGTGCCTGACGGTCTTGTCATCCTGACAAAACGCGCCGAGTTCCTGCGCGCGGCCCGCGCACGTCGGCAGGGCACGGGGTCGATGTTGGTGCAGGGGCGCAAACGCGCACAAGACGAAGCCGCCGGCATACGCGTCGGGTTTACCTGCTCCAAGAAGGTCGGCAACGCGGTGGCGCGAAACCGCGCCAAGCGCAGGCTGCGTGAGGCGGCGCGGCTGGTGCTGCCGAAATATGGCCGTGCCGGGTGGGATTATGTTCTGATCGGCCGGGCAGGGGAGACGGCAGACCGACCGTTCGACGCCCTGCAAAAAGACCTCCGCTATGCGCTGCGCCGCATTCACGGCGACTCGTGAGTCCCCTTGCCCATATCCTTGCCCTGCCGGTTCGCGCCTATCGCCTGATCTTTTCACCCTGGGTGGGATTCAATTGCCGGTATCAGCCAACCTGCTCCGCCTATGCGCTCGAGGCGCTGGAAAAGCACGGTGCAATCAGGGGCGCATGGCTCGCCGCGCGCCGGATCGGGCGATGCCATCCGATGGGTGGTTCAGGCTACGATCCGGTTCCGGACAGGCCGGAACCGGAGGATTGACCAAGACCCCTGACGTATGTCGCCAGAGGGCGGGTTTTCAGCTCAGCAGACCCGCATGGCGCAGGGCATCATCGACCAGTGTCTTGGTGGCATCGGTCAGCCCCGTCAGCGGCAGGCGTACCTCTTCGCTGGACAGGCCCAGCTTGCTCATCGCGTATTTCACACCGACAAGCCCCGGTTCGGTAAAGATTGCCTGGTGCAACGGCATCAGCCGGTCCTGAACTTTCAGCGCCTTGGCGTAGTCGCCCGCGGCGGTCGCGGCCTGCAGTTCTGCGCAGAGACCGGGCGCCACATTCGCGGTGACCGAGATGCACCCGACCCCGCCTTGCGCGTTGAACCCGTGCGCGGTCGCATCCTCGCCCGAAAGCTGGATGAAATCCGGGCCGCAGGTGATCCGCTGGGCGCTGACCCGGGCAAGGTCGCCGGTGGCATCCTTGACCCCCACGATTCGCGGCAGTTTCGACAACTCGCCCATGGTTTCAGGCGACATGTCGATCACCGAACGCGGTGGAATGTTGTAGATGATGATCGGAAGGGACGTGGCATCGTGAATCGCGGTGAAATGCGCGATCAACCCAACCTGTGTGGGCTTGTTGTAATAGGGTGTCACCACCAGAACCGCATCGGCCCCGACCGACTCGGCATGCTGTGCCAGCCGCAGGCTTTCAAGCGTGTTGTTCGATCCTGCCCCGGCAATGACAGGCACACGTCCGCCGGCGGCCTTGACCACCTCGGTCACGACGGTTTCATGTTCCGCGTGGGTCAGCGTCGGGCTTTCGCCCGTGGTTCCCACTGGCACCAGCGCCGATGTGCCTTCGCTGATCTGCCATTCGACCAGCTGTTTGAGCGTGTCCAGATCCAACTCGCCGTTGCGAAACGGTGTGACGAGGGCTGTCATTGAGCCTTTGAACATGGGCACGCTCCTTTATTCATGATCTGCGCGGAAAAAACTCCGCCTGACCCGCGACAGGTCCGCGATTGCTGTTGATCCCGGCCCACCACAGATTATCGTCACAGGCTCTAGCCTTGGATGATCGGGAAATGCAAGTGATGTTGCGCATTCTGACACTTCTGTTGTGCCTTTGTGCGCTTCCCGCAGGGGCGGCGCGGGCGGATGATGCGCCGAACATGGCGCTCGCCATGGAATTGCTGCGCAAATGGGAGTGGCACGAGGCGCTCGCCGCTGCGGGCGAGCCCGGAAGCGTGGCCAGCGACATCGTCGAATGGCACCGCCTGCGCGCGGGCCTGGGTGATGCCGCGGATGTTACCGGGTTCCTGGCGCGTCGCCCGGACTGGCCGGGCCTCGAATGGTTGCGGCGCAAGAACGAAGCGGCGATCGACACCTTGCCCCCCGACGAGATCATCGCCTTTTATCAGCAGATGCCGCCGCAATCTCCCGAAGGTGTGCTGAGCCGCGCACGCGTGTTGATCGAGAATGGCCAGCAGGGCGATGCCGAGGCCGAACTCGTTCTGGCATGGCGCACGATGCCGATGGGGCGGCTGATCCAGGCGAATTACCTGCGCCAGCACGCGGACCTGCTCGCGCCGCATCACAACGCCCGTCTGGATCGCATGTTGTGGGACGACCACCAGGTCAGCGCGCGGCAGATGCTGTCGCTGGTCGATGAAGACCACCGGGCGCTGGCCGAGGCGCGGATCGCGCTGCGTGACATGGCTCCCGGCGTGGATGTCCGGATCGAAGCCGTACCCGAAGAGTTGAGCGGATCGCCGGGGCTTGCGCATGATCGCTTTGTCTGGCGCGTCCGCAAGGGCCGCGATGACGATGCCATCGACCTGTTGATGGAGCGCAGCACCAGCGCCCAGGCCCTTGGCGAGCCCGAGAAATGGGCCCGCAGCCGCGCCAATCTCGCGCGCAAGGTGATGCGCGCGGGCGAGCCGGAACGCGCCTACCAGATCGCGTCGCGCCACTATCTGACCGAAGGTGCATCCTATGCCGACCTGGAATGGCTGTCCGGGTTCATCGCGTTGCGACAACTCGACGATCCCAACACCGCCCTGCGTCATTTCCAGCATTTCGACCAAGCGGTCAGTTCGCCGATTTCGCGCGGGCGCGCCGGATACTGGCTGGGTCGTGCCTACGAGGCGCTTGGCGACAGTGACGGCGCGCATGATGCCTATTCACAGGCCGCCGAGCATCAGACATCGTTCTACGGCCTGCTTGCCGCCGAGCGGATCGGGGGTCCCTTTGATCCGGTTCTTGCCAGCCCGCCCGACCTGCCGCCCTGGAAGGACGCGGCATTCATGTCATCGAGCGTCCTTCAGGCCGGGTTGCTGTTGCTGGAGGCCGGTGAACTCGACCTGGCCGAACGGTTTCTTGCGCATCTGGTCGAAGGCCTCGACCCGGTGCAGGCCAACCAGCTGGGCGAGATGGTTATCGACATCGGACAGCCGCACCTGGCCGTCATGATTGCCAAGCGCGCCGCGCAACAGGCGCTGGTCCTGCCGAGCGCCTATTTCCCGCTGCATCCGGTTGCGGAAATGGATCTGCCGATGGCCCCGGAGATGACCCTTGCAATTGCGCGGCGCGAGAGTGAATTCGATCCCCGTGTGATCAGCGGTGCCGGCGCACGCGGTTTGATGCAGGTGATGCCCGCCACCGCAAGCGCCGTGGCCGAAGGCATGGGAATCGCCGCCGGTCACAAGACCTCGCGCCTGATCGAAGACTGGGAATACAATGCGCGTTTGGGCGCGCGCTATCTCGCCGATCTGGCCGGCAGCTTTGATGGAAATGTCGTGATGATGGCCGCAGGATACAATGCGGGACCGGGACGACCGCTGCAATGGGCGCTGGATTTCGGCGATCCGCGTAACCCGGATGTGAATGTGATCGACTGGATCGAGTTCATTCCGTTCAACGAAACCCGGAACTACGTGATGCGCGTTACCGAAAGCCTGCCAGTCTATCGCGCGCGGTTGGGGGGCCCGGCGCTTCCCATCCCGTTTTCGCGCGAGCTTTCTGGCTCAACTCTTGACGCGTTCGCGCCATAGGGTGAAGAGCCCGGCGGCGACGATGATCGCCGCGCCGATCGCCACGTTGTTGCGCAGGGTTTCGCCAAAGACCACCATGCCCAGCAGCGAGGCGAACACCAGCTGGAAATAGGCAAAGGGCTGCACCGCGCTGGCTTCTGCGGCCTCGTAGCATCGGATCAGCAGCCAATGTCCCAGCACGCCGGTGACGCAAAGCGTTCCCATCCAGAGCCAATCCGAACCCGCCATCGGCTGCCAGAACCAGATGCCGATCGCCGTCATCAGCACCGCACCCACCGTGCCGGTGTAGAAAAAGCTGGTCGCCGTGGTGTCGCGCCGGGCGGCGTAGCGGTTGAGCAGGCCATAGATCGCGAACATCACCGATGAGACCAGCGGGATGATCGCCGCGGGGTCAAAGACCCCGGCGCCCGGTTGCAGGATGATCAGGACCCCGACAAACCCGACGGCGATGGCCGTCCAGCGCCGCCAGCCGACCTGTTCGCCCAGGATCGGACCCGACAGCGCCGCAACCAGCAGCGGATAGCAGGCAAAAACCGCGTGGCTTTCGATCAGGCCGAGCACGGTAAAGCCGAACACCGCGACGCAGATTTCCGCAGCGAGCAACAGGCCACGAGTGATCTGTACCGCCGGTTGCGAGGTTTGCATTGCCGCTCGCAAGCCGCCGCGCGACCGCGCCGCCAGCGCGATCACGAAGGCCGCGAAGAACCAGTAGCGGATCATGACCACCATCATCGTGTTGTATTCGCCGGCAAGATGTCGCGAGATACCGTCCTGAATGGCAAAGACCACCGTTGTGGCGATCATCAGCGCGACGCCGAGCGGTACGTTGTTCGATTGCTGCGGTGGGTGGGGCAGGCTCATGCCAGAACCCCCCTGACCATGTGTCGCTTGCGCCCGTATCCGGGCACCCGCGACACCTCGAAACCGGCCTTGGCCAGCCCGCGACGCACGAAACCTGCGGCGGTATAGGTCGCCACGGTGCCACCCGGAGCGGTGTGGCGCGCGACGTCCGACAACAGGGGTTCGCCCCAGAGTTCCGGGTTCTTTGCAGGTGAAAACCCGTCAAGAAACCACGCATCTGCCCGCCCGGCCCAATCCGGCAAGGTGTGGCGCGCGTCGCCCTTGACGAGTGTCAGGCGCAACGTGCCAAGATCACAGGATCCCGCGCCGGTCCAGACCTGCAAAAAACGGTCCCGCCAGGGTGACAGCGACGGAAAGGCATCCAGCGCCTGCGCCATATCGTCGGGCGTCATCGCAAAGGCCTCGAAACTCGTAAAGCGCAGAGGCGAGCGGTGCCCGGCTTCTTCCCACGCCGACCAGGCCGCCAGCATGTTCAGACCCGTGCCAAACCCGAGTTCGCCAATGTGGAACCCTTCGCGGAATCGATCCGGCAGATCATTGCCGTCGAGAAAGACATGTCGCGTCTCGGCCAGCCCGTTTTCCAGGCTGAAATACGGATCGTCAAAGCGGGTCGAAACCGGCACATGGCCGTCGCGCCACTGCAATTCTGCCTGCTGGTCCTGCATGTCCGGAATCCGTAAGAAGGTCTCACAACGACGCGAGACATGGCGCAAGGAACGGGATTAGGCAATGGTCGATGTAACGATACGCGGCGCTGGCATCTTTGGTCTGTCTATCGCCTGGACATGTGCCAGACGAAGCGCATCCGTTCAGGTCGTCGACCCTCACGGCCCCGGTTCGGGCGCATCCGGCGGCATCGTGGGCGCGCTGGCACCGCATGTTCCCGAGAACTGGAACAGCAAGAAGGCATTTCAGCTCGAAAGCCTGTTGATGGCCGAAGGCTTCTGGCAGGAGGTCGAGGCTACCGGTGGCGTTGCTGCGGGTTATGGGCGCACCGGGCGGCTGCAACCCATCGCGGATCAGCGGGCGCTCGACCTGGCGCGGCAAAGGGCCGAGACCGCGCGGCACCTCTGGCAGGGCCACGCGACCTGGACCATACGGAACGTCGCGGATATGGGCCCTTTTGCGCCGGCCTCTGCCACCGGTCATGTCATTCATGATACGCTCAGCGCACGCATACATCCGAGACGGGCCTGTGCCGCGCTTGTTGCCGCGCTCGGGGTTCTGGGTGTTCCGGTCGTCACCGATGCGCCCGATCGCGGCCTTGTGGTGCATGCCACGGGTGTCGATGGGTTGACCGCGCTGTCGCAGCCAGGCGGCAAAACCGCGGGTGTCGGCGTCAAGGGGCAGGCGGCGCTGCTGCGGTTTGACGCCGGCGCGAACGCCCCGCAGCTTTTTGTCGATGCGCTGCACCTGATCCCGCATTCGGACGGCACGCTGGCCATCGGTTCGACCAGCGAGCGCAACTATGACGATGCGCGGTCAACCGACGCCCTGCTGGATGAGGTGATCGAACGCGCCATCGCGGCAATGCCGATCCTTCATGGCGTGTCGGTGATCGAACGCTGGGCCGGTCTTCGGCCCCGTGCCCGAAGTCGCGCGCCGATGCTGGGTCACTGGCCGGGCAAGCGGGATCATTTCATCGCGAATGGCGGGTTCAAGATCGGGTTCGGCATGGCGCCGAAAGTGGCGCAGGTCATGGCCGATCTGTTGCTTGAGGGGCAGGACGCCATCCCCGAGGCATTTCGGGTAGAGGCCTCGCTGTGATCCGATACCGGCCTGTCCGGACCGTGCGGGGTGTGCCTACCGGTCGATTTCGGCCCGCAACTTGTCCATCAGCGCCTGCAACGTCTCGCGATACAATTCGCCCTTGAGCTGCCCGCTGTCGTCAAACTGGTTGCGGGAATCGGCCAGATGAAACTCGGGACCTTGCAAAATCCTTGGCTGAAACGCCACCATCATCGCCCGCAGGATGGATTGCGAGCGTTCGCCGCCGGACCGTCCCGAAGCCGCGGACATCACGGCGACCGGTTTGCCCTGCCAAGGCTTGCCGCGCGTCCGGCTGACCCAGTCCAGCGCGTTCTTGAGCACACCCGAAGGGGCCTTGTTATATTCCGGTGTCGAAATCACCACGGCATCCGCCGCCGCAATCTGGTCTGCAAGCGTCTGTACCTCGTCGGGGATGCCCGGACCTTCCTCGATATCGCCATCGTAAAGCGGCAGCCGCAGGTTGGCCCAGTCAAGCTTGCAGGGCCCAAAGAGGCGCGCGGCCTCGCGGATCAGCCTGGTGTTTGTCGACCCGGCCCGCAAGGCCCCGGAAAGCCCGAGAAGAGTTGGCTGTGTCATGGTCGCTGCTGTCCTCACTGCAAGATAAAGCCGCGTGCGTCGTCCCGTGCCGAAACATCGCCTGCCGCATTACGGCCCGACAGGCCCGTTTCATGCCGCGCGGATCGCATCCGCGCGCACGAGGCAGGTCATCTTCAGGAGTTTCTCGGGATCACCACGATTTCGACGCGCCGGTTCTGTGCACGGCCTTGGGGTGTCAGGTTCGAGGCAAGCGGCTTTTCCTCTCCCTCGCCGAAAGTGTTGATGCGCGCCGGGCTGACACCGCCGCTTTGCAGGATAGTCGCCACCGAATTGGCGCGACGCAGGGACAGGCCGAGATTGTAGGTTGCGTCGCCCGTGCTGTCGGTATGGCCGATCACCTGCACATTGCTGTCGGGATAGCGCAACAGATTCTGGGCAACCCGGCCGATATCGGCGCGCAGCGACGGGGTGACCTCGGCGCTGTCGGTGGCAAAGGTGATGTCCTGTGGCAGGGTGACGATCAGGCGGTCGCCGGCATTGGTGATGGTGATGCCGTCATTGGCCAGGTTCGCGCGCAATTCGGCGGCCTGCTTGTCCAACTCGTTGCCGATGATGCCACCCGCTGCCGCCCCTGCCGCCGCACCAAGCAGCAGATTGCCGCCTTCGCCACCGGTAAGAGCGGACACGCCAACACCAACCGCAGCACCGAGAAGCGCGCCTTGCTTGGCCTTGGCGTTCGGGTCGGGTTCACCACCAAGGGTCGCCGGATCGTTACAGGCGCTCAGGGCAACAGAAGCGGACAGCGCCGCAGCGATCATGAACTTGGAAGACATTTTACGTACCTTATGCTCGCGCCCCGTTCCGCCGGGGCTGGTTGCGCGCACTATAGCATGATCCGGCAGCCGGGCCTCAAGGCACATTATCGAGAGTTCCGGCAGAATGTCGCCGGGTCGGGCGCGTCAGGCTTCCGCGCGGGCAGATTCATAGGCGAGCAGTGCCCGCTTGACGGGAAGCCCCCAATGATACCCGCCGAGCCCGCCCGACTTGCGCAGGGCGCGGTGACAGGGGATCAGCCAGCTGACCGGGTTGCGCCCGACCGCCGTACCGACGGCGCGAACGGCCTTGGGATGGCCGATGGATCCGGCGATCTCGGAATAGGTGGTGACATGGCCCGACGGGATTGTCAGCAACGCTTCCCACACCTTGATCTGGAACGGTGCCCCGATCAGGAAAAGTGGTGCCTTGTGATCCGATGGCTGCGCCCCAAAGGCGGTGCGCACCCAGGGGCGCAGGGCTTCGGGGTTCTCGACGAAATCGGCCAGGGGCCACCGTCCGGCCAGATCTTCCATCACGGCTGTCTCGCCGCTCTCGGAGGAAAATCCCAGACCGCAGATGCCCTTGTTCGTGCCCATGACCAGAGCCGGACCAAATGGGCTGTCGAACCAGCCCCAGGAAATCGTCAAACCCGCCCCCTTGGCCGCGAATGCGCCCGGACTCATCGCTTCCCATCGCAGGAACAGGTCATGCAGACGACCCGATCCCGACAGACCGATGCTGTGGCTGGCCTCAAGCGTCGTGAACCGCTCGCGCAGCAGGGTCCTGGCGTGGCTGAGCGTAAGATATTGCTGGTAGCGTTTGGGCGATACGCCGACCCACCGGGAAAACAATCGCTGGAAATGTGCCGGGCTCATATCCATTCGCGCCGCCAACTGATCGAGCGTCTGGGCCTCGCCGCCCTCGTCGATCAATTCGATCGCCCGCCGCATGACGTTGAAATGATACCCGTCTTCCTGAGTTTGCACGTTCATGACCTGTCATCCTGTCTCTCTTGTCCCAAGCTAGGTCATGGCCCACCCCGATGCGACCCGGAACTTGCGGTTTTGGCGGCCGCAGGGCATTCCAACGGAAGCGTGCGTTGCTCCGTCCCGATGGTCTGGACGCAAGCACTCTGGTTGCAACCGCGCGCCGCGCGCCGTATCAGATTGACGCAAGGTAAGATGGAGGCGGGAAAGTGAGCCACACACCACCGGTCAAGTCCCTCGGGGCCAGCGACATTCGCGCAAGAAAGGGTGGTGAGCCGCTGGTCTGCCTGACCGCCTACACGACGCCGATTGCCCAGATTGCGGACACCGAATGCGATCTCGTTCTGGTCGGAGACAGTGTGGGAATGGTCCTGCACGGGCTGCCATCGACCCTGTCGGTGACGATGGAGATGATGATCCTGCACGGCAAGGCGGTGGCGCGCGGGTTGAAGCGGGCGTTGATGGTCGTCGACATGCCCTTTGGCAGCTATGAGGAAAGCCCCGAACAGGCATTGCGCAACGCGGTGCGGATCATGGCGGAGACCGGGGCCGGCGCGGTCAAGCTCGAAGGTGGCCGACACATGGCGGACACGATCCGTTTCCTTGTCGACCGGGGCATTCCGGTCATGGCGCATATCGGCCTGACCCCGCAATCGGTCAACGCGCTCGGCGGGTATAGGGTGCAGGGCAAGGGAGATGACCGGCAAAGGATACTTGACGACGCGGCGGCAATCGCCGGGGCCGGGGCGTTCTCTGTCGTGCTGGAAAAAGTGCCCGCCGCGCTGGCCGACGAGATCACGGCGGCCATCGACATTCCCACCGTCGGAATTGGCGCATCGGCAGGGTGCGACGGCCAGATCCTGGTGATCGACGACATGCTCGGGCTGTTTGATGCGTTCAAGCCGAAATTCGTCAAGCGCTATGGCCACCTTGCCGCCGACGCCGGCAAGGCGGTGCAGCACTATGCCAGCGAGGTCCGTGCGCGCAGTTTTCCGGCCCCCGAACATATTTTCGTCGACAAGGACAGCCAGACATGAAGATCGTCCGCCGCAAGTCGGACCTGCGCGCTTTGACCCGTGGCTGGCGGCTGGCGGGCGAGAGCATCGGGGTTGTCCCGACGATGGGAGCCCTGCATGACGGGCATTTGAGTCTGGCCGCGGCCGCCTGCAAACGGGCCGATCGGGTGATCGTGACGCTGTTCGTGAATCCCAAGCAGTTCAACAATCCCGAGGATCTTGAGAAATATCCCCGCACCGAAGACTCGGACGCGCGCAAACTCGCTCCCTATGACGTCGACGTGCTCTATATTCCCGATGGGGCCGAGATGTACCCGGATGGCTTTGCCACCACGATATCGGTCAGTGGTGTCAGTGAGGGGCTGTGCGGTGCGACGCGACCGGGGCATTTTGACGGGGTCGCAACCGTCGTGGCCAAGCTGCTGCGTCAGACCGAAGCGGATTTCGCGTTTTTCGGAGAAAAGGATTACCAGCAGGTGCAGGTCGTGCGGCGGGTGGCCGAGGATCTGGATCTGGATTGCGAAATCGTGCCCTGTCCGACGGTGCGCGAGGAGTCCGGACTGGCATTATCCTCGCGGAACCTGCGCCTTGACGATGCGGCGCGACAAAAGGCCAGCATCATCTACGCGACCCTTTCCGCCGCCGCCCGCGCGATCGCGGCAGGGCAGGAGGTGGAACGCGTGCTCGACCAAGCCCGCGCAGAGCTGCTGGACCACGGGCTTGGCCCCATCGACTATCTGGAAATGCGCCGCGAGCGGGACCTGGCCCCGGTTCAGGATACCAGCGCCCCGGCGCGGCTCTTTGTTGCGGTGTGGCTGGACGGTGTGCGGCTGATCGACAATCTCGGCATCGATTGATCTGCGCGCCGGGCGGCCCGTGGGAGCCACCCGGCGTCGGGCCTGTCATTCGGCGGCGTTGCCGATCTTGTCCTGCGTGCGGGTTTCGAAATCGGATGCGTCATGGCGTTCATGCAATTGCATCTTGGGATCTCCCGAGGTGCGGTTGACCATGCGCCCGCGCTGCACCGCCGGCCTTGCGTCGATTGCTTTGGCCCAACGCAGGACGTTGGCATAGCTCTTCACGTCAAGGAACTCGGCGGCGTCATAGAGACGGCCCAGAACCAGCTGTCCGTACCATGCCCAGTTGGCGATATCGGCAATCGTGTACTCTTCGCCTGCGAGATAGGTGCTCTCGGACAGGCGACGGTCCAGAACATCAAGCTGGCGCTTGGTCTCCATCGCAAAACGGTTGATCGGATATTCCATCTTGAACGGTGCATAGGCGTAGAAATGCCCGAACCCACCGCCCAGATAGGGCGCGCTGCCAATCTGCCAGAACAACCATGACAGCATTTCCGGGCGATTGGCAGGATCGGAAGGCAGGAAGGCCCCGAACTTTTCCGCCAGGTGCAACAGGATCGCGCCGCTCTCGAACACGCGGGTCGGCGGTGTGGTCGTGTGGTCCATCATCGCCGGAATCTTGGAGTTCGGGTTGACCGAGACAAACCCGCTGCCGAACTGATCGCCCTCACCGATGTTGATCAGCCAGGCGTCATATTCCGCACCCGCGTGACCGGCGGCGAGCAGTTCCTCGAACATCACCGTCACTTTGACCCCGTTCGGGGTGGCCAGCGAATAAAGCTGGAACGGGTGCTGGCCCACCTGCAAGTCCCTGTCATGGGTCGGGCCGGCGATCGGCCGGTTGACGCTGGCGAAACGCCCGCCATTTTCCGAGTCCCATGTCCAGACGCGCGGGGGGGTGTATTCGCTGTTGTCGGTCATGTCCTGCATCTCTCCTGCGTGGTGTCTGCGACCCAATGTGAGGTCGATTTCGGCGATGTCCATCTGCACACGCGCACATTCGCTGCGCTGTGATGTGCACGCCCGCTAGAGCGCCTGATCGCTCTCGCGGGTATACCACGTCCAGAAGATGCTGACGACGTAGGCCAGTTCGAACGCGATCAATGTCAGCCAGGGCTGCGTGAGCAGGGCCGCGGCAAGAAACACAAAGCCGATCAGCAGGAATTTCACGCTCTTGCGGGCGACGCGGGTCTTCTTGAATGAAAAGGTGGGGATTCGGCTGATCATCAGCATGCCCACCGCGATCATGTAACAGCCCACGATGACCGGTGACACAAATCCGGGGTCGCCAGCCTGAAAGGACAGGAACAGGGGTAACAGCACCAGAAATGCCCCTGCAGGCGCCGGAACCCCGACAAATCGCCCCCCCGAGGGCGTGGCGGTTTCAGATTTGCTGTCGAGATTGAACCGTGCGAGGCGCATCACGCAGCTCACCGCATAGACCAGTACCGCGATCCAGCCCGCCCCGGTGGCGTCCTGCATCGCGAATGCATAGACCACAAGCGCAGGCGCCACTCCGAAATTGACCGCGTCAGCGAGCGAATCCAGCTCCGCCCCCATTGGCGATTCAGAACGCAACAGCCGCGCCAACCTGCCATCCATGCCATCCAGCACACAGGCGACCAGGATCATGATCACAGCGCCCCTGAACTGGCCGTTGAAGCCCATCCTGATCGCGGTCAGCCCGGCACAGAGCGCGATGATCGTTACCGCGTTGGGCAGCAACGTGACAAGCGGCATATCCGAACGTTGGGTTTGCCGGTTCCCGCTCATGGTCAGGCTGTCCGCCCGCTACGCGGGGCCTCGTCCGAGGTCAGATCGGCCAGCACGGTTTCACCGGCGACCATCGATTGTCCGACACTTACCAGCGGCGAAACGCCATCGGGCAAATAGACATCGACGCGCGACCCGAACCGGATCAGGCCAAATCGCTCGCCGGTCATCATCTGTTGGCCCTCATCGACGAAACAGACGATGCGACGGGCGACCAGACCGGCGATCTGAACCACGGCGATCTGTCGGCCATCGGCCATTTCGATACACAGGCTGTTGCGCTCGTTGTCGGCGCTGGCCTTGTCCAGCGACGCGTTCAGGAATTTGCCCGGGCGATAGGCCACCGCCGCGATATGCCCTGCGATCGGCGCGCGGTTCACGTGGCAATTGAACACGTTCATGAACACGCTGACCCGTGTCAGCGGCGCGTCCGGCATGCCCAGTTCCGCCGGCGGAACCGCCGGTTCGATAAGAGATACAACCCCGTCGGCCGGGCTCACGAACAATCCGTCACGGATCGGAGTCGTACGTTTGGGATCGCGAAAGAAATAATAGCACCAGACCGTGAGCCCCGCGCCGATCCAGCCCAAAGGTTCAAGGATCAGGAACAGCAGGAACGAAATGACGGCAAACCCCGCGACGAAGGGGATACCTTCGCGATGCATGGGTTTGATAAAAGTGCCAAGCATGGTCATGTGTGATCAGACGCCCTTTCACTGATTATTGTTCCTAGCCCAGCTTTCCGACGACAATCAACGCGATTATCCGAACCGGCCACATTTCGCCCCCGGAAGGACCCGCCAAACCCCCTGTCAGGGATCACCGCGATAGAATACGAGCTGACCCGACGGCACCGTATCGGCGAGTCATTTTGACGAAGACAGCCGGAGCACCGTGCCCACTGCCCGAATGCCGCCGTCCTGCAGGGCGACGAGCCGGTCAGCAAACTGCGCCGCGAAGATCGTCATCGTCGAAGTCACACCAATTGCCCCGTCGAATTCAATCGGGGCAATTTGGTGCGAACGGGGGAACTGGCCCCGCTCGCCAGGATCGGTTCCGGCTCATTATCCCCGCAGGATGCCGCCCGTCGCCTTGGTTACTTTCTCGACGATCTTTGCGCTGACCGCTTCGATATCGGCTTCTTTCAGGGTCGTCTTGGCAGGTTGCAGACGCACGGTCACCGCGAGGGATTTCTTGCCCTCGCCAAGGTTGCCGCCGATGAATTCGTCGAAAACGCGAACGTCTTCGATCAGAGCCTTGTCGGCTCCGGCTGCGGCATTGACGAGATCAAGCGCATCCACATCCGTATCCACGACGAAAGCGAAATCGCGTTCGACCGCCTGCAAATCGCGCAGTTCAAGAGCCGCGCGCGTCGCCCCGCTCTTGCGGGCTTGCGGCACCTCGTCAGGCCAGATGGTAAAGCCCATTGCCGGCCCCTTGATGTCCATCGCGGCCAGCACCCTGGGATGCAGTTCCCCGAACACGCCGAGCACCTTTTTCGGCCCCAGGCAAATCTGGCCATGCCGACCCGGATGCCACCATTCGCGGGCACCGCGCCGGATTTGCACCTTGGCCGGAGCACCGATGGCCGCCAGCACCGCCTCGGCGTCGGCCTTGACATCGTAGAGATCGACCGGGCGCGATGCGCCATGCACGTCCTTGGGGCCGGTGCGACCAACCAGAAGGCCCGTTATAAGGTTATGCTGCTCACCCGGCTCGCCGCCGTGAAACGCCGGGCCGACCTCGAACAGGGCAAGATCCATGAAACCCCGCGCCTGGTTGCGTGCCGCAGCCTGCAGCAGCCCGGGCAACAGGGCCGGGCGCATGTGGCTCATTTCGGAACTGATCGGATTTTCCAGCATGGTCGCATCGTCACCGCCGCCAAACAGAGCGGCGCTGGCCCGGTCGATGAACGAGTAGCTGACACATTCGTTGTAGCCGAGCGACGCACAGGTGCGGCGCGCCGCCTGCGCGCGTCGCTGCGCGACGGTCATCACCGGCTTGGGAACGCCCGATGTCAGGCGCGGCAGGGGGCGCCCCTCCAGCCCGGTCAGCGATGCAACGCGCGCGACTTCCTCGACCAGATCGGCCTCGCCCTGCACATCGGGACGCCAGCTTGGAACCTGCGCCATGTCTCCGTCCAGAACAAAGCCCAGCTTGCTCAGGGTTGCGCGCTGGGTCTCGGCGTCAATCTTCATGCCCACCAGGCTCTGCACCCGGTCGGTATCAAGCCGGTAGGCACGGGAATGATCGGGCACCGCGCCGGCGACGACAATCTCGGAGGGTTCGCCGCCGCAGAGATCCAGGATCATCTGCGTCGCCAGTTCCAGACCGGGCAGGGTGAATGCCGGATCGACCCCGCGCTCGAAGCGATAGCGCGCATCGGAATTGATCTTGAGCGCACGACCCACCAGCGCGATCTGGATGTGATCCCAGAACGCGCTCTCGACGAACACGTCAACGGTTTCTCCGGTCACGCCCGTCGCCGCGCCGCCCATGATGCCGGCGATGCTTTCGGGTCCGGTGTCATCTGAAATCACCATCATGCCCGGCTCAAAGGTATATTCCTTGTCATCCAGCGCCGTCAGGCGCTCGCCCCCCGTCGCACGATGCACCCGCAATCCGCCGTTCATCCGCGCCACGTCGAACACGTGCAGCGGGCGGTTGCGGTCAAATGTGAAATAGTTGGTGATGTCGACCAGGGTCGAGATCGGCCGCAACCCGATGGCCCGCAGACGGTCCTGAAGCCATTGCGGGCTGGGGCCGTTCCGGACGCCACGGATCACCCGCCCGGCAAAGAGCGGGCAGCCGTCCAGCGTATCCGCGTCGATGCCGACCGGAACAGGGCACGGGAAATCGCCAGGAACCGGCTCAACATCGTACTGTTTCAGCGTTCCCAGACCGCGTGCGGCCAGATCGCGGGCGATGCCTTCGACTCCGAGCGCATCGGGGCGATTGGGCGTGATCGCGATCTCGATCACCGGGTCCACCTTGGCCGGATCGTTCTCGGCCAGCCAGTCGATGAACCTGTCGCCCACCTCGCCGCTGGGCAGTTCGATGATGCCGTCGTGCTCGTCTGACAACTCCATCTCGCGCTCGGACGCCATCATTCCGAAGCTCTCGATGCCCCGGATCTTGCCGACCGCGATGGTCGTGTCGATTCCGGGCACGTAGACGCCGGGCTTGGCGACAACCACGGTGATGCCTTCACGTGCGTTGGGCGCGCCACAGATGATCTGCAATTCGCCCTCGTCCGTCGCCACCTTGCACACCCGCAGCCGGTCGGCATCGGGATGCTGTTCGGCATGGACAACCTTGCCCAGGGTAAAATCCGCAAGCCGCGCCGCAGGGTTCGTCACCTCTTCCACCTCAAGGCCCAGATCGGTCAGGGCATAGAGGATCTCGTCAAGGCTGGCTTCGGTATCCAGATGGTCTTTCAACCAGGAAAGCGTGAATTTCATGGCACGGGCCCTTGCGGTCAGTTCGCGTTGCCGCAGGCAATGGCAAAGAAATCGTCGGTGTGCAAGCCGGGCGCATGCGTTTCGACCGAGGCGGGCCGCATCACCCGCGTCTTTGTGCCGTCTGATGTGCGGCCCGGTTTGCCGTCCAGACGACCAATGTGCCGATCAGCGCAAGTATCGCAATATACAGGAATTCATATTGAAAGCGGGACGTATCGAGAAGGCCCACGGCGACGGCCCCCTGCTCAAGGGCCATTCCAAACAATGGCAGGAATGCAATCGCGGCCGTATACCCCTGAGCGCCCGCGACACTGATGGCCCAGAAGGTCAGGAACATCGACGGTGCCCTCAGAAACACGCCGACTGCGATACTGGACAGGATGAGTGGCAGGCTGAACGCGCCCACGATATCCGCACCCTGCAGGACACGCATGATGAGGAAAACCGCTGCCGTGATCGCCAGCACCACGCCGGAAAACCACGCGCGCCCCGCCGGTGTGGCAGACTTGTTCTCGGGATGATGCTCGGCGATCAGGTTCATCCCCGCGAGACACAGTGCGTTCAGGCCCATCAGCCCCATGACAACGGTGCGGGTATCGCTCTGCAGCCGCATGGCCATCCACGCAACCGCCACAAGAATGAGGATGTGACCGGGCCAGGCCATAGGGCGCGGCCATATGCGGCTCCAGAGCAGCACCAAAAGCGAAACAACAGGCAGGTTGATCGCACCAATTGTCCCGGCTTCCAGCACGCTGATGGATGCCAGCACAGCGGTATACAGAGAAGCCGACAGCACCCGGAGCGCGCCCAGTGCCCAGGTGGACACTCTTGTAAAGCTCCGCCGCGCCCGTGCCCCGCGATAGCCGATCGCCAACAGGGTGATGCCGCCGGCCACGAGTTGCAGAAAACTGAACATCCACGGATCGAGGCCGAAATTGACCAGCACGATGCGGCTGGCAACACTGAGAACCGCCCAGGACAGGACAGCCGCGATGGTGATCATGGTTTCGCCCAACCGAACATGCCTCCCTTATCGGACCCGAGCCGTTGCCGCGTTGGCAAACAAAAACACAGTATTGAAACAGGTCTGTCACGGTCGCGCGCCTGCCTGAAGAAGTTCTTTTAAGAGATCTGTCTGTCATCGTCGTAATGACGGTGACCCACCGCATCTCACCCCTTCCCCTCCAGATATCGCCGCTTGGCCTCTTCGGTGCGGCCATAGTCCCGCACCATCGCCTCGATGGCCGCCTCATCCGATTTGTCGGCATAGCGGAATTCGCTGTCGGCATAGCGGTTGATCTCTTGCAGGACCATATCGGTGGTGATCGGCACCCGCAGATCGGCAATCATCGCCTTCTTGGTATCGTAGTCCCTGAACAGGAACAGGTCGGGATTCTCCATCCATTCGTCGGGCAGTTCGAAATCCATCGCCCGTACCTTGACCGCGTCCGTTATGTTCTTGATCGCGCGGCCGGTAAACCGTTCGTCCGCCTGCTGAATCGCCTTCAGATACGTTCCCATCCTCGCAATCGTGTTCAATTCGCCGATCTCGTCGCAAACCCGGTCGAACACCGCGCGCAAGCTGTCGTCGTGGGGGCGGTTGTGACCCTCGAAGCTGGCCGCCACGGCGGTCTTGATCTCCTGCGCCGCGTATAATGCGTGGTCGCCCAGCGGAATGTCGTGGTTGTTGCCCATCAACAGGGCCAGGATGTCGATATAGTCCTCGCGCGTCTGCGGTCCGTCAACGAGGAACCGAGCACCGGCGCGCTGGCGCAGGGCGTCATCGACATTCTCGGGATAGTTCGAAAACATGCCAAAGGTACAGTTCCCGCGCACGACCGTATTGGCTCCTGCAAAGCTCTCCATCAGGACGGCCGTGATCTCGAGCTGTCCTGCGCTCGATTGTCGGTCGCCGCGTTTGCCGGCCAGTTGGTCGATGTCGTCGATGGTGCCGAACCCGATCACCGCCGGGTCAAGGATCGTGTTGATGAACGCCTTGGCGTTCTGTCCGGATTTCCCCTGATAGCTGTCGATATTGTCGGTGCTCAGGTTCTGATAGCGAAACGGGTAGCCGGCATTCTGGCAGTAGTCGTTTATCATGCCTGCCATCATCTGGATCAATGTGGTCTTGCCGGTGCCCGGTTTGCCATCGCCCATGAAGGTAAATATGAATCCGCCCAGTTCCGCGAACGGGTTCAGGTGGCGGTCGAAATCATAGGCCATGAGCATCTTGGCCAGCTTCATCGCCTGATATTTGGCAATGTGGTTTCCGACGACCTCGTTCGGCTTTTTGAACGCCATGGTCAGTGTCGTCGATTTTGCACGCGTCGCCGGGACAAAGCCGCGCAGCGTCAGGTCATCCGCCTCGACCCGCCAGACGGAATCGGTGAACGAGGCAAGATGCGGTGCGTTCTGCGCCCGCAGTGCCGCCTTTTCCATGAGCTGTTCCGCGAAATCGCTGCAACTCGCGACTAGGTGGGCATCGTCGCTGGCGTGCTCGGCCAGCTTGGCGTCGAGCTCCCAGAGCGCGCCATGCAGCGCGAGCATGCCATTGTCGGTCAGCACCTCCTGCACCTCGCCCAGTTCGACCGAGACCTCGGACAGATGCGAGGACAGCAGGTAGGCCAGCGCATTGGCGAACACATGCAGCGTCACCAGCGCCTCGGCCGACAGCAATTCGGTAAATTCGCTCTTGCGTGCCGGTGCGAGATCGCCGGAGAGATTCGCGCGTTTCAATTCGGCCAGGGGGGTCGCTTCGCCGTAGGTGTCGGCGGCTGCCAGGGCAATGGACAGCGCCCGGCGCAATGCCTGCATCACCGTGGCCTGTTGCGGCGAGGTCAGCACGTCACCCGCGTCCGCCGCCTCGATCCGTTCGATCAGCCTTACGCCATCCGGGCGTGTGCTGCGCTTGGTGACCAACCCCGGCGTGGTTGAGCGAAACCGCCGGCGCGTCCCGATGCCCGTGGATCGTTCGGGCGCGGATACCTCGCGCGCCTCGGCAATGCGCGGCGCATGATCGAACCCGGCGAGCAACGCTTCCGCTGCCGGGTAATGTTTGCGAATATCATCCTCGCGCAGTTCCATCTGGTCCGTGGTCAGGCTCATCCGATGTCATACTCCGTCGCAAATCCTGCCCCAGATTGCGCGTATTCCGGGGCCGCATCAAGGCCATGCGCCACGATTGCACCGTCGCGGAAACGGTATCGCCAAATCGGGCGTTTGTCGTTTCAAACGCGCCGTTCCTGCGTTAGGAACAACGCAAAATGGAAGTGATCAGATGAGTCTCAGGCCCGACCTCTCCGAATTGCTGGCCCGCGCGCGCGCCGACCTGCGCATGGGGGTGCCGGTTGTCCTCGCCGATAACGAAGCGGCGATCCTCGCCCTGTCCGCAGAAACCCTGACCGGGGATCGGCTGGCCGATCTGCGCGCGGTGGCGGATAGGCCGGTCGTGGCAATCACCGCGCGTCGGACGGAAACGCTCAAGGCGCGGGCCTATGATGGTGACCTCGCGCGGATCATCATGCCGGCGGATGCGGATGCGAACTGGGTCCGGTCGGTCGCCGATCCCGCCGACGATCTGATCGCGCCGATGAAAGGGCCGTTGATGTCGGAACGCGGCGGCAAGGCCGATCTGCACCGCGCCGCGCTGAAGCTGGCCAAGGCCGCGCGCCTGCTGCCTGCGGTGGTCGCGGTGCCGGTGGACGAACCAACGCTTTTTGCGGCCCGGAACGGTCTGACGCTGATCGACCACGAGCAGGCCAGCCGGCTATTGAGCGACCGCAGCCCGCTCGACGATATTGTCAGCGCGCGCCTGCCCATGCAGGTATCCGATGCCGGTCGGCTGCATGTCTTTCGCCCCGAAGACGGCGGCGAAGAGCATTACGCGGTGGAAATCGGAAAACCGATGCGTGACCAGCCGGTTCTTGCACGGCTGCACTCGGCCTGCTTTACCGGTGACCTGCTGGGCAGCCTCAAATGCGATTGCGGTCCGCAATTGCGCGCGGCCATGGCGCAGATGGGGGCCGAGGGCGCGGGCGTATTGCTGTATCTCAACCAGGAGGGCCGGGGTATCGGGCTCGCCAACAAGATGCGCGCCTACAGCCTTCAGGATCAGGGCTTTGACACCGTCGAGGCCAATCACCGCCTCGGTTTCGAGGATGACGAACGCGATTTTCGTCTTGGGTCCGACATCCTGAAATCGCTGGGGTTTTCATCGGTTCGGTTGCTCACGAACAATCCGGCCAAGATCGCGATGATGGAGAAAACCGGCATCCGCGTGGCCGCGCGGGTACCGCTGAAGGTGGGCGAGACCGCATTCAACACCGGATACCTGGCAACCAAGGCTGCGAAATCCGGCCACCTGCTGTGAGCGTGAGGGATATGGTGCTGACCCCGACGGGGGTGCGGTTTGCCGGGCGGCGCTTTCCCTGCTCGATCGGCAAGGGCGGCGTCACCGTCAGCAAGCGCGAGGGCGATGGCGCGACGCCGGCGGGCGTTCATCGCATTGTCGGCCTGCTGTACCGCCCCGATCGGATGGCACGTCCCACGCCCTGGGCATGCCCGGTCGGGCCGGTTGACCTGTGGTCGGACGATCCGCGTGATCCCGAGTACAATCTGCACGTCCGCAAGCCCCACCGGTACAGCCACGAGGCGCTGCGCCGCGCCGATCCGCTCTACGATCTGGTGCTGATGACCGATTGGAACTGGCCCCGCGCGGTGCCCGGAGCGGGTTCGGCGATATTCCTGCATCAATGGCGCAGACCCGGATATCCGACCGAAGGGTGCATCGCCTTCCGGCGCGATCATCTCCGCTGGATCGTGGAGCGCGCCACTCCGGGAACAAGGCTGGTCGTATCGCCCCATGTTTTTCGTCGCTCCCGACCGGAACGACACGACATTCCGGCACCGCCGCCATGTCACGCGAGCACGTCGGAATTGGTGCCTGCGATCTCCGGAGCGAATGTGCTGCCGAAGTGATCTCCCGGACAGGCCGGGGCCGCGTTCATTTCGATCACGCAAAAATGCGTTGCAATCCCGCTCTTTCTTGCGAAACGGGATATTGCGGGTCGGACCGTACCACGTCTGGCATACGCAAATGCGCGCAACGTTCGACAATTCCGAACGACTGGAATAGGGCCTTGGACAATGCGATACGATATCGATCAACTGGATACGCTGCTGACCGTGATGGAACTGGGCACTGTGACGGCGGCGGCGGCGCGGCTGAACCTGTCGAAATCGGTGGTCAGCAAGCGCATCAGCGATCTTGAACTGGAACTGGACGCGGCGCTGTTTCGCCGCAATGCCGGCAGGATCGTACCCACCGAGGCCGCGCACCGGCTGGCCGACCGTATCCGCCCGGCCCTTGCGGATATTCGCGCCGCAGCAGAGGCGGCAGGTTCGGGCGGGGATCAGCAGATCCGCGGCACGCTGTCGATCGCGGCCCCGGTCAGTTTCGGCACCCTGCACCTGTCTCCCATTCTGGCACGTTTCGCGGCCGCGCACCCGGGGCTGACCCTGCGCGTTGATTACGATGACCGGTTCACCGACCTTGCGCGGGCCTGCACGGATCTGGCGATCCGGATCGGGCCGCTCGCAGACAGCGCGCTGATGGCGCGCAAGCTGTGCGAGGACAGTTCCATGCCTTGTGCCTCTCCTGCACTGCTTGACAGACTTGGCCGGCCAGAGACGCCGCAAGATCTGACCGGTCAACCGGTGATCGGCTACAGCCACATGCCCAATGCCGAATTGTGGCGCTTTGGCCGGGTGAGACCTGCTGTTTCCGAGGTGATGACTATCAACAACGGCGAGGCAATACGCGATCTCGCCATTGCCGGGGTCGGGTTTGCCATGTTGCCTGGTTTTCTCGCCGAACCGGCGTTTGCCGAGGGCACACTCGAGCGCGTGTTGCCTCAGACAGCGAACCGTCCGCTGCCGATCCACGCTGTCTGGCCGCCGGTCCAGCCCATACCGGCAAAACTCCGCGCCCTGATCGATCATTTGACAAATGAATTCTCTGCCGGGGCACCCTGGAAGAGGCCGACCTAGCCACGCCCCTCACCGGCTGCGCCATGAAACGGCATGCAGACACGCATGCGGCGCATGGCACATTCCCCTGGCATCGGTCAAAACGCGCCTGTTCAGGATCGCTTTGGTTCTTGGCCCTGTGAGGTATGCGAGATCGGGCGCAGGATGATCCCGCGCCCGGCCGCTCGTCAGAACTTGAGCGATGCGGTCAGAAATACGCTGCGCCCGGGCTCGTTCAGCGCGACCACGTTTGACAACCCGTTGCCGTCGGATGCGCGCGAGACATAGGTTTCGTCAAAGAGGTTGCGGACATCCAGCCTGAATTCGATGTTCTGATACGACGGCGGCGTATAGGTCGCATAGACATTGACCACCTCATAGCCGGGCAGCGCACTCATCCCGCCGACGCCATCCGTATCGTCGTTCTGCAGCGCAATCTCGGCGGTGCCGCCGATGGCGATGTCGGGTGTCACGGCGTAGCCTGCGGAAATACCGAAAATCTGGCCGACCGGGCGACCGTAGTAATAGGCCGTCGAGGAAATCGGCGCTCCGTCAAGCGTGACGTCCGCGTCGGTATAGTTGACGCGAATGAACCCGCGCTCGCCGAAATATCCCACCGATGCGTCAAACCCCTTGGAGGTCAGGTCGGCAAGCTCGCGGCTGGCGGTCAGCACGTCGTTGACATCATTGACCTTGGTATAGAACAGTGCTCCGCTCGCTTCCCACGGACCGCTTTCATAGCGCAGACCGATCCGGGCATTGTCTCCGCGCGACGCTTCGGGCGTTCCATAGACCCACGCCCCGCCAAGGTTGATGAGCGACGCTTCGCTGAGTTCGAATCCGCCCCAGCTCGACGCGGCACCGATATTGAAGGTCAGGGTGTTGCTCAGCACGACATCCGCCTGCGCGTTCAGGCTGACGCCGGTTTCGTTGTATGTGCTGCCATCGGCCAGTTCGTAACGCTGGCTGTCGATACGTCCACCATAGGACAGGGACAACCGGTCGCCGATATCCTGACGCATCTGCGCATAGATGCCGACGTTATCCAGCGTTTCCTTGCCCGTCGGGGTCGTCAGCGGGCTTTCGGGCGTCGCCGTGTCGTGAAAGAAATCGATGCCTGCGGTCAGGGTCCCGTTGGCCAGCGCGAAATCATTCTCGATCTTGCCGCTCAGGCTGTCATTGGTGCCGATGCCGGCGCCTGCCTCGGTATATTGCTCATTATAGCTGAGTTGCACCATGGGCGCGAAGGCGCCGCTGGGTGCCTCGTCGGTATAGGTGAACGTATAGGATGTGCGCTCTGACAGGGCGGGCAGGTAAACGGTGTCGCGGCCTACCACGCCGGCGAAATCCGGGCGTGCGAAATAGTAGCCGCCAGGACCCTGCTGCATAGCACGATCGCCGTTGTCCTTGGTCTGGTTCGCCGCGAATTCGAACCGTTTGCCGCTGTCGGTGGTATAGGCGAATTTGCCAGTGAACGAGCTGAGATCCGGTTGCGTGCCCGGTACGACATTGCCCGCGCCGTCCTCGTAATCGTCTCCGGTGGTCGCAACGCCGTTCAGCAGGTATTCGAAACCGCCGGCCCGGCCGTAGACCGTCAGCGACCTGCGGAAGCTGTCACCGTTGTCACCATAGCTGAGCAGTGCATTGCCGCCGAATGTCTGCCCCGCTTCCAGAACGTCGCGCGCATCGATGGTTTCATAGGCGATAAGACCCGCGAGGGCACCCGGACCGGCATCTGCCGGCGCGAGGCCAGAACTGATCTCGACCTGTTTGAGCAGCGACGGATCCATCAGGACGTTGCCCGTATGGTGGAAGGCCGACTTGTTCTGGCGGGCACCGTCGATGGTCACCGACAGCAGGCTTTCCTCGATCCCGTGTACCACAACCTTCTGGGCGATCGCGGCACCGCCGCTTGACACGATTTCGGATTCTCCGTCGAACACCTCTGCCATCGAAGACGGGTTGCGGGCCAGGATTTCCTCGGTGGTGATCCTGGTGTTGCCCAGGGTCTCTTGCGCCTCGTCGGATTCGACGCGGATGATATCCAGTTCGAACGCTTCCTGTGCCGCCGCAGTGCCAGCACAAAGTGCCGCCGCCGACGCCAGCAGCGCGGCTTTTCTTGTCAGAACCATGTGTCCTGCCTCTCGTTTTTTTTGTCGGAATTGGCTGGCAGGCCAGGGCGTGTGCGCCGGCTCTCGCTCGCTGTCGCGGCCCGCTTAGGGTCTCTTAGTTAATTGGTCAAGTATTGCAGGCCGGATTTCACACGAGCACGACAGGCCGGTCATCAACCAGATGCACTTTTGCATCAGTTTCGAACACGTCGCCCATCAGGGCAGGGGTGATGACGGCACCCGGAGCGCCGTCCGCAACAATCCGTCCCTCGCGCATGACAACCACCCGGTCCGCAAAGGCGGCGGCATAGTTGATGTCGTGCAGTACGATCACGATGCTTTTGCGGCCGGTGTCGGCCATCTGCCTGAGCAGCCTCATCAGGTGGCGCGATGCGGCGATGTCCAGATTGTTCAGTGGCTCATCCAGCAAAAGATAATCGGTTTCCTGCGCATAGGCCATTGCGACCATTGCGCGTTGCCGCTGACCACCGGAGATCTCATCGAGAAACCGATCGGCCAGAGAGGTGAGGGAAAACAACCGCAGGGTTTCCGCGACGATGTCACCGTCGCGCTTGCCGGGGCGGCCACGATGCCACGGATAGCGGCCCATCATCACCGCCTCGCCGACGCGCAGACGTGCGGAGATCTGCGCGGATTGCGGCATGATCGCAAGAACCCGCGCCAATGCCGCATCCGAACAGGCTCCGATTTGCAGCGCATCGATCCTGATCGTGCCGGTGCCGAGAGGTTGCAGGCGCGCAATCAGTGACAACAGGGTCGATTTTCCGGCCCCGTTTGGTCCGATCAATGCGGTCACGCCCCCGCGTGGCAGATCGAGGTTGATGTCCTGCAGGATCGGTTTTCCCTGAATCGAATGCTTCACACCGCGGATCGAGATCATCGGATATGCCTTTTCAGAACAAGGAACAGAAACACCAGCCCGCCCAGCAATTCGACAACCACGGGCAGGGGGGTGGACAGGTCGAGAACCCGTTCCATCACGGTTTGTCCGGCGACCAGCACGATGCACCCGACCAGCGCCGCCGTCGGCAGCGTGACCGCATGGCGCGTGCCTGGCGCGACGAGGTAGGCCAGCGCGGTGACGATCAGGCCAAACAACCCCGATGGCCCTGCCAACGCTGTTGCCGAAGCGACCAGCACGCAGATCAGGGCGAGCACCCGTCTCCGTCCGCGTTGCGGATTTTCCCCGAGACCGGTTGCAAGCTCGGAGCCAAGCGCCAGGACATCCAGCCGGAACCGAGTTCGCCACGTCAATACAAGCGCCGGCAGGCTCGCGGCGGCCGTCAGGACCAGCAGCCCTGTGTCCACATGGGTAAAACGCGCAAAACTTGCGGCCTGGATCATCTGGAATTCACTGGGGTCGATCATCCGTTGCAGGAACTCGGTCAGCGAGCGGATCAGAATCCCGGCAACGATCCCGGTCAGCACCAGTTTGATCATGTCGCCCCTGGCCCCGAACATGAGCACGCCGAACAACAGCATGCCAAGAGCGGTCATCGCCGCGAGGTTGATCGCAAAGATGACCGGTGCGGGGATCGCGGCAAACCCCGCAAGCCCCAATACCTGAACCATCGCGGTCAGGATGAGGACATACAGGGCGTCGAACCCGATGAGCGAGGGCGTCAGGATGCGATTGCCTGCAATCGTCTGGAACAACACCGTGGCGGTGGACAGGCAGATCCCGACCAGCAGCAGCGCAGCGAGGCGGCGCAGGCGGAATTGCAAAAGAAATTCCCAGGAGCCGACCGCGCCCATCAGCATGAAGGCGACGCATGATAACGCGAGCAGGCCGCAGAGCAGGGTCAGACGCCTATCCATGGCGCGGCTCGCGATAGAGCAGGATCAGGAACAGAACGGCCCCGACCACACCGATCACCGCCGCGACCGGTACTTCGAACGGTGCCCTGATGGTGCGGCCGCAAATATCCGCCGCAAGCACCAGTCCGGCCCCGATCAATGCGGTGAACGGCAATGTTCGCGGCAGGTTATCGCCCATCCTGCGCGATACCAGATTGGGAACGACGAGGCCGACAAAGGGGATGGCGCCCAGGGTAACGACCACCATCGCGGTAACGACAGACACCGCCAGCAATCCCGCCGCCGTGACATTCCGCACGTTGATCCCGAGACTGCGGGCCACGTCATCGCCAAGGTTGAGCAGGGTAATGCGCCCGGCGATGAACCACGTCGCCGCCGCCGCCCCTCCGGCGATCCAGAGCAATTCGTAGCGGCCCTTGAGAACGCCCGACAGTTCGCCGGTGAGCCAGACCTGCAAGTATTGCATCATGTCACCCTGATAGGCGACAAAATTGACAGCGGCCCCGATCAGACCGCCGTAAATCAACGCAACCAGCGGCACCAGCAGGGGTTGGGTCGGAGGCAGCGGACGGATCAGCACCAGCAATCCCACGCTGCCCGCCAGGGTGGTTGCCGCGGCCAGACACATCTTGATCCAGACCGGCGCACCGGGGATCAGAAGCGTCGCCAGCAGCACCCCGAGCGCAGCGCTCTGCCCGGCCCCGGCCGTCATCGGCTCGACAAAGCGGTTACGGGCCAGCACCTGCATGATCTGGCCGGTGATCGCCAGCGCCGCACCGGCCAGCAAGGCCGCGAGGGTGCGGGGCAGGCGGCTGGTCACCATCAGACGCGTGGCTTCGGGGTCGGTGAACACGTCGCGCGGGCTGATCGGGATGACACCGATGAACAGCGAAAGGACCGCCAGAAGCAGGACGCCGACAAGTCCAAGCCACAGGCGCATTCGGATCTCAGGCCGACTCTGCCAATGCGGCGATAAGATCGTCGAGGGTGCGGATGATGGCCTGCGTCCCTCCTGCCGCGATATAGGTTTCCGCCGGCGTCAGATAGATCACGCGGCCCGATTGCCAGGCTCTGGTGTCATGGATGAGGTCATTGTCCAGTGTCGCACGGGCGTTCTCGGTCCCTTCGCCCACGGCCTGACCGCGATCGATGACAACCAACGTGTCCGGGTCCGCTGCGGCGATGTATTCAAAGGTCACGGCCTCGCCATGGCGCGACTCGGAAATGTCGTCCACGGCCTGTGGCCAGTTCAGCGCGGTATGCAGCCAACCGAAACGGCTGTCCCGGCCAAATACCGACAGTTTGGGCCCGTTTGTCATCAGGATCAGCACGTTGCCACGATCCGCAACCATGGCTCTCGCACGTTCGAGCCGGTCGGAAATCGCGCGCCGCAGGTCTTCTGCGGTGTCTCCGGTTCCGGTCAGCGCGGCATAGGCGTCCAGCCGCGACAGGCCATCCGCGATCATGTCGGTGCCGATGGTCATGTCGGCGACCGGGGCAATGGTCGACAACGCGTCGGCCATCGCCACCGAGCGCCCGCCCACCACGATCAGATCGGGGTTCAGTGCGGCGATAGCCTCGAAATCGGGTTCGAACAGGGAGCCGACGGCGGGAAGCCCTGCGGTCGCCTCGTCCAGGTAGTTGACGAAGAGCGGGGCAACCACACCCGAAGGCGCGACCCCGAGGGCTGTCAATGTGTCGATTGCGGCCACGTCCAGCGCCACGATGCTCTCGGGGCGTTCGGCCACTGTCATCGGCCCGGCTGCGGTCTCGACAGTGATCGGCTCCGCGATGACCGAGGTTGCTGACAGGGTCACGAGGAAAGAAAAATATCGTAGAAAACGCAAGGACATGGCCGACTCCTGTGGATGTGTTGGCTCACGCTGCTGGCGTTGGCTACTGACGTTCGGGGCCGCAATAGGGCGTTGTTTGGGAAGGGTCAAGAGATTACCATAGTAAAAGAATCGGAAATGGGAGCGCCGCATGTTGTCGTCGCAAGGCCACTTTGAAACCCCGAACGGATCGAAATACCTGCAACAACTGTGCCGGCATTTTGGGCATAAGGTCGCCGTGGAGTTCGACGATACATCCGGTCACGCAGACCTGCCGCCGGGGCGCGCCACCCTTGTCGCCGACGATCACGGGCTGAAGATCGTGATCACGGCCGAGGATGAAAAGGGCCTGGGTGTGGCCCGTTTCATCGTCGAGGATCACCTCAGGCGGTTTGCGTTCCGCGAAGAGTTTTCAGACCTGGAGTGGATCGAGGCGTAACGGCGATTGCGCTTGAACTGCGACTGCCGTCACGCCGATGGGGCGCGGGTCAGTCGACAGGCGCAGCCCGCAATTCGTCTTCCAGCGCGCGTTCGACCGCGCCGCGCGGCTTGGTGAAGCGGGCGAGCAGGTCATAGAGCACCGGTGTCACCACCAGCATCAGCGCCGACGCCATGGCCAGCCCCGCGATGATCACGGTGCCGATGGCATTGCGGCTTTCGGCACCCGCGCCGGTGGCCAGGACCAGCGGCAAGGCACCCAGGATCGTGGACAGGACCGTCATCACGATGGGCCGCAGCCGCAACACGGCGGACAAGACCACCGCTTCGCGTATGGATTTTCCCTCATCACGCAGTTGGTTGGCGAATTCGACGATCAGGATGCCATTCTTGGCGACCAGCCCGATCAGCAGGATGATCCCGATCTGGCTGTAGATATTCAGCGACAGCCCCCCGAGCGCCATCGCATAGATCGCGCCCGCGACCCCGGCGGGCACGGTCAGCAGGATCGTAATTGGGTGAATGAAACTCTCGAACTGGGCGGCGAGAACGAGGAACACGATGAGCAGCGACAGAGCGAAGACCATGCCGGTGCCCGCCGACGTGTCCTTGAACGTGCGCGACTGGCCTTCGTACCCCAGCTTGCCCCCGGCTGGCAGGATGATGCCTGCCGCCGCTTCCAGATCGTTCAGCACTCTTCCCAGATCCGCACCGGGTGCCAGCGCGCCCGAGAGTTGCACCGAAGGCAGACGGTCGAACCGTCGCAGCGAGGGCGAGGCCGCATTCTCCGTGACCGAGACCAGCGCACCAAGGGGCACAAGTGTTTCGCCGTCTCCTGAGCGGATGAATATGTTGTCGATATCCGAAGGCGATTGGCGGTCCTGTTCTTCGGCTTGCAGGATCACCGGGTACTCCCGCCCTCGGCTGACAAATGTGGTGACCTGCCGCGAGGCAAGCATGGTCTGCATGGTATTGGCGACGGTATCGACCGAAATCCCCAGATCGTCGGCGCGGGCGCGGTCGATATTGACCTCGAGCTGCGGCAGGTTCTGTTCGAAATTGATCTCGGGATTGGCGAGCCCCTCGATCTGCTCCGCCTGCAACAGCAGGGCGGTTGCCCAATCCTTTACACTGTCGAAATCCGGCCCGCTGACCACGACACGTACCGGCGTGGAACTGCCGCGCAGTCCCAGTCCGGCCGGTGTAACCGGAAAGCCTCGGGCCAGTGTCATGCGGGCGATCTGCGGTGCGATGCGCCCGATCACATCCGCCGCCGGCACGGTCCGCTCCTCCCACGGGGCCAGACGGAACACCACGAAGGCACGCCAGGCGCGGTTGCCGAAACCGGAGAAGGTGAACACGCTTTCGATCACGCCCTCGTCGCGCAACGGTTGCAGGATTTCCTCGACCTGCCGCGCGGCGAGATCGGAATATTGCACCGTGCTGCCCTGCGGGGCTGTCAACGGCACAAAGCCGACACCGCGATCTTCGCGCGGGGCCAGTTCGCGGGGGAGCGTCCCGAAGAACAGGGCAGCCCCACCGGTCACGACGATGGCAAGCGCCAGAACCACGAGTGGCATGCGCAACATGCGCGTCAGAAACGCGGCATAGGCCGTCTGGATCGGTCCGCGCGGCGCATCCGCGGGCTGATCGACGGTCACGGTCTTGCGGCTCAGGATCTTTGAGGCCAGTGCGGGACAGGCGGTCAGGGCGACAAAGGTGGAAATCGCCACAGTGCCCGCCATCACCCAGCCGAACTCGATGAACAGGCGTCCGACCTGGCCGGGCATGAACGACAGTGGAATGAACACCGCAATCAGCGTGACCGAGGTGGCCAGCACCGCAAACGTCACCTGCCGTGCGCCCCGCAGGCTTGCGACCATCGGGCTTTCGCCATTTTCGATCCGTCGCTGGATGTTCTCGAGCACGACGATGGCGTCATCCACAACCAGCCCGATTGCCAGCAACAGGGCCAGGAGCGTCAGGGTATTCATCGAAAAGCCCCAGACCCCGATCAGCACGAACACCCCGAGCAAGGACACGGGAATGGTGATCGCCGGGATAAGGGTGGCGCGAAAGCTGCGCAGGAACAAGAGGATGACCAGCACCACCAGACCGAGCGAGATGAACAGAGCCTGCACGACTTCGCGGATCGAGGCCCCGACAAACAGCGCATCATCCGAGCCGACACTTATGTCCATGCCCACGGGCAGAGTCGGACGAAGCAGCGCGATCTCTTCCCTGACCGCATTGGAAATCCTGAGTGTGTTCGACTGGCTCTGTCGCTGGATCGCCACGCCCACCGCGTCTTTGCCGTCGCTGCGCGCGATGGTGGAATCGTCTGCCACACCCGGCTCGACCCGGGCCACGTCGCTCAGGCGCACGGGATATCCGCCCACCCGGTCGAGAACCACGTCGCGGAAATCATCGACACTTTTCAACCGGCTGTTCAGCCGCACGGTCAGCTGTCGGTTGCGCGAGGTGACTTCGCCGGCGGGGAGCTCGACATTGTTGCGCCGCAAGGCCTGTTCCACGTCGGAGACTGTGAGGCCGCGTGCCGCGAGCGCGCGGCGATCAAGCCAGATGCGCACCGCAAATGACCTTTCGCCATAGATTTGCAGACTGGCCACGCCATCCAGGGTGGCCAGACGATCCGCGATGAAACGATCGACATAATCGGTGATCTCGGCGGTGGTCATCCGGTCCGAGGTGATCGCCAGCCGCATGACCGGGTCGGCGTCGGCATCGCTTTTCTCGACCTCGGGGGTGTCGGCCTCTTGGGGCAGATCATCGCGCACGCGCCCGACCGCATCGCGCACGTCATTGGCGGCAATTTCGATGTCGCGCCCGACCTCGAACTCGATGGTGACGCGCGACCGGCCCTGGCGGCTTTCCGAGCTGATCGAACGTATCCCGGAAATCGAGGCAACCGCGCCTTCGACGGTTTCGGTTATGTCGGTATCGATCACTTCGGGCGCTGCGCCGCGATAAGTCGTGGTGATCGTCACCACCGCATTGTCGACATCCGGCAATTCTCGCACCGGAATGTCGCGCAGTGCCCCGATGCCGAACACGATCAGCAACAGGCTGGCCACCGCTGCCAGAACCGGGCGCCGGACCGAGATGTCCGAGAGCGTCATGAGTCCGCCCCGTCAGGCGTCTCATCCGAGGGTGGCGCGCCGAGGATTTCCACGGGGTTGCCATCATGGACCCGGTGCAGGCCGCGCACGACCACATCTGCCCCGGCATCAAGCCCGTCGAGGACCGCGACCATGCCGTCGCGTCGTTGCCCCGTTGTCACGCGGGTGCGTCGGGCGATGCCGTCCTGAACGGTAAAGACATAGGTCTCGGCGGCCTGAAAGATGATCGCTTCCTCGGGGACGACGACAAAGTCATCCTGAGAGAGCGTCAGTTCCAGCGCCATGAACATGCCCGCAGGCAGCAGCCCGTCCGGGTTGGGAATGATTGCCCGCGTGCGGAACGCGCGGCTGATCGGGTCGATCCGGCTGTCCACTGCATCAATCTGGCCGGTAAAACCCTGACCGGGAAAGGCGATGCTGGTCGCGACCAGCCGCTGGCCGGTCCGGACACGGGCAAACAGGGTTTCGGGCAACGAGAACTCGACTTCGATTTCGTTCAGATCGTCCAGCCGGGTGATGACCGTGCCGGGTGCCACGCGCGCGCCCCTGTCCACCTCGGCGAGCCCGACAATACCGGAAAACGGCGCGCGGATGCTGCGTTCGCTCAGTCGCTGACGGGCGCGGTCAAGCTCTGCACGGGCTTCGGCCAGCCGGGCGATCGAATCCTCCAGTGCCGCTTCGGCCACCGCGTTGCTGTTGCTCAGCTGCGTCATCCGCTCGAACACCTTGCCGCGTTCGCGCAGGCGGGCTTCGGCTTCGGTCAGGTCGGCGCGCTCGATGGTGTCGTCAAGCCGGACCAGAACCGTGCCTTCCTCGACACGTTCCCCGGCGGCAAAATTCATCTCGACGACGCGACCCTCGGCTTGCGGGACAATCTCGACCGACTGGCGGGCGCGGCTGGTGCCAACGGCTTCGACTGTCTGGCTCAGGGTCGATGTTTCGGCCCGGGCGAGCTCGACCACCGCCGCGCGTGCCCCGACCGGTGTCGCAATGCCGGCGTCATCCGAGGAACCGGCATAGCGATCAAAGGCTTCGTACCCGGCAATGGCAAGCACGGCAAGAATGCCGAGGATCAGGAACTGCTTCCACAGAGACACGTTTGACATATCCGAAATTGCGACAGGACCTCGCGTCGTCCTTCGCAATCAACGTAAACATGCCGGACGAAATGGCAACTGCTGTTGATGCCTGGCAGGTCGCCCGGCGGGCGGCTAGGCGCTTGGCGCCGGTGCGCCGCTCGCCGCGAGGCTTGCGTTGGAATAACGCGCGTCATCTGTCACGTCCTGGCCGAACCAGGCAGGCGGTTGAAAACCCGTGGCCTCCTTGACCGTCCCGAATTCGACTTCGACCAGAACAAGCGGTGCGAGCGTGCCTTCGAAAATGTCGAGTTCGAACGTGGCGCCCCCGGCAAGCTGGCCGCTCCAGCGGGTCTTTTCCACGCGCCGCCCCTCGGTCGCCGGCCAGAATGCATCAAAATGCACCTCCGAGATGTTCGCCTCGCATTCGACGCGCTCAAGACCGGCCCCCTTCTTGAGCGTGGTCAGATAGGTGTCGCCTTTCTGACGCAGCCGGATCTCCACCGAGTCAGCCTTGCTGGTGAGGTATCCCTGCCGAATACGAACGGCGCGTGCCCGCGTCAGATCCGGGAGTTCCGCAACGAGAAACTTGCGCTCGACTTCCGTGGCCTGGCTCATTTCAGGTGTGCCATCACTTCGGCGTAAAGATCGCGATAGGCCTTGGCGGCGGAATGGTTGCCGGCGTAGGTCGCGACGGGCGCCCGGTGAATACCCATCTTTTCGACCTCGGCCGTGAACGGGATGCTGGTCTCCAGGAACCGTTTGCGGTGCTGTTTGCGCATCCTGTCCTCTGTCTCGCGGTGCAGCTTCTTTGACCTCTGCACCATGGAAAAGAACGCCAGGATCTTCTTGCGCTCAAGCTTGTTGGCCTTGAAAAAATCCATCAACTGCTCGAACGTGTGCTCTGAAAGCGAGGTGGGGATCACCGGGACCACGATGCAATCGGCGGCGCGGAATACGTTCTCCGAAAGGGTCGAGATGTTGGGCGGACAGTCCAGGATGATGATGTCATAATCGCTGCCGCCGGCCTTGAGCGCCTTCTTGAGCCGCGAGCGGCTGTTCTTCATCCGCGACAGGAAGATGTCGAAATCGCGAAAGCTAAGATTGGCGGGCAGAATGTCGAGATTGTCGAAGTCGCTGGCACGGATTGCCCCGGTAAAGCGTTCCACATCCTTGAAGAAGCTGGCGTCCTTCAGTTTCTTTGAGGCCTTTACGCGAAAATAGAAGCTCGACGCGCCCTGCGGGTCGAGGTCACACATCAAGGTCCGGGATCCGGCCTCGGCAAAGGCATGTGCCAGGTTCACGGCGGTCGCGGTCTTGCCGACGCCGCCCTTGTTCGAATAGCAGGCGATAATCTTCATTTCTTGCCCTTTGTATCATGGAACAGGGTGCGAAACGTGTCCCGGGTCGTCTTGCTGTTGAAATTGGCAAAGCTCTTCATGACCTTGGCGCGCTCTTCAAGTTGCTTGCGGTGCAGTACGGCGACCAGCGCGCCGACACTCTGAGCGATTTCCAGGTTCTTCTTTTCAGATGTGCGGCCCATATCGTCGAGCAACGCGCGCAGGTTGTCCTGCTGCACAGAGTAATCGTTGAACAGCCCCAGATTGTCCTGCAACCGCTTGAGGGGTTTCAGAATGTTCTGGAACTCTGCCTTGGGAAAGACCGGCCCGAAAAACTCCATGAGATAGCGCAGCTTCTTGCACTGGATGCGCAGGCGGTGCACCTCTTCGTCCTCGGTTTGGGCATCGATTCCGGCGGCAATCTTGCAGACCTTGCGGTATCGCTTCCAGATCAGGGCACGCGAATAATCCAGCGCCGGACGATCCGCATCCGGCCCGCGCTTGATCTTCTTGCCTTTCGCGAAAAGATCGACAAGATCGCCCACCTCCTGACGGTATGCCTTGCTTTTCAGGTGGTTTGACAGCGCCGTCTGCGCCTCCTTGCGCTGATCCGCGAACATGTCGAAAAGCTGCGCAAGCCCCGGATGCAGGGTGTTGGGCAACAGGGCAAAGAACTTGTCCTTTTCCGCCAGATAAACGTCCAGATCGCGCAGGCGGCCCGTTGGCGACATCAGCTCAGAGAACCGGGTTTTCAGACGCAGTGTGGCCTTTTCGCTGTAGACCCCCGAAAACAGGCTCAGCACCGACCGGATTTTCCGGAGCGCGATACGGTAATCATGCAGGAATTCCGTGTCGGTATCGTTGATAATGCCTTTTTCGTTGGCGCGTGCGATGGGCAGGTAGGTGCAGATGATACTGTTGGCTGCGTGATACGCGGCCTCGTCCTGCCCGATCAGGATCACCGGTTTGGCGACATAGCCGGCGTGGCCCGGAAACAGCGTGGCATAGATCGAGCCCTCGCCCAATGGTGCACCGCCGCTGGCCAGAATCTGTTCGCGCACCTGGGCCAGTGCCTTGTCATAGCCGCGCAGACCCTGAAGGGTCACGATCGCGATCGATTCTCCCTGTTGCGTGGTCAGCAGTCGCAGGTTGATCCGCACGAGGGTCTTTTGCTCGCCATCGACGAGCGACAACATTGCCTCCTGCATGTCGCCCTCGCCAACGGGGAGCAGGGCACGCAGTGGGGACACATCGCCAAGTGCGGCCTTGACCGGCCCGTCGGCAAGATCGGTGACAAACGGACCGCTGCGCGTGGCCGGCTGGCGCAGCAGGCCGTCCCGCGGCGTCAGAAGTTCGAGGGTGTCGCCGGTATCGCAAAGCAATTTCCCCGCGCTGCTCAGCGTGTCGTCGAACGTGTCGAGCAATTGAAATGCGTGACTGGTTTCATCCCCCGTTGCAATCGGGGTCAGCTTGCCAAAGTCGAGTTCCGGCAAGTCGCTCGCCGTCTTCAGGGGCAAGCAGTAATGGTCTGTCTGTTTCATCAGTCCTTCTTTCGCGGGGCGTCGAGATACGCCTCGATAAGCTGCTCAATGATTTTCTGAACGCTGGTTTCTTCCTGAACGGCGCGAATCTTCAGCGCCTTCAATGTCTTTTTGCTCAGTCGCAGCGATGTGTTCTTCTTGTCATCGGTTGTCGTTTTTGGTTCGCGCTTTTCCGCCTTGGCCATGTTGTTCACCTTGCAATATGACGTCATTATTTCATGACATCTTTTGCGGTGCAACCTGGCAAATGGTCGAAACCAGATTTTCAGGTTTTCGATCTGAAAACGGCCGGTTTGCGCCGCTTACAGGACTCTTGAGAGAGGCAAGGCAACGTGCCAGAGTGATCTCACCATCTTGTGTAACGATCCAGGGGAGTTCGCACATATGCCCCGAACCAAACCTCAGGTTGCCGCGCTTCCCGTTCGTCTGAACAAGCGAAACAGGCTTGAGGTTCTGCTTGTGACATCGCGCGGCTCCGGTCGCTGGTTGCCGCCCAAAGGATCGGAGATGAGCGGCAAGTCACGTCGGGAATCCGCGGAAATCGAGGCGCGGGAAGAAGCGGGCGTTTGTGGCAATGTGGCCAGCAGGCCGATCGGCAGATACGTCTTTGCGGGCAAGGCGCGGGGCAATGGCAAGGTCGGATGCCGGATCATCCTTTACCCGATGCTGGTGCGATCGGTTTTGAAGCGCTGGAAAGAACGCGACGAACGAAAGCGGCGTTGGTTCACCCTGAAACAAGCTGCGCGCGTCGTGCGGGAACCCGAGCTGCAGGATATCATACTGTCGCTGCAATCAGAGCCGATGATCAAGAGGTTGCTGCGGCGCGCCGTGTGATCGCGGCCAGACCGCAAGTGCCTTTGCTGTTGCCGCGAAATCTTGCCCGCGTCGGTAGCAGCGCGCGTTCACCGTGTCCGGTTGCGTTGTCGATCACAAAGATGTCTGCCGTCCTTTCGCTCGCGTTTCATCTGCGATATTGGGCTGGACGAGCCGGGTCTTGGCGTCATTGCCTGGCGTTGCACAAGAGGAACCCGTCCATGTCGTTTCGTCGTCTCGCTCTCGGCATATTGCTGAGTGTTTCAGTGCCCGCAATGTCGCTGGCGCAGCCCGCTGACACTGCATCGCGCCTGTCGCTGGAACTCAACACGCTTCAGGATGTGGAGGGCGCGTGCCGCCTGACTTTTGTGGTCGGCAACGATACCGGGATTCAGATCGACAAGGCCGTGTTCGAGACCGTGATCTTCGATACGGCGGGTGCCGTGGTGAGCCTTTCGCTCTTCAATTTCCGCGATCTGCCCGCCGCACGCACGAGGGTGCGCCAGTTCGAATTGCCCGAAACCGCCTGTGATACGGTGGGGCGGGCATTGATCAATGGTGCAAGCTCCTGCCTGGTCGACGGGACCGAGAACGCGGTCTGCGAGGATGCTCTCACGCTCAGCAGTCGTGTTGCGGTGGAGCTGCTTGGATGAGCCCGATTGACAAGCTGTTCGGGGTCTTTTCGCTCGGCGGCCCGGTGGTCGCCATCCTGTTCGTGATGTCGGTGCTGGCATTGGGCGTGACGCTCTACAAGCTGTGGCAGTTTTCGGCCTCTGGCGTCGGTCGTCACAAGGTCTTGTCCGAGTCGCTCGACGCGTGGGACAGCGGCGACCGCGAACGCGCCCGCGCGCGTCTCGGCCAAAGCCGCAGCTATCTCGCGCCGCTGCTGGCGACCGCAATGAACGCCCCGGACCAGCCGGGCCTCGAAGGACGGCTGGATGCCGAAGCCGGGCTGGCGCTTGCCGGTTTGGAGCGGGGGTTCCGCTTTCTGGATACGGTGGCGCAGCTCGCGCCCCTGCTGGGCCTGTTCGGTACGGTTCTCGGCATGATCGAGGCGTTTCGCAGCCTGCAAACCGCTGGCACGTCGGTCGATCCGTCGCTGCTCGCCGGGGGTATCTGGGTGGCGCTGCTGACAACGGCGGTCGGTCTGGCGGTGGCGATGCCGACCTCGATGATCCTGGCCTGGTTCGAAAGCCGGACGGCGCGCGAACGGGTGTTCGCGGACAAGGCATTGCGCACGGTGTTGGCGCCGGGTCAGACCGAACCCCTTGCCGCGCAGCGCCATGCGTAACACTGCGCCCTTTGTCCGGCGCCGCATGTCGATGACGCCGCTTATCGACGTGATCTTTCTGCTGCTGCTGTTCTTCATGCTGTCCTCGACCTTCTCGAGCTTTGGCGAGATCGAACTGAGCCAGTCCACCGGCGGCGGCTCGCAACCGGACGCCGCGTCCGAACGCGTGTTCGTGCAATTGGGGGCCGAGAGGCTGGTCCTGAACGGGACGCCGGTCACCATGGACGAACTGGCGACGCAGGTGGAAACCGGACTGGTTCTGGTCAGCCTCGATACCGATGCCACGGCGCAGCGGGTGGTGGACCTTCTCGTGCGACTGCGCGGTCGGGACGGGTTGACCGTGACGGTGCTGGAGTAGGCGCATGATACGGCCCGCCCCTCCACGCAAGCCCCGCGATGCGACCATTGCGATGATCAACGTCATTTTCCTGATGCTGATCTTCTTCCTGATTGCCGGCACGGTGGCACCGCCGCTTGATCCCGATCTTGAGCTTGTCGATACGGCGGGTCTGGAGGGGCGCGAGCCGCCGGACGCTCTGGTGTTGCACAGGGACGGATCGCTCAGTTTCCGTGGGGTATCCACGACACCAGAAAGCTACATGTCGGGCGACGTAGCCGGGCCGGTGCGGATCGTGCCGGATCGCGCGGTATCGGGGCCGCGCCTGATCGAGGTCACCGGAGAACTGCGCCGGCTGGGAGCGCCGGCGGTCATCCTTGTGACAGAGCGGGCGCTGAAATGATCCCGCGCTCAGCGGCTATCGCTGCGGGGGCGCTTCTGGTGTCGCTGTTGCTTCATCTTCTGGGTCTGGGGTTGGGCGCGCCCGAGCGGCTGGAACCCGCTGTCGAGGACACGGCAGGTGATGCGGTGGCGATGGGCAACGCCTTTGAGGATGTCGCCGAAGATCTGTCCGAACCGGTCCCGCCGGAACCTGCGCCGGTGCCGGAAGTGCCGCCGGAACCCGATCTTGCCGAGGCAACGACGTCGGAGGCGCTGGTGGCGTCGCCGTCGCCCGAGCAGGTCTTTGCACCGCGAGGGACGCCGGGTGAACTGTCCGAACCGGTCGCGCCCCAAGAAGCGCCCGAAGCTGCGACCACCCCGGTTCCACAACCGGACATCCCGGAACAGCTTGCCGCGCTGCCACCGGAACCCGCCGAACCGCTGGCCCCGACCGAGAGCGACGCGCCGCCCGCACCGGAAACGCCGGAACAGGCCATCGAACCCGAAGAGGCGGTAGAATTGACGCCGTCGGACGACGGCGAACAGACGCCGCTGGCGGTTGCAACCTCGCCGCGCCCGCGCCTTCCTGCGCGCCAGCCCCCGTCACAACAAACACCGCGTGACGACAATGTGGACGAATTCAGCAACCTGCGTTCTCCACCGCTGATCGAGTCGCCGCTGGCGGCGCATCTGCGGGGGGAAACGCAACTGAACGTGCAACCGAGCGGTGGATCGGGATTTCTCGACTCCGGTGGGTCGGGGAACGCAAGCGAAACCAACTATGCGGGCCGCGTGCTGGTGCATCTGAACAGGTCGCTCACCGTGAAGGTCACCGGCTACGGTGCGGCCTGGGTGTTTTTTGAGATCAATCCCGACGGATCTCTGGCCAGCGTCAGCATAATCGACAGCAACGGGACGCAGGAATTGCGGGATGCAGCGGTCGCGCAGGTTCGTAACGCAGCGCCATTTCCACGGCCGCCAAATGGCAGAAGCCGACAGTTGACCTTTATCTACCGTAACAGGTAATCGCCAGGGTCCAAGGCAGAAAATGACGGCCCGTTTCTTGCAAAACGGGCCGTCACACTGGACATGCTGGGCGCTGTTGCAGGGCGACATTCGCGCCGCCCTGCAATTTGACCTAGTCGCGCAAGGTCTCAGAGGCCGGCATCGAGGTCATCAAGACCACCGGCGAGATCGGCGCCGAACAGATCGTCGGCATCCTCTCCGCCGCCTGCCGCGCCACCCGCGTCGATTGCACAGGCGTCGGTGCCACAGGCATCGGTCTCTTCGCCTCCGCCATCGGCGCCGCAGGCAAACCCGGCCATGGGCGCAGGCTCGTCACCCTCGTCGCCTTCGTTGCCCTCGTCACCTTCGGTGCCTTCGTTGTCGGCTTCGTCGCCTTCGTCGCCTTCGTCATTCGGCGTATCTTCATTGCCTTCGTTGCCTTCGTCGGCGCCGGGTTCATCCCCCTCGTCGCCCTCGTTTCCTTCGTCGCCCTCGTTGCCCTCGTCGGCACCGGGTTCGTTACCTTCGTCGCCCTCGTTTCCTTCGTTGCCCTCGTTGCCTTCGTCGGCGCCGGGTTCATCACCTTCGTCGCCCTCGTTCCCTTCGTCTCCTTCATTGCCTTCGTCATTCTGACCGCTTTCGTTGCCCTCGTTTCCTTCGTCGACGCCAGGCTCGTTTCCTTCGTCGCCTTCGTTTCCTTCGTCGCCTTCATTGCCCTCGTCGGCACCGGGCTCATCGCCCTCGTCGCCTTCGTTGCCTTCGTTTCCTTCATTGCCTTCATCGAGGCCGGCCTCGTTTCCTTCGTCGCCCTCGTTTCCTTCGTCGCCTTCGTTTCCTTCGTCGTTGGGCGTGAATTCGTTGCCTTCATCGCCCTCGTCGACCGAAGACGCTTCGCTGCCTTCGTTGCCTTCGTTGGCCTCGTCACCCTCGTTTCCTTCGTCGCCTTCGTCGGCGCCTACAAGATCGGGATCGGACGGCTCGTTGCCCTCGTCGCCTTCGTCATACAGGTGAGGCTCGTTGCCCTCGTTTCCTTCATTTCCTTCGTTGCCTTCGTCGCCTTCATTGCCGGCAAAATCAGGATCGGACGGTTCGTTGCCCTCGTTGCCCTCGTCAAAGAGGTGCGGTTCGTTGCCCTCGTTTCCTTCGTTGCCCTCATTGCCCTCGTCGTTTTCGTTGCCTTCGTTTCCTTCGTCGTGGATTTCGTTTCCTTCGTCGCCTTCATCGCCTTCGTTGTTTTCGTCGTGCTCGTCGTCTTCGTTGTCCTCGTCGCCTTCGTCGCCTTCGCCGCCTTCGTCGCCTTCGTTGCCCTCGTTGTTCTCGTTGCCTTCGTCTTCAAAGTCGAAGAGGCTTTCATTGCCTTCGTTGTCCTCGTCGCCTTCGTCGTGTTCGTCGCCTTCGTTGTCCTCGTCGCCTTCGTCGCCTTCGTTGCCTTCGTTGCCCTCGTTGCCTTCGTCGCGTTCATTTCCTTCATCGCCTTCGTCGCCGCCTTCGTCTCCCTCATCGCCTTCGTCGCCCTCGTCGCCCTCGTTGTCCTCGTCGCCTTCGTCGCCTTCGCCGCCTTCGTCGCCTTCGTTGCCCTCGTCGCCTTCATTTCCTTCGTCTTCAAAGTCGAAGAGGCTTTCATTGCCTTCGTTGTCTTCGTCGCCTTCGTCGTGTTCGTCGCCTTCGTTGCCCTCGTTTCCTTCGTTTCCTTCGTTTCCTTCGTTGCCCTCGTTTCCTTCGTCGCCCTCGTTGCCTTCGTTTCCTTCGTCGCCTTCGTTGCCGTCGTCGTACTCGTCGCCTTCGTTGCCTTCATCGCCTTCGTTGCCGTCGAAGTCCGGATCGATCGGTTCGTTCCCCTCGTTCCCTTCGTCGAACAGATGGGGTTCGTTGCCTTCGTTGCCTTCATCGCCTTCGTTGTATTCGTCGCCTTCATTGCCGTCGAAGTCGGGGTCGGCTGGCTCGTTGCCTTCGTTGCCCTCGTCAAAGAGGTTTGGCTCGTTGCCTTCGTTGGCCTCGTTGCCTTCGTCGCCTTCGTCGTCCTCGTTGCCTTCGTTGGCCTCGTCGCCCTCGTCCCCTTCGTCATAGGTATGTGCCGGGTCCGGGGGCGGCATGCCGCCGATCACGAGGGCGGCCTCTGCTGAGCTCAATTGGGTGATGTCTTCGATCTCGCCTTCGTGGCAGGCGGTCGTCGAGCGCAGTAATGCAAAGAGTTTCATAATTTAAGTCTCCAATTTGTTTGATGAAACGACTCCGTCGGAATCGCCTCGGTTTGCGCTGGACCCGAAATTGGTCCGGTCGCTCTCTGGGTTGCTGCCTTGGCGAAACGCCGCGGCACATGATGGAGAACCCGAAAGACTCCCACGTGTGATGGCTGCCTGTCAGCACTCCATCATCGTTGGTCGTTGGACTGTTTTTCTGATGTCAGTCGTCGAAATTGACGAACCCCCACACGGGTACGTGGGGAAACAGTTGCTCGGCCATAGAATACTCTGTTCGGGGATAGCAGCGCGGCTGCCTGTCCCGATGCATAGCCTTGAAATTCATTCTTCAAAGTTCCGGACAACGCTGCAAAACAGCACTGCACGGTTATTGTTATCCAGCTCCCGAACCGGAATGACAGTTCCGGTTCGCCTCAATATCCTTGGTTGTGGGTCGACCATACCACACAACCGGTCATTCGCGAAGGCATGGAATTCGTGACCATGCCCGGGCACGTCAGGTTCTGAATGCAGATGAAACGGCTCTTGCCGGATTCGACGAAAATCAGTTTATTGTTTCCTGATCCTGCAAGGTTGATACGCCGGTGCCCTCAAGGAGACTTCCACAGAATGAAAGTACTTCGTCTGGATCATGTGAATGTCAGGACCACAAAGCTGACGGAAATGGTTGAGTTCTATGAGGATATTCTGGGGCTGAGTGCCGGAGCGCGCCCGGACTTTCCGTTTCCGGGGGCGTGGATCTATGTCGGTGACCACCCGGCCATCCATCTGGTCGGCGTGAAGGAAGAATGCGCCGCGATCGAGCCCAGGATCGAGCATTTCGCGTTCCAGGCAACGGGATTGAGCCGCTTGCGCGCAAGATTGCGGGCCGCCGATATTCGTCACACGATTGATCCGGTGCCGGGTGTGCCGATCGTGCAGGTGAACCTGGAAGACGTGGATGGCAACCATATCCACATCGACTTTCATTCCGACGAGTTGGATGCTGACGGCTGATCCGTCGCAGGTCCGCTATAACATTTCGCGATAAACCTGAATCACCCAACGCTTCCTGAAATCTAAGATTTCAACGCTTTAATCGGTCAGACCGTATGCAAGGCGGATTGCCTTTTGAGTGCCCGGACCGAATTGGCCGTCGATGGCCCCGTCGTAGAACGCGACATCTTTCAGCCGGGATTGCAGAGCGCGGCGTGTCTGAAGGCTGAACATGTTGGGGCGGGTTGTCAGCAGGTCGAGCACGTCGGCGCTCCCGGATCGCAGCGCGGCATAGAGATAGTCGGCGGCGTCTGTCGGTCCCTTGGTCTTGATCAGCCCGTCATCGATCAGCGCGGCGAAATTGAACAGGGCCTGCGGGTGTCTCAGATCAGCGGCGCGCTCGAACAATTCGAGCGCCTTCTGCGGATTGGCGGGCAGGCCCAACCCGCCCTGATAATGCATGAAGCCCAGATCGTTGATCGCATCGGCATAATCCTGTGCGGCGGACTGCCGGTACAATTCGAGTGCGCGCGCCTGATCCACGGGCACACCGGTGCCGCGTTCGTAAATCTTGGCGAGTTCGAACTGGGCCTCCGCAGACCCTGCGGCGGATGCCCGTTCGAGAAAGGCGACGGCCTGCTCCGGGTCAAAGCGTCCTTCGTTGGGGTTCAACCGCATGTAGGCAAGACCCAGCATCGAGCGCGTGTCACCCAGTTTGGCAAGCGCCATGAGCTGATCTTCCTGATCCGGTTTTATCGCAGCCCACGCCGCCTGTCCGGAGATGTCGGAAATGTCGACCTGTCCGTCTGCGGCACCAGCCAGATAAAAGGGAATGCCGGTGAGCGAGCCGTAGGTGTGCGGCTCCTGCAGGTTGTTGGTTTCCTCCAGCACCATGTCGCGCACCTGCCGGAACATCAGGCTGATCTCCAGGCTGGGTTCCGCCATTTTCGCGATCAGGGCTCTGGCATAAGGGCTGTTTTCACCGGTTCCATCCAGCGCGACCTGACCGTCCTTCGCGGCAAAGGCGACGAGCGTACCGCGGTCCGGCCGTGCCGGGGCAAGACCGTGACCGCCACGGGTGGCCTGGTCGGTCTCTTGCGACGGTTCCGGCGTGGACGCCGTGAGGTCGATGGCATCGCCAAGCGGGTTGTCACGGCAACTGTCCAGAATGACGATCCGCATCTTGCGGGCATTCTCGACCGAGGCGAGCAGCTGCTTGAGCGAGATCGATTGGCGCTGCACGTCGAGATTGGAGTTGATTTGCGCATCGACAGGGATCAGGAAATTTTCGCCCTGCACCTCGACACCGTGGCCCGCAAAATAGATCAGGGCGAGATCGGCCGTTTCGGAGCGAAAGGCGAAATCGTCCATCAACTGGCGAAACTGGTCTCCGGTGGCATCCAGCGACAGGGTTACGTCAAAGCCGATCCCTTCCAGCGTGCGGGCGATGGCGCGGGCGTCGCTGCGGGTGTTGTCCAGCGGCTCGATGGTCTGGTAGGCCCCCAGCCCGAGAACGAGCGCCACCCGGTCGGTTGCCGCAGAGGCGGCACCGGTCGACGCGCAAAGCATCAGGATTGCGATAAATCTGATCGCGAAACTCATTCCGTTTCCTGCTGTGGTTTTGTCACCCGCAGGCGGCACTCTACCTCAATCAAGGCGGAATGACAGGTCAGATATTCGTGACCTTTCCCGCCATTTCGGGGCCGTGAACGGATGAATGAGGCGATACGGATCTCATTGCGCCAGCGACGTGGTTCTGCGCTGTTCGACCAGCAACGGATGCCGGTCGTCATGCTTCAGCATCCGGCGGCGCATAAAACGCGCATCATAGTTCAGATGCACGGTGCGAAGGGATCGGTTCTATGAAAATGGTCGCTGCAGGTGCGGCGAAAATCGGGGGGGCGGTCATGCCCGCCCCCCGATCGGTGTCAGGCCCAGAAAACATCTTGGAAAACGTGACGTGCAATTTCCGAACGCTTGAGGCCGCGCGCTTCGAGTTCTTCGTCGCTGAGCCGCTGCAAGGCTTCGACATGACGCATGCGCGCGTTCGATGTGCTCATCAGGACCAGCGCATTGCCGATCGTCGAGAAGAAGCGGCTGATAACGTTGCCCGTGGGGGCAAAAGCCTGATGGTCTGCTGTGTAGTGTGACATTGGAGTCAGTTCCGGTCGTGTTGTGGTCTCCTCCCGTGCCAGTCAGGTAGAGCGGAGAAGGCACATATGCTAGGCGCCTTTCGGCATAGCCGCCGTGCATTCTGCGAATGGCTGCGCATAAGGCCGGACACTCTGATGATTTGAGCTACTCCTCCTGAACGAGCAATTCCTCATCGCAAACGACTTGTATCTGCTGTGCCATGTCTGCCTCGAAATTGATGCGGATCTGATCGTCAACAGTGGCTTTGTCATCTTCTGCGCCCGGAGAATCAGCTTGTTGTGATCCGATGACCAGCCTCTCACGAAACACTTCCATTACGTGGGCGACGCCCCGGCTTTCGATTTCGCGGAGATCTTCACCAAAGTAGGCACCTCGATTGTAGCTACCGGTAATGATTTCGTAGGATGGGAAATACTGCACGTTGGAATAGTCTCGCGCGACATCACCAGCCGCCGCGCGCAATACGGATTTGCTGTAGGTCGTCGCCGTCAGTGCGTCAGTGTCACTATACGTCGCGATAAGCGGCACGGGCGAGACTGTCAAAACCACCTGAGCCTGGGGATTGATCGCAGCCAGTTCGCCCAGAAATGCGATCAGGTCCGATTTTACGTCCCCGTAGTCGTGGTTTGCGAACTCGAAATTCGCAGGATCAGCGCCTTTGGTGACAGCGCCGGGGGTGACCGGATAGGCCGCTCCGTCGCGCCGGTCAAACCATCCTTCCGTCAGCCCGAGCGTAAAGACGAACACGTCCAGGGTCTCGAACATCTCGCGTACTTTGGCCAGATGTGCTTTGCGCCCCGCCTCGACGGCTTGTGGACTGTCAAACAGCTCTCCGATGTTGGGGCGAAACGGATCAACATAGCCGCCGTTTTTCGGCCAGGCATTCTCGATAGGGGTAAAGCGGCCATAGGCGCGCTGGATCAACTGCAGCAACTGCCGGGTCGAATAGATGTTTCCATAGCGTGCAGAGAACAGGCCATACCCCTGATCGGCTGCGATGTCTTCCGGCATGTCATCGGGCGCGTTTTCAGCCACGTAATAGGTCAACCCGTCTTTGACCATGGCTCGCGCCACGTGTTGGGCAAAACAACTTCCTGCGGTTGCCACGCGTGTTTCACGGGCAATGACAGGGTGCAGATGGACGCCCGGGCGTACATCACCGGAGGCTGGGCGAGCAACCGCACGTGACCAATAGCAATGGGCGGGGCGGGATTTGTAGGGGTTTGTCAGCGGCTCTGGCGTGCGGTTGCTATAGGCAGCATAAGCAGTATCAAAACGCGCGAGGTCCTGGTCAGAAACGCCACACTGCCCTTGGGAAGCCTTGTACAGCCTGTAAGTTCTCGCAATGGCACCTTCAAGGTCGACAATCTGGGTGCCGAACTTGAATACCTGGTCTTGTCGATCGATCCGGTTCCGTGCAGCCGGATGGTTCAGATTTGGAAGAATCCCACGCTGCGCCAGTGGATCGGCCAGAATGTTGGAGATTTTGTAATGTGGCGTAGGAATATCATGCGCTTCCAGAATATCGCGCAACACATCCTCGACGACCCACAGTTTGGGATGGTTGCTGGTGTGAAAGTAGACGTCCTGCGCCTGCCAGCTTTCGAACAGAAATTCGGCACGAGGCGTATAATTCGACAACATCTTCACGAATGCAGCGCGCTGTGTGTCAAATCCGCTCTCATATCCCATGAGAGCGACAAATTCAGGATTGTACAGCGCCTGCGCCTGTTCGGGCGTCAAGCCTCGATGACAGGCGGCTGCGGCTATGCGCGAGACATTTCCGTTCGGATTCCCGGACTTGCCCGGAAGTGGCGGCAATGTGGAATGATCCGGCGTCAAACCACCAAAAACCAGAAAAGGAAATCGAATCACGTTCGAGAATTTGTTGACAGCGTTCCAAAACTCCTTGCGATTCAGGCGGACATCCTGAGCTATGATGAGGTCATAGGGCGCCAGCCGGTCCTCGCTCACCTCATCCACTGTTGCGCTGAGCGCATTAACAATATCAACTTGATCTCTACGATCCTGTGAATAGCCCTGAAGGCACTGCTGAATGCCCTCGCCGTGGCAATTTGCGATTACCAGTGTTTTCATGTCCGGCTCCAGATGGCTTATCCCGTCATCTGATTATGCTACCGAAGGTAGAAAACCAAGACAGGAAACACCGTTTGGCCCCTGCCTATTGCCCCCGGATCGTGCGGCTGATCGAAGGCATTCGGCCCGGTATGGCCCGGCAGATGATGCGCAGCTACTGCACAGTCGGCCTGCCTGTGTCCTGCGCCGGAACGTCGCGTCCGAGGCGCGGAATTTTGTGGAATAGTGTTCCGCACAGTGAAATAATGCGAGTCGGAAGTTTCGGCTTGCGCGGCAGTCGCGGCATGATGTTCGGGATTGATCCGGGGGCCGCATTCGCACATCTTGCGGCTGAATAATCTAAGGGGGAGCCACATGACTGAGGCCATTGGTTACGAGCTGGACGGCGATATTGCCATCCTGAAGGCGCAGAATCCGCCGGTCAACGCGTTGGGACACGCCGTCAGGGTCGGTCTGGTCGAGGGACTGGAACGCGCCGAAAGGGATGGGGCCAAGGCTGTTCTGATCTATGGCGAGGGCGCGACCTATTTTGCGGGGGCCGATATTCGCGAATTCGGCAAACCGCCGCTTGAACCGATGTTGCCCGGCGTGTGTGACCGGATCGAAGCCTGTCCGCTGCTGGTTGTATCTGCGATGCACGGCACGGCCCTGGGCGGAGGGCTCGAGGTCGCGCTCTCGACCCACTACCGGATTGCGGTGCCCGCGACCAGGGTGGGCCTGCCCGAAGTGTTGCTGGGCATTCTGCCCGGGGCCGGCGGCACGCAGCGATTGCCACGGGTCGCCGGGGTCGAGGCGGCGCTGGACATGATCACGACCGGTCGCCACGTCCGCGCCGACGAAGCACTTGAACTGGGCATTCTGGACAAGGTCGAGGAGGGCACGCCGCGCGAGATCGGTTTGGCTTATACACGCGAACTTCTCGCATCCGGCGCACCGCGCCGTCCGGTTGGCGAAATGGCTGCGCCCGAACCGGTGGATTTCGACGCGGTATATGAGACGGTGCTCAAGAAGGGACGCGGGCAGATCTCGCCGGCAACGGCGGTGCGCGCTGTTCAGGCAGCCTGTGAGTTGCCGTTCAGGGAGGGGCTGGCGCGCGAGCGTGAATTGTTCATGGAACTCATGGACACCGATCAGCGCGAGGGTCTGATCCATGCGTTCTTTTCGGAGCGCGCCGTCTCGAAGCTGCCTGAACTCAAAGGGGTCGAACCACGTGACCTGAACGCCATCGGCGTCATCGGTGGCGGTACGATGGGCGCGGGCATTGCCACCGCCGCGCTGTTGGCGGGGCTGACCGTGACCATGCTGGAAATGTCACCCGAGGCGGCAGAGGCGGCAAAGGGGCGAATTTCCGGCAACCTGCAAGGCGCGCTCAAGCGTGGCAAGATCAGCGCGGCGCAGTTCGAGACCCTGACCGAGCAGGCGCTGACACTCGCGACCGATTACGACGCACTCAGCGACGCGGATCTCGTGATCGAGGCGGTGTTCGAAGAGATGGACGTCAAGAAAAAGGTGTTTTCCCAACTGGACGCGGTGTGCAAACCCGGCGCGGTGCTCGCCACGAACACCTCTTATCTGGATGTGAACGAGATTGCCGCGATCACCAGCCGCCCGGAAGACGTGATCGGGTTGCATTTCTTTTCGCCGGCCCATGTGATGAAGCTGCTCGAAGTGGTGGTTGCCGACAAGACGGCTCCGGACGTGGTGGCCACGGGCTTTGCGCTTGGCAAGCGGTTGCGCAAGATCAGCGTGCGGGCGGGCGTGTGTGACGGGTTCATCGGCAATCGTATCCTGTCGACCTATCGGACATGCGCCGACCATATGATTCTGGACGGGGCCAGCCCGTATCAGATTGACAAGGCGCTCGAAGCTTTCGGGTTCGCCATGGGGCCGTTCGCGGTTGCCGATCTGGCGGGGCTGGATATCGGCTGGGCGGTGCGCAAACGCAAACGCGCCGAGGGGCTGGATCCGCGGGCGCGTGACAGCTCATATGCGGACAAGCTCTGTGAAGACGGTCATTTCGGGCAGAAGACCGGCAAGGGATACTATGACTATGCGGCCGGACCCAAGTCGCGGGTTCCGAACCCGGATGTCATGCCCCTGATCGAGGCCGAACGGGCCGCGCAGGGGATCACCCCGCGAGACTTCAGCGATGAAGAAATCGTGCGCCGCTACATGGCGTCGATGGTCAACGAGGCCGCCAAGGTCGTGGGCGAAGGCATCGCGCGCCGTCCGCTGGACGTGGATATGACGCTGCTCTTTGGCTACGGATTTCCACGCTATCGCGGCGGCCCGCTGAAATGGGCCGATCTCGAGGGCCTGCCGGGCCTGCTCGCCGACATTCGGTCCTGGGCCGAGGAAGATGCCTATTTCTGGGAACCGGCGCCGCTGTTGGAGAAGCTGGTGGCGGAAGACCGCAATTTCGATGATCTGAACAAGGAAGCCGCATCATGAAACAGGCTGTCATAGTCTCTGCTGCACGGACGGGGCTGGCCAAGTCCTTTCGTGGTTCTTTCAACCAGACGCACGGGGCGACCATGGGCGGGCACGCCGTCAAGGTTGCGGTCGAGCGGTCCGGGCTGGACCCGTCAGAGATAGAAGATTGCGTGATCGGCTGCGGTTTGCCCGAAGGCGAAACCGGCTCCAATATCGGCCGCCAGATCGCGATACGCGCCGGTCTGCCGGTAACGGTGTCGGGCATGACCGTCAATCGTTTCTGTTCCTCGGGACTTCAGACCATTGCGCTTGCGGCGAACCAGATCACCGCAGGCGGCGCCGGACCGATGGTTGCGGGCGGGGTCGAGAGCATCACCCTGGTGCAACCCAAGATGCGTCCCGCGCCCGATCCGTGGATTCTCGAGCATAAACCGGCGATCTATATGACGATGATCGAAACCGCCGATATCGTCGCCGAACGTTATGGCATCAGCCGTGAGGACCAGGACGCCTATGGCTTGCGTAGCCAGCAGCGGATTGCCGCCGCACAGGCGGCCGGAAAGTTCGACGAGGAAATCGCCCCGATGCAAGCGACCATGGCCGTGAAGGACAAGGAGTCGGGCGAGATCTCGATGCACGAGGTCACGGTGGACCGGGATGAATGCAATCGTCCGAATACCACGCTGGAAGGTCTGGCCGGCCTGGAGCCCGTGCGCGGGGCGGGCAAGTTCGTGACCGCTGGCAATGCCAGTCAGCTTTCGGACGGCGCGGCCGCCGTCGTGCTCATGGACAGTGACGAGGCGGCGCGGCGCAATATCGAGCCGATGGGCGCGTTCAAGGGCTTTTGTGTCGCCGGCTGCGAGCCGGACGAGATGGGCATCGGACCGGTTTTCGCGGTGCCGCGCCTTCTGGAGCGCCACGGGTTGAGCGTGAATGATATCGACCTTTGGGAGTTGAACGAAGCCTTTGCGAGCCAGGCGCTGTATTGTCGGAACCGGCTGGGCATCGATGATGAAAAGTGCAACGTCAACGGCGGCTCGATCGCGATCGGACACCCGTTCGGCATGACCGGCGCGCGGATGGTCGGCCATCTGATGCGTGAGGGCCGTCGGCGCGGTGCAAGGCTTGGGGTTGTGACCATGTGTATCGGTGGCGGCATGGGTGCCGCCGGGCTGTTCGAAATCTACTGAGGCCAGCGGCGCGCGCCCGCCCCGTCGAGGGCCGGGCGCGCGCTGTCCGGCACGGGGTGCCGGACTCTCCCGGCGCAACCGGTCGGGACAACAGGAGGAGAACCGATGGATCTGAGCTATTCCCCCGAGGAGATTGCCTTTCGCGAAGACGTGCGGGCGTTCCTGGACGAGAAACTGCCTGACGAACTGGCCGAGAAGCTGCGGCGTGGCGGGCATCCGAGCAAGGAGGAGCAGGAGAACTGGCACGCGATCCTGAACGAGCGCGGCTGGCTGGCCCCGAACTGGCCGAAGGAATACGGCGGCTGCGAGTGGAACGCGGTGCAGCGGCATATCTTCGAGGAGGAATGCGCCTTTGCCAATGCGCCGCGCGTCGTGCCCTTCGGCTTGTCGATGCTGGCGCCGGTGCTGATGAAATTCGGCAGCAAGGAACAGTGTGATCATTTCCTGCCGCGAATCCTGGATGGTACGAACTGGTGGTGCCAGGGCTATTCCGAGCCCGGGGCCGGGTCCGACCTGGCCAGTCTCAAGACCCGGGCGGTGCGCGAGGGCGATCACTACGTGGTCAACGGTCAGAAGACCTGGACGACGCTGGGCCAGCATGCCGACTGGATCTTCTGCCTTGTGCGCACCGACCCCGACGTCAAGCAGCAGGAGGGCATTTCTTTCCTGCTGATCGACATGAACACGCCCGGCGTCGAGGTGCGTCCGATCATCCTGCTGGATGGGACGCACGAGGTGAACGAGGTCTTTTTCGACAACGTCAAGGTGCCTGTCGAAAACCTCGTGGGCGAGGAGAACAAGGGCTGGACCTATGCCAAGTACCTGTTGACCCATGAGCGGACCAACATTGCCGGGGTCGGTTTCTCGCAAGCGGGGCTGGCCGGGGTCAAGCGCATGGCCCGTGCCGAGGTTTCGGGGGGGCGTCCACTGATCGAGAACCCGCATTTTGCGGCGCGGATCGCCAGGGTCGAGATGGACCTGATGGCGATGGCGACCACCAATCTGCGGATCATTTCCAAGGCTGCGGTGGGGCAGGCGCCGGGAGTCGAGGCGTCGATGCTCAAGGTGAAAGGCACGATCATCCGGCAGGAGATCAACGATCTCGCCCGCCGCGCTGCGGGTCCGTATGCGATGCCCTTTGTCTCGGAGGCGCTCGAAGGTGACAATGATCCGGTGGGGCCGGATTATGCCGGTCATCTGGCGGCGGAGTATTTCAATTATCGCAAGCTGTCGATCTTTGGCGGATCGAATGAAATCCAGCGCGGCATTATCGCCAAGGTCAAGATGGGGGGCTGATCATGAATTTTGACCTGACCGAAGAACGACAGATGTTGCAGGATACGCTGCGCCGGTTCCTGGCCGATCGCTATGCAACCGCCGAGCGCAACGCGATCATCGACAGCGACGCCGGGTTTTCGTCCGATATCTGGGCGCAGATGGCGGAGCTCGGGGTGCTGGGGGCGCTGTTCACCGAAGCGGATGGCGGGTTTGGCGGCGCCGGGTTCGACATCACCACGGTGTTCGAGGAACTGGGCCGGGCCGGTGTGGTCGAGCCCGTGCTTGAAACGGCTGTCCTGGGTGGCGGATTGATCGCCGCGCTGGGAAACGACGCGCAAAAGTCGCTTGTCGAAGAGGTGATCGGCGGCGGCGTGCACCTGGCATTTGCGCATGGCGAGCCGGCCAGCCGTTACGATCTGACACGCGTCGAGACCACGGCCAAGGCCGACGGGGACGATATCGTGCTGAACGGTCGAAAAGCCGTGGTCGCCAATGCAGAGGCTGCGGGCCATCTGATCGTTTCGGCGCGTGAAAGCGGGGCGGTGGATGATGCCGACGGTATCTCGCTGTTCCTGGTTCCTGCCGACAGCAGCGGTTTGAGTCAGCGCGGATATCCGATGCTTGCGGGAGGGCGGGCCGCCGAGCTCACGCTCGATGATGTGCGCCTGCCGGCCTCGGCCCGGCTTGGCACAGCGGGCGATGCTTTCCCGGCCATTGCCGAACGGGTTGCTGCCGCCAACGTGGCGCTGGCGGCAGAGACGCTGGGTGCGATGGAAACCGCTGTGGAACTCACCCGCGAATACCTGATGACGCGCAAGCAGTTCGGCCGGCCGATCGGCACGTTCCAGGCACTGGCCCACCGCTTTTCCGATCTGCTGATCGAACTGGAGCAGGCCCGTTCGGCGGTGATCAATGCGGCGGGACATCTTGGCGATGCGGATCGTGATCGTCAGATCGCCGCCGCCCGCAACCTGATCGGACGCGTGGGCCGGCTGGTCGCAGAGGAATCGATCCAGATGCATGGCGGTATCGGCATGACGCAGGAATACGAGCTGGCCCATATCGCCAAGCGCATCGTGATGAACGACCATCGGCTTGGGGATACGGATTATCATATGGAACGGTTCATTGAACTCAGCGCCGCCTGACAGACGCGCCACCGGGGGGCCGAAATTGCCGATCAGCGGTGCCCATCAGCTGATCGGCTACGAGGTGGATTTGGCGGCGCCGGACGGGACTGCGCGGGTCACGCTCGACATCCTGCAGAAACATCTCAACCGGAACGATACCCTGCACGGCGGGATCATCGCCATGATGCTCGACGCCAGCGCCGGTTTTGCAGCCTCGCTTGCGAAGGGCGACGATTTGGCGCCGGTCCTGACCATTGCGCTCAATACCCAGTTTCTGGCGCCTGTGCGCGAAGGTCGGGTGGTTGCCACAGGCATGATCAAGCGTGCGGGGCGGTCGATCTGCTATGCGGATGCCGAGTTGCGCGATGCCGCCGGGACGTTGCTGGCCACGGGAAATGGCGTTTTCAAGTATTTGGCAAAGGAGCCCGCATCATGACCCTGGCACGACTCGATGACATGGGTGACCGGCTGGTGGTGGTCAACATGAACACAACGCGGCGCGGTGCGCTGTCGCCCGAACTCTATGCGACGATCATGCGGGCGATACATCAGGCCGCCGATCCGCGCATTCGGGCGGTGATCCTGACCTCGGAAGGCGGGTTCTTTTGTGCCGGTGGCGATCTGAACGTGCTGATCGAGCGCCGCACGCTGACCGAAGACCAGCGGCGCGACAAGATTGACGATCTGCATGATCTTATCCGCGCGATTCACGCCTGTCCGGTGCCGGTGATCGCGTCGGTCGAGGGGGGCGCGGCAGGGGCGGGGGCGTCGCTCGCTCTGGCCTGTGATCTGATCGTGGCGGCAGAGGGGGCCAGGTTCACCGCCGCCTATGTCAAGGCGGGGCTGGTTCCCGATGGCGGGCTCACGTCGGCGCTTGCGCGGATGTTGCCCCGGCCCCTGGCAATGGAAATGTGTCTTCTGGCCAGACCGGTTTCATCAGAGCAGATGCATGCCCTCGGCGTGGTGAATGCGCTTGTCCCCGCCGGAACCTGTGATGCACGGGCGCACGCCTTGGCCGACGCGCTTGCGGCTGGCCCGCGCGAGGCGCAGCAGGTGATCCGGGGCCTTGTCGCCTCGGCCTATGAACGCAGCGAAGCCGCACAGCTTGACGCCGAACGTAACGCCATGGCCCATGCCGCCGGTGGCCCGGAAGCCGCCGAGGGAATTGCCGCGTTCCTCGAAAAGCGCCGTCCGGATTTTTCCGGATGACAGACCGCTGGCACAGTTTTCTCGACAGTCAGGCCGCGACGCGGCCCACGGCGCCCGCACTTGCCGATACGACCGGCCTGCGCTGGACATATGCCGATCTTGATGCGGCCTGTGATGCGCTTGGCGCGCGTCTTGCCGGTCAGGGCGTGCGACCGGGCGATCGGGTTCTGATCCTTTCGGAAAACAGTGCGCCGACCGTTGCGGCGCTTTTTGCCTGTTCGCGCATCGGGGCCATTGCGATCCCGGTAAATGCACGGCTGACCGCCGGGGAAGTCGATCGTATCGTCGAACATGCCCGCCCGGCGGCGGTGTTGATGACCACCGAGGTCTCGCCCGAGGCGGCACAGCATGCAGAGCGTATGGGGGCGGCCCGGATCAGTGGCCCATTCGGCACGCTGCATCTGGCGATGCCGTTCCCGTCGGCACCCGACGCGGATCAGGATATCGCGGTCATCCTTTATACAACCGGCACCACGGGCGCGCCCAAGGGTGTGATGCTCAGCCATGCCAATCTGGTGTTTGCGGGAAAGGCTTCGGTCAAGGTGCGCGACATGCGCGCGGATGACGTGATCTATGGCGTTCTGCCGATCACCCATGTCTTTGGCCTTGCGTCGATTGTCACGGCGGTGTCCTGTGCCGGCGCGTTCATCCGGCTTGAGCCGCGCTTTTCCGTGGCCAGGCTATATGACGCGCTGAATGATGGCGTGACGTTGTTGTCGGCCGTGCCGCAGATGCATGCCCTGTTGATGCAATATACCCGCGAACAGGGGCACCGCTCGCTCGCGGGAAGCAGCCTGCGCGTGGTGACGTCGGGGGCGGCGCCGCTGGACCCCGCGTGGAAGCGCGAGGCCGAGGCGTTCTATGGCGTTGCGTTGCAAAACGGCTATGGGATGACAGAGACCACCGCCGGCGTTTGCGTGACCCGAAACAGCTTCGGTGACCCTGACATCTCGACGGGACCGGCACTGCCCGGTGTCGAAATCGACATTGATCAGGACGTGCCGGGCGGAGGCGACGGGGTCGGCGAAGTCCTGGTGCGCGGTCCGGTGGTGATGAAGGGCTATTATCGCAACCCGGAGGCGACCGCCGCAGCCATCGACCCCGAGGGCTGGTTGCGCACGGGTGATCTGGGCCGGATCGACGCGCGTGAGCACTTGCACATCGTCGGGCGGACCAAGGAGCTGATCATCCACGGCGGCTTTAACGTGTACCCGCCCGAAGTCGAGGCGGCGCTGAACGACCATCCCCAGGTGATCCAATGCGCTGTGGTCGGGCGCAAGATTGCCGGTGACGAACAGGTTCTTGCTTTTGTCCAGGCGTCAAAAGATGATTGGCCGGACGTGGAAAAGCTGCGCGCCTTTGCGGCAGAACGGCTTGCAGGATACAAGCGCCCGGCGCGGATTGTCGTTGCCACCGACTTGCCCGCCGCCCCGACGGGCAAAATCCTCAAACACAAGCTGGTCGAGCATTTTGCCCATGAGTTGGACGAGGATGAGGTTTCGTCGAAAGCATGAAATTTCAGGTGCCATCTGTGGCATTGATCTTGACGCGATCCTGTTGTGACGCCAAGCGCTGAAAGTGATGCCAGATCAGGATTGACCAATCGCCGGCGGACAACGCGCTCAGAGCGATGCGTGCGTCGGTCCTGCCCGGCCCGATGCCGATACATCAAATACGAAAAACCCCCGCGGCGGTGCCCCGGGGGTCGTCATTCCGTGTCGAAAACGGCTGCTGAAACTTAGAGCATCCCTTCGCGCTGGGCCTTTTTACGGGCCAGCTTGCGGGCGCGCCGAATCGCTTCGGCTTTCTCGCGTGCTTTCTTCTCGGACGGCTTCTCGAAATGTTGCTTGAGCTTCATTTCGCGGAATACGCCTTCACGCTGCAGCTTTTTCTTCAGGGCACGAAGCGCCTGATCGACATTGTTGTCGCGAACACTAACCTGCATGTGGTTTTCACCACCTTTCTAAGTTGAGTTGCAAGGAATTGCAGGAACCAGCCGTATAGCAAAGCGTGGGCAGCTTGTCTAGTATGGCCACAACCCTGGGAGAGCTTGATGACATTGTCCGACGAGACCCTTAGAGATCAACTGCTGGATGCGGCGCTGATGCATGTGCCTTTCGATGGTTGGACCGATGCCGCACTGGGTGCGGCGGCGCAGGATGTCGGGGTCGATCCCGACGCCGCGCGCGCGGTGTTTCCGCGTGGTGCGGTCGATCTTGCGCTGGCCTACCACGCGCGCGGAGACCGGGCGATGGTGGACCGGCTGCGTTCCGAAGATCTGGGCCGTCTTAAAATCCGCGAAAAGATCGCCGCCGCCATACGCTATCGGCTTGAAGCGGTCGAAGACCCGGAACTGGTGCGCCGGGGAACGACGCTGTTTGCCTTGCCGCATCACGCGCCGGATGGAGCCCGTGCGGTCTGGCAGACCTGTGATCTGATCTGGACGGAAATCGGCGATACGTCCGACGATGTGAACTGGTACACCAAGCGCGCCACGCTGTCGGGCGTGTACTCCGCGACGCTTCTCTACTGGCTGGGCGACAGCAGCCCCGATCATGCGGCGACCTGGGCGTTCCTGGACCGGCGCATCGACGATGTGATGCAGATCGAAACGCTCAAGGCAAGGATGCGTGCCTCACCGATGCTGAAGCCGTTTCTTGCGGGGCCGAACTGGCTTGCGAGCCGGATCAAACCGCCCGTCCGCATGCCCGACCTCGACCTGCCGGGGATGATGAAACCCCGCAAATAGACAGGTTCCGCCGCGTGCCTGTCGATGCTACCTCTTGTCTCAACAAGAGGATGTGAGCCAGATGACAGAGCAGATGCGCGCCGTAGAAATCACCCGTCCGGGCGGGCCGGATGTCTTGCAGATCACCACCCGACCGGTGCCGCGCCCGGCGCATGGCCAGGTGGTGCTGCGGGTCGCCTATGCGGGGGTCAACCGGCCGGATGCGTTGCAGCGCGCCGGCAGCTATGCGCCGCCGCCGGGCGCAAGCGATCTGCCGGGCCTGGAGGCATCGGGCGAGGTTGTCGCAATCGGTGACGGGGTGGATTCGTTGGCGCCCGGCGACAGGGTTTGCGCCCTGTTGCCCGGCGGCGGCTATGCCGAATATGTGGCAACGCCGGCGGCGCATTGCCTGCCGATCCCCTCGACACTCGACATGAAACAGGCGGCCTGCCTGCCGGAAACATGTTTTACCGTGTTCTCCAACGTCTTCATGCGCGGTGCTTTGCGCGCGGGCGAACGCATTTTGGTTCATGGCGGATCGAGCGGCATCGGGACCACCGCGATCCAGCTGGCCAATGCCTTTGGCGCGCGGGTTTTTGTCACCGCCGGGTCCGATGAGAAATGCCGGGCCTGTCTCGACCTCGGGGCGGAGCGGGCCGTCAATTACAAGCGCGAGGATTTTGTCGAGGTGATGAACGCCGAGGGCGGCGCGCACCTGATCCTCGATATGGTCGGAGGCGATTACATCCCGCGCAATGTCAGGGCGCTCGCCGATGACGGGCGGCTGGTACAGATCGCTTTTTTGCAGGGGCCTTCGGTTCAGTTGAACTTTGCCGAGATGATGACCCGCCGGTTGACCCTCACCGGGTCGACCCTGCGTCCGCAATCGGAGGCGGCCAAGGCGCGGATTGCGCGGAATTTGCAACGTGACGTCTGGCCATTGATCGAGGCGGGGCGATTTGCCCCGGTGATGGACAGCACATTTGACCTTGCCGAGGCTGCCGCCGCCCATGCGCGCATGGAAAGCAGTGGCCATATCGGCAAGATCGTTCTGAACGTCGCGGGATGATAGGCCCGTGGTCAGTCGATCGCCCGGCGGTAGAAATGCCATGTTGCATGGCCGAGGATCGGCAGCACCACAACCAGCCCGACGAGCAACGGCAGCGCGCCGATCACAAGCCCGGCAGCAACAACCGCGCCCCATGTCAGCGTGACACGGGGATTGCGCTTCATCACCCGAAACGAGGTCACGATTGCCACGGGCACACCCACATGCCGATCGAGAAGCAGCGGAAAGGACACGACGCTCATCGCGAGCGCGACGAGCGCAAAGCCAAACCCGACCGCGATCCCTGACAGGATCATCGTCCATCCCTGCGGCGTCGAAATGATGTCTCGGGCAAATGCGGCAAGCGATTCAGGTGCTTCGGGACCGAGGGTCCAGTTGTAGATTTGCAGTGCGGTGAACATCCAGACCATGAACAGAGCCAGCATATAAAGACCCATCACCAGCACCGCGCCGAAGGACGGTGACCGGACCACGGCAAATGCGCTCTGCCAGTTGACGCTTTCGCCGGCCTCGCGGCGGCGACTCATCTCGTAGAGCCCGACCGCCGCGACGGGTCCCAGAAGGGCAAAGCCTGCGAGCAGTGGAAACAGCAGCGGAATCCGGTCCGCCTGAAATCCGATCGCGATCAGAACGAGTCCGATCAGCGGATAGATCAGGACGGCAAAGATCGCGTCCGTTCGGCAGGCGAGGAAGTCTTCCTTGCCCGCGCGCAGTGCGGCCCATACGTCATTCATGGTCATTTTCCTGACCTGCGGTGGTGCTGAGGCCTCGCCACCAAGTTCCGCTGTGGTGGCAGCGATGTGATCTCCTGCGGACCCGAACTGTCGGGCCGTCCAGGAGAGCGGATTTCCGATTGTCTTTTCCATTTCTGATCTCTCCGATGGCGACGGGCATATGCGCCAGCATCGAAAGGTCCGGGCGCGTCGCGGGCCGGGCCTCGCTGTGACGCTGGGTTCACTATAGCACAGATTGGCGGTCGTGGGATCACGGTATCGGGATCGGCATGCGGACAGCATGGGAGGGCACCGTCAGAGAAATGCAAGCTCGCGCCGGGTCATTGCGGGGCGCACTGCGTAAACTACCGGAGCGAAGACCGGGTCGCCCACCGGATGCGCGACCTGACCGGGGCAAGGGGGTAGATGTCGTGTTGGACGCGGTCGGCGCAGACACGTTCGAACGCTCGCTGGATCGTCTTGCGCCCTTGGGAACGATTATCTCGTTCGGGAACGCATCCGGGCCAGCATGGCAACAAATGGTTCATTTTTCGTCGCCAATTCGCCGCAATTATCCCTGATGAACCTCTTTCAGCGCATGGGGCCTTTTCGGACGAAAGGCTGTCGTGCCGTGTTCAAGAGTACAGGGCAGTCTGCCCGCTGGGTAACGAGGGAAGACGAATGATGAAACGTATCTGCACCGCCGCCGCGTTGGCGGCTGCGCTGATCGGGGGCGCGGCTTCGGCCGCGACCGTCAACACGACATACCAGGTGGATGGAAACCCTTTCGGAGCCGACAACCTGCGCCAGGTCGTTCGCGTCAATAGCCCGGGCCTGACGGCCAATGTCTATGCCGGTCTGTTCCAGATGTCGGGCGATAACGGGTTCGGAGATTTTGCCGCCTTTTGTGTGGACCTGGCTGAATCGTTGCGCGATCCGGTGACCTACACGACCCAGCCCAACCTGTTCGAGAGCAGCGTGCAGCAGAACATCGCCAAGCTCTACAACAGCGTCCTCGGTGGCAGAACCGTTGCAGAGGTGATCGACACAAGCCTTGAAGCTGCGAGTTTCCAGGTGGCGTTGTGGGAAATCGTGACGGAAACCGGAACCTCGCTGGATGTTGCCGAGGGTGCGTTCCGGGTGAGCAACAACACCGGTGTTGCCAACCTTGCACAATCATACCTGGACAATATCGAGAACGCGGTGACAGACGGGTACGAAGTCACCTATCTCTACAGTGACGGCTATCAGGATCTGGCCACTGTTGCGCCGGTTCCGGTTCCGGCGGCGGGTTTGCTGCTGCTGAGCGGCTTTGGCGGGCTCGCAATGTTGCGCCGCCGCAAGAAAACCTGATTTTCAACGCCCTCTGATCTTGCCGGGCCGGTCACGTCGTGGCCGGCCGTTTTCATGGCGCGCAGTTGTCGAAGCGGCCATTTACCATGGGCAAGGCCGGGTCGGAATGCTACTCCCTATAGCGGACCCTGCGCAAACCGGAGACAGCCCATGAAAACCCTCGTATCCCTGTATGTCGTGGCGATCCTCGCCCTGGGGAGTGTTTCCGCATCCGCTCAGGCGCTGATCGACAAGGGGTTCGTTTCCGGCTGGAACGTGATGGTTGACCCGTCTTTTGGAAATGGATGCCTGATCCAGACCGTTTATCAGGATTTGTCGATTGTCCGTATCGGCTATGATGCGGCTGGCAATCGTGGCTATTTCGTCGTGTTCCACGATGGATGGGGCAAGATCGAGAAGGACAAAAAATACGATATTACCTTTGATCTGGACGGTCAGAAATATGATGCCGTCGCGACCGGGTTCGTTCAGGATCATGTGCCGGGTGTCGGCGTGTTCTTTGAAGATCGCGAGTTTATCCACGCGATCGCCCGCAAAAAGGTCATGACGGTCTATAACGCGGCGGGCGAACGGGTGATTGCCATCGATCTGAAGGGATCGGCCAAGGCGCTCGATTATGCGCGCAAATGCCAGGCGGCCGAGGGCTGAGCGCGGCTAGCGTACCGGGATGAACACGGCGCTCCTGGCCTGGCAATCGCGGATGACATCCTGTCCGCAGGGCACCGGGCGCAGGTCGCGGGACAGGCACAGGCGGGCCTCCTGGATGTGCCCATCCCGGCAAGTGATCGTCAGCATGTCGGCCGTCCAGTCCGGGTTGGCCTGCAAGAATGCCTCCTCGACGACCGACGCGGGGAGTTTCACGGTTTTGTCGAGCTTGCGGAACACCTCGGGCCGGTTGACCAGCGCATAGGCCCTGCGCGACAGGTCGTAATATTGTTCCGCTGACAAGCCGGTACAGGTTCCGTGTTTCTTCCACTGATACCACGCCAGACCCGACGTTCCCATGATGTCGGCCATGGCAGCCGTCATCCGGCGCGACGGTGGGCGCTCGGCGGTCTGGCAATAGGATGGATAGCCGCGGTGAAATTGCGGCCACAGCCCATGCAGGATCCAGCCGTGATCGGAGCGGGCATCGCATTGCTCGGACCTCTGAGCATCCCCGGTCAGGGCGCACCAGTTCGGCGACCAGCTCAGGCTCAGCACATAATAATCGAACGCACCCGTGCGGTCCCCTCCGGCGGCGGCGGGCAAGGTCCAGAGGGCGATCAGCAGGGACAGCAGGATGCGCAATGATTCGGCTCTTCCAATTTCGTCTTTCGCCGACTATATAGGCGCCAAGTTCCCCGACAACGGTAACCCGCCTTGAGAGCCAAGGCCGCTTGCTTCGCCAGGCAGCGGGAAAGATATGTCGGACCACAAGAGATAGGAGAAGACACCGATGGCAAAATTGCTGCACCCCAAAGCCACCGCTGTTTGGCTGGTCGATAACACCACTATCAGTTTCAAACAGATTGCCGATTTCGTGGGCATGCACGAGCTTGAGGTGCAGGGTATTGCCGATGGCGATGTCGCCGGTGGCGTCAAGGGTTTCGATCCGATTGCCAACAACCAGTTGACGCAAAAGGAAATCGACGCGGCGCAGGACAATCCGCTCTATAAGCTCATGATCAAGACCAACTCGGCTGCCGCCGGCGAGGAAAAGCGCCGAGGGCCGCGCTATACGCCGCTGTCCAAGCGGCAGGACCGACCCAACTCGATCCTGTGGCTGGTCAAGTTCCACCCGGAGCTTTCGGACGGACAGATTGCCAAGCTGGTCGGCACGACCAAGCCGACCATCCAGTCGATTCGCGAGCGGACCCACTGGAACATCGCCAACATGCAGCCCATCGATCCCGTGGCTTTGGGCCTGTGCAAGCAGACCGAACTCGACGCGGCCGTGCAAAAGGCCGCCGCAAAGAAGGCCGCAGAAGGCGAAGTGATGAGCGATGACGAACGCCGCAAGCTCGTCAGCACCGAACAATCGCTCGGCATGGATACGGAACCGAAAATCCCGACGGCCATCGAAGGGCTCGAGACCTTTACCCTTGGCGGCTCCATGGACGTGGTCGATGACGAACAGGACGACGAGGATGATGACGACAAGATCGTCGATGCCGACAGCTTCTTCAATCTGCCCGCCGGCGGCGGGGATGACGACGAAGACGACGACGATCAGCCGCGCCTCTGAGTCTGCGGGTGCCGCGCGCGGGGCGTGTTCGGGATAACCGACAACGAAAAAGGGCGGCACCCTCATCAACCGGCACGTCGCGAAAACGGTACTTGGTGATCCTGCATCTTGAGGCAGGCACGAATAAGAAAAGGCTTGCGCCGACCCGTCGACATCGCTGTTTTGGTTTCAATCCGCCGCCCACATGCGCGCGAATAAGGTTGACGTGCGATTGATCAATGACCGCACTGCGGACAAAGCATCATTTCGCTGCACCCGCGCCAATGGCTGCTTTCAAAAGGCTTCTGTAGTTTCAACACCAACCGTGGGCGTAGTCAGAGGGACCGTGGCGTTTCAGATAGTCCAGCCGAAGTTGTGCTTCCATGAATCCCGGCTGTTCACTTGGTTCGACCGGCCAGATGACCAATTGCGGCCCTTCGACGGCTTCAAACCACTCGCCTGTCCGTTTCAGAAATTCCCCATGCTCGGTTTCGTAGGTATAGCGCTTGAGGTCTTCCATCGTGCGCCATGTCGAAACCGTGGCAGACGTGAGAGGGTCGTAACCCAGCTTTGACAAATCGGCGGTCAGTTGAGCCTCATCAATGCGCCAAATGAATCCGGATGCGGCTTCGGCGAGCCGGTAGACAGCATCCAACCGGTCTGCAAATTCTCTCATTCTAGGATCATCCAAGGGATGGAGCATCCGTCCCCAGTTCATCTGCGCTATGGCCATATTTGCCTCTCTTTGCTTCGCGTCAGGACTTCAATACAGCTAGATTATTCCAACATTTGCTGGCATGTTGGACAACATGCCAGCAAATCCGGCCAAAAATGATGACACGCAGAGACTTGTTCTATTTGTCGTGTTCCCTGGAATTACCCTTTTGGACCTCTCAGGTCCGTTACAGGTCTTAAATCACCGCAAGTCTGAACTTGGAGAGAAAGCGCCCTACAAGGTGGTGTTTGTTTCCAACACAGGCGGCACCATTGAGACCGACGCCTCGATACAAATTGAAACAGACCCTCTGGACAAGTGGATAGGCGCGAGCATTCAGACGCTGATCACCGTAGGCGGAACAAGTGTCTACAAGGCGATAAAGAACGATACCTTGATCAATGGCGTGACCCGGCTGGCTGAGACCTCTGACCGTATCTGTTCGGTGTGTTCCGGCGCGTTTGTCCTGGCTGCGGCCGGGCTTTTGAACGGTCGAAATGCCGTGACGCATTGGGAGGATTGCGAGAAGATCACCAGGGATTTTCCGGACATCAATGTCAATTCGGATGCTATTTTTCTCAGAGATGGAAACGTCTGGACATCGGCTGGGTGCAGCACGGGCATTGACCTTGCACTTGCCCTAGTATCCGAAGATCTCGGTCATGCCTATGCGTTGGAAATAGCAAGGTCAATTGTCGCCTATATGGTGCGGCCAGGGGGGCAGTTGCAGTTCAGCGCCGCCTTGCAACGCCAGACCGAAGCAAGCTCAAACCGATTTGACGAACTCAACACATGGATATTGGAGAATCTGGGGGCCGATTTACGAAACGAAGTACTTGCCGAGCGAGTCAACATGAGCCCCCGTAATTTCTCACGTGCATATGTTAAGTACACTGGGCACAGTCCTGCTAAAGCCGTGGAGTTATACCGCATAGAGGCTGCCCAGGGCCTGCTCGAAACGTCAAAGCTAAGTATTTCGTCGATCGCTGATAGATGCGGATTCAAGAACGGTGATGCTATGCGACGGTCTTTTCTTCGCAACCTGAAAGTAGCGCCCAGTGACTACCGCAGCCGCTTTGAACAACAACCGACAATGAACTTTCCTGCTCGGTGACCTTCAGAACCAAAAGCCGACTTTCGAGCAATCTGCAGCATCCGTTATTTTGGGCTCAGAATGCTCCATCGCCGCATGAGGGGCGGACAACCGCTTCGAATTGGCGAACGGCAGGACCGTTCGCCAACGTTGCTCAGATGTCGATACGCTCGGCGATGCTCAGGGCATCCTCAAGTTCAACGCCAAGGTAACGCACTGTGCTATCGACCTTGGTGTGACCAAGCAGCAGTTGGACCGCGCGTAGGTTGCCGGTCTTTCGGTAGATCTCGGCTGCCTTGGTCCTGCGGAGCGAATGGGTGCCATATCCGCTCGGCTCAAGGCCAATTTCTGTCACCCAATCGCGGACAAGCCGTCCGTACTGACGGGTGGAGATATGCGGCCGGTCGTGGAACCGGCTCGGGAACATGAACCGGCAAGCAAACATCTGGGGTGATTTAACCCAGGCCAGCACAGTTTCGCGCGTGTTTTCCGTTAGTTCAAACTGGACTGGTCGCTTAGTCTTGCTCTGGATCACCGAAACGCGTTCTCGCGCGCGATCATCCTTTACCAGGTCAGACACGGTCAATTTGACGAGATCACAGCCGCGCAGTTTGCTGTCGATCGCGACGTTGAACAAGGCCAGATCGCGCAGATAACCCGCTAGTTCGAGCCTTGCCCGGATCGCCCAGACCTGTTTGGGCAGCAAGGGCCGTTTTTGACCGATGATCCGCCCCTTGTTCCAGGCTCTGCGTTTCGGGGTTGTTGCGGGAAGTTGGACTTTTGGCATGACTTGCCCTCCGATCCGCCCTCCAAACCCATTCATCAGCACCGCGCTGACTCTTTCATTGTACAGTCCGAGCGGATGGCCGCTGTCCGATGCCCATGAGACAAGCCGACGCTGCGACCGCATTCGGCCGCAAAGAGCCCGTTCCGGAAGTTGTCCGTTTCCAATACGCGCAGTTGCAGCAATGAAATCGACCGGCGTCTTCAGCTACTATACAGCGACAAAAGCGGCCTTTCATTCTTCGCGCAGCATGGTTTCGGGTGCCGAGGCCTGAGATGGGGACGAACCCGCCCAATGCCTTTGTAGCGAAGGCCTCGAAAGGTTCAGCCTGCTTTCTGCGCTCTTCCCTGTCTGAGCCCCAGGACAAGCAGTGCGGCCCCATCAGCCAGCAGCTCGAGAGACACGATGAAGCCCAACGTGAGCTGGGTTCCCGCCAGCACGAGAGCACCGAGAACGGCGGACACGCCGGCGGCCACGAGGATCACCGGGAAGAACGGGTCACCTTGCAAGGCGCGGCCCATCCAGAATTTTGCCGCGCCGGATACCAGCAGAAGAACGCTCAGAATGGTTCTCAGCAAGCTGCCGTCACCGAATGGACCGAAGACGAGCGACAGCCCTATAAAAAGCGCCGCCGCGGCAAACAGGATCGCGCCGGCCCTTTCGCGTGCTTCCGTTGCCTGCCAGGCCGCGCGCCCCTGCAGAAGACCCACGATGAGCAATGCCCAACCTGCGATGGTTGTCGAAGCGAACTGAGCGGCGGTTGGATTGAAGAGCCCCCAAAGCCCACCAACCAGCGCGACAGCGCCAGCCGCCAAACGAAAGTTTCTGCCAGTCATAATGGGTTCCCTATTCTTTTTCCGATTTTGCCAGAAGTGAAATTGCGATTAGCGAAATTCCATTTGAGATCAGTTCGATAGCCAGGAGTATTCCAAGAACGACGGCAGCAGACCACGGAAAGTTCAAAAGGATCATGGACCCCAGCACCAAGGAAACCGCTCCGGCGAGGATCAGGAAGACGCGAACCCGGGAATCCGAGGCGCGGAATGCCAGAATGAGGCGAAAGACACCGACGATCAGCATCATCACTGCAACAACAAGGGTCAACGACAAAACGCCTTGGAGAGGATTCGCGACCAGACCGAAGCCAAGCACAACGAGGCCCAGTCCGAGAAGAAGTGACAGGATGCGAGATCCCCACTCGTTGTCCCAGAAGATCGAAACGAGCATCATCGCTCCCACTGCAATGAAAAGGTATCCGGTCAGCAACTCGGCTGTCAGGGTCGCGGCCAGCGGGTTCGCAAGCGCGAAGAGGCCCCCGAGCAGAGACAATAGCCCGGCAATGAGCCACCAAATCGAACCTTTCATCACTATCTCCTTTTCAAGTTTCGCTTCGGTTTTCGGTGAAGTGGAGTGGGACAGCTTCGGCAAGTGGGCTGGATCCCTGAATTCAAGACAGCCCCACCGTGTCGGCGCTAATCGGGCCGCTCCTCGAAACGAGCAGTCGTGAGCCCGCTTTCATTTGCAAAGGCAAGCGATCGCCCGTTCCGGTGAAACCTGATCGTCGCAGCCAACGCCTCCAGCACGTCACGTTCCAGCCGCATGCGGGGATCGGGGCAAACCATTTTTGTTCCGGCGAATTGCTGTGGAAAGGTTAACCGGCCCTCGCCCAAATCGGCCTTTCCGCGGAATCGATTGCAGCCGCCGAAAAGGGAGAAGGTCCCATCTGTATCGAAGACAATTGTGGGGTTATCATCACCGACGAAGGCACGGCCGCCGAGCTCGCTCAAGGCCCAAGGCACACCGGCAATACGCTGATCGGACACTGGCTCATAGTTCTCTTGGGGCATCATCTGCAGAACGACATCCACCCGGGTCGGAGCCTCGCGGGTGATGACGGGATAGGCTGAGGTCGTGCGAAAAATGACCCGCCCTTTGGACAAAAGGCTGGCTGCCACAGAATAGGTCATTCTGTCGTCTATGATGGAAGGGTCGTAATGCAGATCGACGGAAAGTGGAACGCGGTCCATCCTGAAAAGCTGCGATGATAGCCGGATAGACGGCGCATCTGCGCGTGAGACATCTAGAAGCTCGACCTCGAGAACGGCATCAGAAGGAAGCGCGATGCGTTCACGGTATCCGGCGGTGATCGAGATCTTGCCATTCTCTGCCATTGATTGACCCGAAGTTAATGCGAGGACCATCAAGAAAATTGTCCATAGTTTGGTTTTCATTAACTCTCTCCATTCCTTGCCGGTCTGCAAAAAAGCTGATTGTCCAGGAAACGACGCAGGTGAAACGACAATATCGCCGATGAACGTTCAATCGTACAAATATCAGCCTCTCACCTTGAAACTCTGCGGCCATCGATCACGTCCGTTCTGTAAAACCCCTTGGCCAGAAGGTCCGCAGAGGGCGGCCAATTCGGACACGCCGACGATCGTGGGCAAGGTGCTGCAAGCCTTGCAGTGTCCGGTTTGCGGGGGCATCCTACCTGAGCCGGCCATCCATGATGGCGCTTTGCCGGAATTGACCCTGTCGAAGAGTGACTGTTCCCCGAGCGTGTCATGGAACCATTTGGCGACGTACGGGGACATCTCCTTCACTAATAGCCCGGCTCGGGCCACGGGCTCGTCTCGCCAGAGTGTGACGGCCTTCGGAAGGCGGTAACGGCCCGATTGAGACCGCCTGCCGGCTGGAGGCTACGTGATCTAAGATACGTGCATAACGACGTCCTTTGCGACGTGTCTTAGATGGAGGGGTCATGCTGGGCGAAGTTCTTGGCGTTGAGCGACGTCGGCGTTGGAGTGACGACGAGAAGCTCGAGGTCGTGCTGGCGTCGGCGGCTGACGGCGCGACGGTGACTCAGGTCGCTCAGCGCTACGAGGTAACTCGCTCTCAGATTTACAGGTGGCGACGGGAGTTGAAGCAAAAGGGTCTCTGGTCGCCCGGTCACGGTGCTCATTTCCTTCCCGTTGATTTCCCGGAGTTGGCGGCTGCAGCGCCCAGGCCGAGCCGGCCGGTTCCGGTGGAATTACGGCTGGCCAACGGACGGTGCCTGAGGTTTGACAGCGGCATGGATGGGGAAGCTCTGACCCGTCTGATCAGGGCCGTGGAGGCGGCATGATTGGGCCGGGAACGGGTGTCCGGGTCTACCTCGCCTGCGGCGCCACGGACATGAGGAAGGGCATTGCGGGTCTTTCGGCCATGGCACAGGACGTTCTGCGCCAGAAGCCTGCAAGCGGCGCGGTCTTTGCATTCCGGGGGCGTAGAGGCGACCGGCTCAAGCTGCTTTATTGGGATGGCCAGGGCTTCTGCCTCTACTAAAAGGTGCTTGAGCGCGGGCGTTTCCCGTGGCCCGGCACCGAGGGCGGCGTTGCCCGGCTCACCTCCGCGCAGCTGGCCATGCTCTGGGAAGGCATCGACTGGCGGCGTCCGGACTGGGGCGCACCGCCTGCGCGCGTGGGGTAAATTATCTCCCTGAAGCTCCTTGTTTTGTTGGCCATTCCGGATGCCGCATGGTATCTGTCGGCATGTCCGACGATGCCGACATTCTCTCTGACGATCCCGCCGTTCTGAAGGCCTTGATTGCCGCCCTGCAGGCGGAGAATACACGTATGTCGGCCACGTTGCAGGCTCATGAACAGCTGGTCCAGGCGTTGCGCCTGCGGATCGCCAAGCTCCAGAAGCAGGCCTTCGGCAAATCGTCGGAAAAGATCGAACGGGAGATCGCCCAACTCGAGCTCGCGCTGGAAGACCTGCTGATCTCGGCTGCCGAGCAACGCAATGAACCCGCTGACGAAGAGGATGCCGAACTTCCAGCCGCCGTTACCGGCGCCGCCGAGGTGAAGCCCCGCCGCAGGCCGAGGGTGTCGGACGAGACACCTCGTGAGCGCCGCGAGCTCGATCCCGGCACCTGCTGTCCCGATTGTGGGGGCGACCTCCGTGTGGTCGGCGAGGATGTGAGCGAGCTGCTCGACATGGTCGCCGCGCAGATGAAGGTGATCCAGATCGCGCGGGTGAAGAAGTCCTGCCGCCGGTGCGAGAAGATGGTGCAGCCCGCCGCCCCGAGCCGTCCGATCCCGGGCAGCATGGCCGGGCCAGGCCTTCTGGCCCATGTCCTAGTCTCGAAGTTCGATGACCACGTCCCGCTCTATCGCCTCAACGAGATCTACGCCCGCATGGGCGCGGACGTGCCCGACAGCACGCTGCTGGATTGGTGTGGCCGCGCCATGAAGGTGCTCGAACCGGTTATCGAAAGGATCGAGACCGAGGTCATGGCGGCGCCCGTGCTGCATGCGGACGACACACCCATCCGCGTCTTGGACCGCTCCCGTCGCAACCGCGGCCTCGGCAAGGGGGTCAAGCAAGGTCGGGTCTGGGCCTATGTCTCGGATCAGAGGCCCTGGGCCGGTAGCGCACCGCCTGGCGTGGTCTACCGCTTCTCCCCGGACCGGAAAGGGGACCATCCCCGGCAACACTTGCAAGCCAGCAGCGGCATCCTGCAGGCAGATGCCTACGCAGGCTTCGGTCAGCTCTATGAGCGGCGCGCGGACGGCAGTAGCCAGTTCCGCGAGGCAGCCTGCTGGGCCCACCTGCGCCGCGACTTCCACGATGTCTGGGAGGCAACCAAGTCGGAGATCGCACGTGAGGCGCTCGATCGGATCGGGAAACTCTACGACGTCGAACGGCAGATCGCCGGTCAGCCCGCCGCACTGCGCAAGGCGGCGCGGCAACAGCATTCCAGGCCCAAGGTCGATGCCTTCAAGGCGTGGGCCGAGGCGCAACTCGCCCGCATTCCGGGCAAAGGCGATCTCGCCAAGGCCTTCTGCTACGGACTCTCCCGCTGGTCCTCCTTCGAGCTCTACCTTGAGGACGGGCGTATCGGCATCGACAACAACCCGGCCGAGCGCGCCATGCGCCCGATCGGGATTGGCCGCCGCAACTGGCTCTTCGCCGGCTCAGACAGTGGCGGGGAGACTCTGGCGCGGGCGATGACGCTGATCGAGACGGCGAAGATGAGCGGACTGGACCCGCAGGCTTGGCTGGCCGACGTCCTCGACCGCATCCACGATCATAAGATCAACCGGCTCGACGAACTGCTCCCATGGAACTGGCAGCCGAGAATCCAACCTGAAAGCGAGGCAGCCTGATGGCTGCGACAACCCATGTCTGCTTGATCAGCCACGTCGCCAGCCTGCTTGGAGAGGATTTGGACCTTCTCGAAGCCATTGTCAGCAACGACGACAACCTCTCCTACGGCAGTATTGTCAGTGTCCAAGTCGATCACGACAACTACCAAACGGCCCTCACAGACGATGGTATCGGCGAACTCCGGGACATGCTCATGTCTGCCCGGGTGTCGGTCGAAGAATGGCATGGCTTCCTCGAGGACTTCGTTGACGATCCCGACATCATCGCACGCGTCAAGGACATTCCACTGCGGTAGCTACCGGGCGCTTACGGAAGGCGCCGGATCGGAATTGGAAAAATCGACATGCGAACAGACTTCCTAGCTGCAGATCCAAGGCAACATTTGCCCGCGCGATATGGTCAGGACGGCGGATGCGCCCAGACCAGGTACCGTTGGACCCCTTTGGGTCCAACGGCAATGTCCGATAGGCATCGCAACTAGTGACTATGGCCTCCCATCGCGTCATACATCGCGTGCAGGAATTCATGCGCCATGTGCGGGTCTCGCGGGAACAGCGCCGGCCGCAGCCGTCCCTCCCTTATGCCCGCGGGTGCCTCGTAGACGACTTTGTCGTCCTTGACAGTTGCCATGACGCGCAGGTCGGCCAGCGTCTCCGGATCGATGACTGTCGGATCGTCGGAAAGCAACACGAAGTCCGCGATCTTGCCCACTTCGATACTGCCCTTGTCGTCTTCCTCGAAGTGCTGCCAGGCGGGCCAGATGGTCATGGCTTTGAGCGCGGTCAAAACGTCCACCCGCTGATGCGGGCCGAGAATGTCGCCCGAGCGCGTGCGCCTCGTAACGGTCGCCGAAAGGATGCGCATGCTGTCGGGGAAAGCAACCGGCGCGTCATGGTGCGAGCCAAACATCATGCCGCGCTGCCGGACCCAGCCCGTGGGTGAGATGTTTTCGGCGTTCACCGGTCCCACCGTGTGATCGCGGTGCCAATCGCCCCAGTAGAAGGTGTGCATCGGAAACAGCGAGGGAAACACACCGAGCCGTTGGAACGCGTCCACCTGATCCTCGCGCAGGAATTGGCCATGGACAAGCACGGGACGGTTACCCGGATCGCCGTATTTCTGCTGTGCCGTCTCAAGAACCGCGATCAGCATGTCCGAAGCGCCTTCGCCATTGGAATGCGTGATGATCTGAATGCCGTTCTCGTAGCAGAAGTTCACGGCCTTCTGCGCCTGCTCCATGGTTATGGCGGAATACCCGGAATAGCCAGGAGGATAGTCACCAACGGGATCGTAGTAGGGCCGGTCGCGGAGTGCCGTGAACCCCTGCGGCGAGCCGTCGATTGTCAGCTTGCAGCCTCCGACCCGCGCACCGTTTACATATTCCTGCGACACGTTTGCGGCGATGTAGTCCGGTGCCTCCAGCACATCTGGAAAGATGACGAAGTCAACCGGGAGCCCGTCCTCGGCGGCAACCTTCTTCACGACCTCGACCACCTCGGGCGAGGCTCGGCCCTCCTGCGCGGTGGTGTAGCCGAAGCTTGCCCAGAGCTCCGCGCCGGCGCGCGTAAATGCCTCTAGCCCCGCTTCGCCCAGACCGCCGAGCATCGGAGCTAGCACACCGAAGAACGCGTATTCCTCGAGCACCCCGTTCGGTTCGCCGTTCGCGTCGCGCCGGATGACACCTCCGGGCGGTGACTCAGAGGCTGCCGTTACTCCAGCAAGTTCAAGCGCCTTGGAATTGGCAACGCCGATATGGCCGGATTGGTGGACGATCATTATCGGAACGTCGGCTGATACTGCATCAAGATCCTGCCGTGTCGGATGGCGCAGTTCCGCAAGTTGCGCATTGTCGTAGCCGAAGCCGATAATCATGTTTACCTGATCGACCACTTCCGCATTGTCCTCGACCCATTTGGATAGAGTGGCCTGAAGGCTGGCTATATCGGTCACCTCTCCATCCGGCGGTGACAGCAGATTTGCTGAAAGTGCCTGCAAACCGCCAAAGACGACATGGCCGTGACTATCGACGAAGCCGGGCACCATCGTGCGCCCGTCCAAGTCGAAAATCTCGGTTGCGTCTCCCTGATGCTCGACCAGATCCGCCAAGGCCCCGACAGCGAGGATACGCCCATCCTTGACAGCGACGGCTTCGGCGGTGGGCTGATCATCATTGATCGTCAGGATTGGCCCTCCCGTGTACAGGGTGTCAGCGATTTCCTGAGCGAAGGTCGAATTTCCCGCTAAAACTATGCTGGCTAACAGGACCATTTTCAAAGAACTTCTTCCCATTATGTGCTCCTTCAATTTTGGTGTCCTTCTATCGAGTAATGCCAAGTATGCTTCGAAGGTTTCCAAGCGCGGCTAGCACGATTCGGCCATTGCCATTCGCATTCTGGTTCGGAGTCCCCTACGTTTTGATGTGAACCCCTCTGCTCCCAAAGGAACCGGCAGTATCAACCTTTCTGCCGGGTATAGATCCGACGATGTCCTGAAGTGATCCGTTTGGCGCCCGGACCGGTCGAGGCGACAAAAGTGCAGCACGGCCTCCAAAGCCTGCGCCCGTGAAACTGCGACGAGTGAATCGTTTCATTTTCGGATCCCAAATTCCTTGGCACAAACAAGTTCTTGATTCCGGAAGTTGTAAAGAACGTATTTCGATTCGACGAAAGGCTTTGTCCCGATTGGGACAAACCCGCTTTGAACGTGTAACTTTTATGACGCATCGCCAGGAAGTGGATTAACAGCAACCGGTGCGTCATGCATGGATGCGATGAGGTGATGCGATGAATCGCGAAGTAGCAAAGAAACGAATTCTCGGGCGAGGCTGGCTCGCTAATCAAAGCCCGGACCTGAAAGCCGCCGTTATGAGACATGCGAGACTGATCTCCGTTAGCAAGGGGGACAGCCTGTTCCATTCCGGCGACGAGCCAGGAGGCATCTACGGGATCGTTAGCGGGGGTGTCAGCATGTGGATTGCAGGCCGAAGCCTGGAAAACCGTCTCGGGCACATCGGGCGTTGCGGTACCTGGTTCGGCTATGCCCCCCTGGTCCGTGGTGGTCCGCGGTCGTTGCTGTTGTCCTTTAGCGTATCGGAGCCCGGATGGCTGTTTGGTGTCAGTCTTTCCCGCCTTCAGGAGATCGCAAGTATCTCTCCAGAGCATCAGCGAGCACTGCTCTCGATCAGCGACTACGGATTGGAGATCGCCTTGCATACAATTGAAACGCTGATGATCCGAAACTCCGAGCGTCGCATCGCGGCCACGCTGCTCCGTATCGCGCCGCATGTCGAGGATGTTCCGAAGGGTACCCCGGACGAAATCCTGTTGACCCAGGCGCAGCTCGGCGAAATGGCGAATGCGGAGCGCAAGGTCGTAAACAGAGCGCTTTCGCGGATGGAGCGAGAGGGATGGCTTGTCGTGTCCTACGGACGCATCCGGCTTGTCGACCGCGACGCAATAGACGCGTTCTGGAAGGAGGCATGAAGCACGGTCGGACTTTCGACCAGCGGGACAACGAAGCCAAAACTCATGACCGGTTGGGGTCCCGGATTGTCCCAAATGTCCCAATACCAAGAAAAGGCCCGTGCTACGGTTTTGCGTAGCCTCGTGTAGGCCTCGCTCGATTGCCCCAATAAACGGAGTTGTGCGAGCGCGTGCTGACGGACGAGGTACTGGATCAACTTGCGCCGCGGAACCATACAGCCCGTGGTCATGTATCATATGGGGAAGGACCAGGAATGAATGCCACTCTTACCCGCCGCGGTGCGCTGCGCCTTCTCGGAAGTGTCTCCGCAGCGGCGCTCGCCGGCGGTCCCGCCCTCTCGGACGGCCTCAGCCTTCAGGATTTCGGTCGCCGGACGGAGGCGCTGCCGACCGTGACGGTCTTCACCGCGCGCCGCATCCTGACGATGGAAGACAACGATCCCGCGACCGACGCCGTGGCCATCGTGGACAACCGCGTCCTCGCCACCGGGCCGCGCGCCGAGATCGAGACGCTCATCGGCAATCAGCCCTACCTGACCGACGACCGCTTCGAGGACAAGATCATCATCGCCGGCCTCATCGACCAGCACGTTCACCCGGTCCTGGGCGCGCTGACCATCACGGCCGAGGTCATCGCCATCGAGGACTGGGATCTTCCCACCGGCTTCGCGGAGGCCGCCCTGACGCCCGAGGACTACATCGCGCGGCTGTCTGCGGCTGAGGCCGCGCTCGGCGACCCTGACACCCCGCTCCTGACCTGGGGATACCACCACTACTTCCACGGGCTGGTGCGCCGCCCCGACCTCGACGCGGTCAGCGCCACACGACCGATTATCGTCTGGCATCGCTCGGCGCACGAATTCGTTATGAACACGCCAGCGCTCGACCTCCTGGGCATCACGTCTGGGTTCGTCGATGCTCTCGAGGGTACCGCACGCGAGCAAGCGGATCATGCACTGGGCCATTTCTACGAGCAGGGGGCCTTCGCCGTCATGCCCCGTCTCGCCCCGGTGCTCGCCACACCCGAGCGGCTGATGACCGGCCTCGCGCTCATGCGCGAATACGCGCACCGGGCGGGCGTGACGATGATGTGCGAGCCAGGCGGAGTGCTTTCGAAACCCTTGCAGGAGGCTCAGAACACGGTCCTGTCGGGCCCGGATGTCCCGATTCGTACCTTCTACCTTCCAGACGGCAAGTCGCTCGCTGCGCTGTACCTCGAGGGCGGTCGTTTGATCGCCGAGACGGAGGCCCTGATGGACTGGGGTGAAGGCAGAACCGCTTTCCTTCCGAACCGGGTGAAGCTCTTCGCGGACGGCGCGATCTACAGCCAGTTGATGCAGATGACCGAGCCCTACACGGACGGCCATAGCGGCGAGTGGATCATGGATCCCGATTTCTTCAACCCAAGTTTCGATGCCTATTGGGAGGCCGACTACCAAATCCACATCCACCAGAACGGGGACCGCGGGCTAGACATGGTACTCGACGCGGTCGAGCGGAACATGCGGCGAAAGCCGCGGGCAGAGCACCGCACCGTGGTCGTGCATTTCGGCTACGCGCGGCCCGACCAGTGCGACAGGCTCGCCGCGCTCGGCTGCATCGTGAGCGCGAATCCCTACTATGTCTCCGCCCTCTCGGACAGGTATGCCGAAATCGGGCTTGGCGCCGAACGAGCTGACGAACTCGTTCCACTGGGACATGTAAAGGCGAACGGGACGCCAATCTCGTTCCATTCCGACATGCCGATGGCGCCGGGCCAACCGCTCTTCCTCGTCTGGTCGGCCGTGAACCGCACCACGGTCTCGGGCCGCGTCGCTGGACCGCAGCATCGGCTGCCCGTGGAGGACGCGTTGCGCGCCGTCACCATCGACGCGGCCCACTCTCTGGGACTCGAAAAGGAACTGGGGTCGATCGCGCCGGGGAAGTACGCGAACTTCACGATCCTCGAGAACGATCCGCTTTCCGTCGAGCCGGACGAGATCCGCAATATCGGGATATGGGGAACGGTCCTGGAAGGACGGGTCTTCCCTGCGCCGACCGCGACCGGGATCGATCACTCGCAGTTCTTCGCGCCGGCGCACGAACCGCCCCGGTCGCCCCTTTATGCGTTGGCCGCCGTTGCGCCAGTCACCGCTCGTGGCATCTTTGGCGGCTGCGGATGCTGCGCTGCGCCGTCCGCCGGTTCATGCGCGCCCGCGACATCGGTTGCGAGCACCATGGGATGTTGCTCCACGAACGCGCTTGGCTGGGCCGTCGCGGCCGAATGGACCGCGAGGGCATAAGATGAAGCACCTGCCGACCCGATCTCGCCGGATGGGGTGGCGCCGGTTCATGAAGGAACACGCGACATGCTTAGAAAGTTACCGGATTGAGCAATTGGTCGACCTCGTGGAAAGCGCACCGATGGGAAAGGCCAGTTCGGGCGAGATGACATTGGCCAGCGACGTCGCCGAGTTGACGGATATTCTCGATGGCTCGGAGCAAATCGTGGCCGTTATGGACGTCCCGGTCTATGTGCGGCGAATTTCTCTGCCTTGAAGATCGCCATCAGGTTTTGGCGTCTCTCGGCCGTCATGCCCTCGGGCATCCTGCGGCAGAACGGATTTCGTTCGCTTCGTCAAGAAACAGCTTCAATTGCCAAACAGGGTTATTGATAGTCAAGTCGCGACACTTGGAACACTCTGAGCCGTTTCATCTCCATAAGTCATTTGTGTCCTTAGGAAAAAGGCTGTCTTACAAGATCCACTCGATCGGCAGCCAACTCATGAAGCGGACGATGGCACGCTCGAACGCGGTTGTATTGGGCTCCCGGTCATGGGTGCGGAGCGCTCCGTTGGTGTCCAATTCGGTCCAGACGATTGCCCCATCCTTGGAGTCCGTCACCGAGTAAAACGTCTCGGACCGGTCGAGTGCCTGCGATAGCGCCGTTGCGATTGACGGGCTGTCGATCAGGAAGCCCATCTCGGTGTTGAGCGTGGTTGACCGTGGATCGAAGTTGAAGGACCCGATGAAGATGCGTTCGCCGTCTATAGAAAAAGTTTTGGCGTGCAGGCTGGATTGCGAGCCGGTCAAAAGCTGCGCCAGCGACGGATCGCCCTTCATCTGGGGGTGCGCGCGTAGTTCCAGGACCTCCGCGCCAGCGCGGATCAGCTGGTCACGGTATCCCATCCATGCGCTGTGGACGACCGACACATCCGTGGCCTCGAGTGAATTCGTCACCAATCTGACGCGAATGCCCGCCGCAAGGTATCGCTCCAGCATTTCCGTGCTGGCCTTGCCCGGGATCAGGTACGCCGAGACCAGATCGAGATTCTTTTTCGGCTGTGCGACCAGCTTCGGAAAAAGCCCGATAAGGAGTGCCTCGTCAGCGGCCTCGCCCAATCCCTTCGCCGGGTCGTCACTTACTAGCGTGACGGTTGTCCACTCCATCACGTCTTCTCCGGCCAGAACACGCGACAATACGGGCGCCGTCGCGATCGCGTTGGCATAATCGGACCCGCGCGCGCTGTCATTCGCCACGTCTACAGCGGCCGCCAGTTCGGCAAGCCCGCCTTCGGATCTGGGAAGAATATCCGCGGCGTCATAGGATGAGCCGCTGCTCCAGTAGCCATCAAAGTCGGCTGAAACGTCCTTGGCCGCCTCGCCGACGGCCAACACGTCGAAGTCGAAATAGGCGGTACCTTCGCCATAGGCGAAATAGATGTCGCCGATGTTGCGCCCGCCGATGACGGTCGCGATCCCGTCCACTGTCATCGACTTGTTGTGCATTCGGCGGTTCAGTCGGAAGAAGTCGAACGCATAGGACAGCAGCTTGGGGCTGCGCATCGTGAAAGGGTTGAAGAGGCGGACCTCGACGTTCTCCATCGCATCGAGATCGGCCAGCACGTTGTCGAGGCCGGGAATGCCGTTGTCGTCGAGCAAAAGCCGGACACGCACGCCACGCTCTGCCGCCGCACGCAGTTCGTCCATCAGCAGCCAGCCCGTCGTATCAGTGTGCCAGATGTAATATTGTACATCGATCGCTTCATCCGCGGCCCGCGCAAGCAGGATCCGTGCGGCCAGCGCATCGCGGCCATCGGCCAGCGGAACGACCCCACTCAACCCTGCATTTTTGGCCATGAGGGGAAGAATGGCTACTCCTAGTCGGGTGGTCTCGCTTGGTTGAATCGAGGTCGACGTATCGCCCTCCGGCAAAGCAGGCAGCGGATGGGTCAGGCGAAGAACCACGATCGCCAGCGCAATCACGCTCACGATGGTCAGAAGAAACTTCATAAGCCGCATGATGGTTCCCTCGTCGATTGAGGTTCATCCTTTTTCTGACACGACTTTGCCGGCACAATCAACTCCGGGTTCCGGGGTCAAGGCGCGTGATCGGCAAAGTCACCCGGCCGTTCGTCGGGCACATGAGGCCCGTAGACAACTTGCCTGAAAACTTTTCAGCCTGTTTGCCGGCCTTCGGTGAGGCGGATCAAAACTGGATCTGTCACAGTCAACAGGTCATAAGCTAGCCTGCGAGGCAGCCGCATCATTGTGGGCTGGCGAAGCTTTCTGCGGGTGTTATGGTGCCGTTGCTTGTCTTTCTTCAGGTGATGAATGCGTCTCGAAAAGAACTGCCTGCTGAGCCTGTCTGGAGCCGTTCTCGTTGCTTTCCTGTCGATTGGTTTCGAGGCGCATCCCTCGTTTGCCCAAGAGGCGGAAGCAAAACGCGGGCTCCATTACCTTACGCAACGCAACAGGACCGGATCGGACAGCCCCCGCAAGTTTTATGGCGACGAACGAAGCGATCTAAAGGCGGGCTGGTGCGAAATCGGCAACGTAGACCTGAGTTTGATTTCGCCAATGGCGGACGCAGCGCCGTTTTACATTCCCGATGAATTGCTGCGTGTCGAAGCGGTTCGGGAATTTCCCATAGAAGACGTGTTCGGAGCTTTGCTTGCTCGCGAGAAAAACGGTGCGCCCCTGCTTCATACGCACGGCTTCTACATCGACTTCGAAAAGGGCTGCCGTCGCGCAACGCTCCTTCGGGAGAATATCGACCTGGATGGCAGCTTTCTGTGGTTCAGCTGGCCTTCAGACGGTTCACTTCTCAATTACACCCACGATGAAGCCGATCTCTACTGGAGCGTGCCAGATCTCGCCACGGCGATCGCCAGGCTCGACACCGAATTCGAAGATGTGCTGGTCAACATTTCAGGTCACAGTCTGGGGGCTCGTGGCGTCATTCTGGCGCTATACGAACTGGCGAACCGCGATCCCGATCTTCGCGTGGGCGACGTCGTTTTGCTTGCCCCTGACATGGACTTTCAGATTTTCGAGAGAATCCTGCCCCGAATAAGACCGCTCATGCGCAGTATGACAGTCTATGTGACGGCGAGCGACCGACCACTGGCGGTTTCGTCACAGTTGCATGGATATCCGCGACTGGGCGAAGCCGGCAATGACGTCTCTAGCCTCGACGGCGTAGAGGTTATCGATCTCAGCGACATTCCAGCCCGAAGCGCGACCGGGCACCTGTATCACATCTACAACAAGGAAGTTGGTGAAGACCTCAGTCAACTTCTGAATGAAGGACTGCCTGCCAAGAAACGTCGCAACCTGGTGCCTGTCGATCGAAATCTCTGGAAACTGCAAATACCTGAATGAAATCGAATGCGTTCAGTGCCGCGCCCCGGGTTGGTGCGCGCAATAACCAAATCGACTATTGTGCCTCAAGGCTTTGCAGACTGAAGACGTATTTCGGTTCTCTGATGTTTTCTTTCTAGAGCGTATGGACAATCACCTTGAGGCGATGAGAGCGGCGACAAGGTTCCAGTTGGCGGAGTAGCTGTAATCGGCGTTGTCGTAGCGTTCTTGAATTCAAGGCCGAATAAAATCCCTCACCTCCGATAAGCGGCGAAGCGGTATCTTTTCGTTGTGCATCTTTACAGGCTAACGCGATCAACAGGGGAAGGTCTTGATCTTGCGCAAGATCACCTTCGTCCGCATGCCAGCTATCTGACACCTGCGCCACGAACGACCGGTTCCAATTGCAACCAAATGCGCGGTTTTGAATGACCGCTTCTGGGAAATCGCGCTGCATCGCCGCGAATGTCTTCGAAACTCGGTCGCCGCGCCAAGACAGATTTCGCTGCATGAGCATTAGGCGGGTTTGTCCGCGACCTGTGAATTGCCCCGACAAGCCTCGCTGCGCGATGTTCAAATGACCGAATTTGGAGCCGTCCTGAAGCACGCGAGATTGAGCACTTGCAGAAATTTCCGAGCTGCGAGCGCATGCAGCAAAAAATGAGGATTTCCGCTGTGGGCTCACCTTCAGACTTCGCCACCCGGGGCACGAACATCAACTGTTGATCTGTGAACGGCCGCACATTGATCAAGACATCATGAAATCAGAGATTTGGCAAATCTAGCGGATGACGGGTGTGGTTCGATCTGCCGCGTGGGCGCAGCTGCGCGGGCGTTGGGCAGCGATGAGCCCAAACCTACATGTGGAAACTGCTTTCGCAATCGCAGAAAGCGTGACACAAAACAGCATGGTTCTTCGCCCAGCAACTTTCTCCGACGCATCAAGCATCGCAGCTATTTCAATCGAGGTATGGATAGGCACCTACCTGAAGAAAGGCGTGAGTGCGTTCTTTGCGGATTATGCGCTAAGTGAGTTCACGGTTGAAAAGACCAAGAAGCTGATTAGCGACCCAGATCAATTCATGTTGGTTTCAGAAAATGCCGAAGGAATCGATGGCTTCATAAGGGTTTCTTCGAACAGCCCGGCGCCAGTAGATGGCTGTTCTGACGTGGAGATTTCTACTTTCTACGTTCAGCCAAGGCACCACGGCAAGGGTATTGGGAAGTGTCTCCTGTCTGCGGCGCTCGACCACTGTCGCAACGCTTCTGTCGGCTCTGTGTGGTTAACAACCAACGCGAAGAATGACCCTGCGATAGCTTTCTATCTTGCGAAAGGTTTTGAACACGTCGGCGAGACCCACTTTCGCATTGATGATCAAGGCTACCTGAACAACGTCTATCGCGTCTCCTTACGCTGAATAGGCGCTGTGAGACCAACGGCAGGTTTGTCCCGCGACCTGTGAATTGCCGGCTTCAAAAATTCTGCGAGGTTCACGAACGGCCGAAATCGCCGTCGCACCGCGTCATGCCATCTCGTGCTTGTGCAGAATATTCGCCGCCGTGTGCGGGCGCAGCATGAAATCAAAAT
>NZ_JBGFGP010000104.1:0-104667 GCF_041224545.1 Sedimentitalea sp. XS_ASV28 | reverse complement strand
TCTTATCGTTCTGCACCATTAGGTCGCCGGGACGCAACCACCCGGGGAGCGCGCTGACCTTCGTTTCGGTGATGTCAACGGCGTGCGCCACAACCACCCGCGCAGCGCTGCGCGGAACCGCGGGGCGCGTGGCGATACGGTCCTCGGGCAAATCGAAATCAAAATCGCTCAGTTTCATCGGCGTGGTCCAGTCGGGTAGTGACGCAGGTCGGCAGGTCGCCGGCTTCTAGCCGTGCGCGCGACGGGCCGCAACGTCTCGCCTGCACGCCATCACCGTCCCCAGTTGGCGTCATTGGGGGGCCGCTTCGGCTCGGGCGCCGGCTGCGGGGCGAATTCGTCAACCGGCGGCGGCGCGCGGCGCAGGATGTCGCGCAGGAAACCGGGGGCAAGTCCCGAGAGCGGGTTGACCCCCACACGCGGGTTCTTGGCCGGCCCGGTCAGCGTGTAATTGAAGCCGAACACCCCCTCGCCCTTGCGTGCGATCAGGTTGCCCACCTGATTGAGCAGGTAGAGCGGCGAAATCACCCCCTGCATGTTCAGCGTCCCGGTTGGGACGTCGAACGTGCCGTCCATCGACAGGCCCATGGCCGGTCCGGTGGCGCTGCTTTCGAAAACCGTGACCTTGGATGGCCCGAGCCGAAACCGGGCCTCGACCTCGGAAAACTGGATGCCCTGCCCCGACATCTCGTCCAGCAGGCCGACAACGCTGATGGCGTTGAGCAGCGCCGCAATCGCGGGGGCATCATGAACCTGGGTGTTTGTGATTTTCAGGTCTCCGTCAAATTCCCCGGTGCGCACACCGGGGCGCAGCGACAGATCGAATTTCCCGCCCCTTGCCATGGTCAGCAACCCCGCAGACCGCACGACACCACCGGCATCGTCCGACTGCAGCCGCACCGCGCTGCGCCCGGATTGCGGCTCGACCTGCCCCGACACCCGCGTCTGGCCGTTCACCCGGCCACTGAACGGTCCTTTGATCCCGCCCGTGGTCGTGAACTGGCCGGAAAAATCGGTGAGCGAAATCGCGTCGGTGATCTGCAACCGGTCAAGCGCGACATCCATCCGGCCACTTTCACCGCCCCCCGATCCGCCGCCGAATGTCGCACGCCGCAGGTCCAGCGTACCGCTGAGCACGCGGATATCGGGCGGCGCGCTGCCCCGGCCCACCAGTTCGGCCGCGACATCGAGCCAGTCGCCCAGGCGCAGGGAGTTGAACAGGGCACGGTCGAGCCCGCCGCCAGATCTGGTAGTAACCGCCCCATTTGCCGACAGGCCCGAGGCTTGCAGGACCAACCGGTCAATCCGGGTCTGATCGCCGACAATGCCCGAAATCTGCAAGGTTCCCGCCGTCTGGGCCGGCTTTGCCCAGCCCAGCGGTGGCAGGGCCAGCCCCACCCCCCGCAGATCGGACTCCAGCGTCAGCGCAGGTGGCTTGCCCGCCGCGAACTGCATCGAGAATGTCGCGCTGCCCTTGCCCGACACGCTGCCCTCGGGCAACCCGATCCCGAAGGTTTCGACCACGGCGGCGGACAGTTCGATCGTCCCGTCAAGCCGGCTGAGCTTGGGCGCATCCCTGCCCAGCGGCTGCTGCCAGCTGACCGAGACCGGCACCGGCCCGATCCTGCCCGCGCCCGACAGGGAGATGCCATCCTGATCGCCGACAATTTCCATGACCCGCGCCTGCACCGACTGCCCCGGAACCAGAACCGCGCTTGCAACATCGGTGATCTCGCCGCGCAGGTGGAATTCAATGTCGTCAAAAGGCACCTTCGGCTTCATCGGCAAGGCCAGCGTCCCGCCCAGCCGCGCGGTCCCTTCGGCCATGTCGACCGGCAAGGGCGTATCCTTGAGCACCGCGAGCGGCGGCCGGTTCAGCAGCGACAGGATCGACGTGACGGACCCTGCCGCCTGCACACGCACCACAGCCGGCGTATCCGGTTTGGCCGACATCTGAGGAATGATGAAGGACGTCCCCGCCACATCGAGTGCGCCCCCCTGCTCGGCGGTGACCTGTCCCGCGGTGGCGGTCGCGACAAACCGGTCCTCCACGATCGTGACCTGCCCGCTGGCGCCGACGATCGGCGGCATGGTCTTGAGAAACCTGACCTCGGTCTCTTCATAGGTGAAATCGAGATAGATATCGGGCCGCTCACCCGGATTGATCCGCAGGGCAAAGCCGATATCCTCGAGCCGCCCGCCCGTGACATTCTCGTTCACCCATTTTCGCGGCTTTGGCGCGGCAAAATCCGGCCAGAGCTGTTTCAGCCGTTCCGGCGTGAGCTGGTCCATATTGCCGTCGACCGCCAATTGCCAGCCCTCGGGATGGGCGTCGAGACGGCCCGACAGGTGCAGGCTGCTGTCCTCTTGCGTGATCAGCATGTCACCCAGGGTCAGCCGAAACGGCGCAAGTTCGAGCCGGAAATCCGCCGATGCGCGGGAAATCTCGATCGGTTCCTCATAGAGACCGTCCGGATTCAGCGACAGGCCGGTCAGCGTCAGCTGGCCGATCAGATCCCTGAAGCCATCGGCTTCTATATCCACATAGGCGCGCCCCTCTGCCGAACCGGTCCCCCAGGCGCTTGCCACCGAAACCTCGTCAAAGATCAGGACCTGTTCGGCTGGCGAATAGGTGAAATAGCTTCGCGCGCCATCGAACGGCACGGGCCGGGTGGCTTCGGTCGGCTGCACCACGCCCGCACCGATCTGGAGCGTCGCCGAAAGCGGACCCAGCTTGCCATCGCTTTCGACACTCATCCGCAAGGCGCCCGAAATCGGCGCCCGCAGCACGTCGAGCCAGGCCAGAGCCACGGATTGCGCCGCGATATCCTGCGCCGAGATATTCGACACGACGACACCAAGTTCGGCATTCGCCTCGCCGATACGGCTGGAATAGTTCATCTCGACCGATCCGGCGCTGTCTCTGCCGCTGAGCAGGGAAAAACCGCCGGCGATGCGGATATCCGAGTCGTCGCGGTCTAGCGTGATCCGTCCGCCGTCCAGGGTCCAGCTGCGCCCCTGCCGCAGGTCGTCATAGCGCAGCGTGAGCGATTCCATCTCGACCGCGACAAGCGACGACAACGGCGGCGCCACCAGCCGCCTGTCCCACTCCTCGATCAGTTCGGCAACGGTCGCCGCCTCGCGCACCACGGTTCGGTTCTGGCCAAGCGCCAGCGACAGCCTGCCGCCGGCCTCGCGCCGCAAGGTGATGAAGGCCCCGCTCAGCGAAATCGACTTGGGCTGAAGGCGTCCGCGCAACAGCGGCCTCATCGCAAGGCTGGCCTGCGCATCGGCAAGTTGCAGGATGGGCCGCCCATCGGCTTCGCTCAGGGTGACATCGCGCAGGCGCACGCGCGGTCGCCATCCGCGATTGACCACCATCTCGACATCGCCGAACGCGATCTGCAGGCCCCCGAGATTCTGTTCGAGCCGCGCCTCGATCCGGCTGCGCAGCCAGTCGGGCATCGTCAGCGTCTGCCCGATCCCCCACAGCAGAAATCCCCCGACCAGCAATGCGGCAAGGGTCGCGAATCCGGCCGACCAGATACCGAACCTGCGCCTGCGCGAACGGCGACGCGGCGCTTCTCCGCCGGCAGGATCTTCTTTTTCAGGGTCGCGGGTCATCTAAACCAGCCTGCATGCCTTTTCGTTTTGTCGCAAAAGCCTATTGTCCTTCGCATCCCAGATCCAATCACATGGAATTCGCATATGCCCGACGTTAATGACGCTGCACCCGACTTTGCCCTGCCCAGTACCGGGGGCGACACCGTCCGCCTGTCCGATCTGCGCGGGCAGACGATTGTTCTCTTTTTCTATCCCCGCGATAATACGCCGGGCTGTACCAAGGAATCCATCGGATTTTCGGAACATCAACAAGCCTTTACCGACGCCGGCGCTTTGGTGTTCGGCATCTCCAAGGACAGCCTCGCAAGCCATGACAAATTTGTCGCCAAGCAGGGTCTGAGCGTGCCGTTGCTCTCGGACGAACACGGGCAGACTTGCGAGGATTACGGCGTGTGGAAAGAAAAAAAGATGTACGGCAAGACCTTCATGGGCATCGAACGCACCACCGTCCTGATCGATCCGGAGGGGCGCATCGGCAGGATATGGCGCAAGGTCAAGGTTCCGGGGCATGTCGAAGAGGTACTGGCCGCAGTCAAGCAGGGCTAGACCGACCCGGGCATGACCCTGTGTAACGTCGCACCGCACCGCCGCCGTCCGCCTCTGGCCGCGACGGAGCCGGACAATCGCGACACGTTTGCGGGCAATCGTCAGCAAACCAACCCCACAAGGAGCACCGACGCGTGACAGATACTCTTGCCGGGATGGCCGACCGGGTTCTGCGAACCGCAGATGGCCGCGAGAAAACAAGGGTGTCGCGTGACTGCGCGGCGCGCTGGTTCGCCGCGCGGCACGGGCAGGCAAGCGACATTCCCATCGGCACCGCCTCTCCGCCGCTGCACCCGTCACGACCGGAACGGCCGGAACTGCTGTCTCCGCGCGACGTTCCCCGGCGACGCCCCGGCAGCCCGGCGGGCCGGATCGCGCTGCTGCACGCGGTTGCACATATCGAGTTGAACGCCGTCGATCTGCACTGGGATATCATCGCGCGCTTCACCGACATTCCAATGCCGATCGGGTTCTACGATGACTGGGTCAAGGCGGCGGACGAAGAAAGCAAGCATTTCAACCTGATGTGCGATTGTCTTGAGGCGCTTGGCAGCCACTACGGCGCGCTGCCCGCCCATGCGGGCATGTGGCGCGCCGCCGAGGATACGGCAGAGGATTTCATGGGCCGCCTCGCCGTGGTTCCCATGGTTCTCGAAGCGCGCGGGCTTGATGTCACGCCCGGTATGATCGACATCTTCCGCAAGGCCGGGATCGAACAGGCCGTGGCGGCGCTGGAAACGATCTATGCCGAAGAGGTCGGCCATGTCGCCTATGGTTCGAAATGGTTTCATTTTCTCTGCGGTCGCCACGATCTCGACCCGCGCGAGATATTTCATGACCTTGTAAAGCGATATTTCCACGGCCCGCTCAAGCCGCCCTTCAACGAGGAAAAGCGCGCCGAAGCAGGGATTCCGCCCGATTTCTACTGGCCATTGGCAGAGCGACAAAACAACACACCGTGATCCGGGCGGCAGAATCCCGGGCGGCAATTCCTTGCCGATGCCACATCCGGAGGCCATTGATTTCGGCAGGATTTCGCCAGTTTTCCGGGCTTTTTGCGGCCATCGGCCTGTTACATTCTGCGAGAACTTGCCCAAAAGACACACTATCATTAGTGACCGCTCAGGCGCGTGGCCAGACTTGGTGCGTCAGCCGTCAAGGGGATGGATCAGGGAAGAGCGCGTGCGGACAAGGCTTGCGATAAGAATTCATGCGGTGATGGAACGGTTGTTCCCCGAACGCCGGGTATTTCTCAAGTCCGATACGGACACGCGTTTTGTCCGGCTTCGTCCGGTAACCCAGCTGTTCATAAGTATCGGTGCCTCGGCCATCGTCGCATGGGCGATCATCGCGACGGCGGTCCTGCTGATGGACAGCATCGGGTCGGGTAACTTCCGCGAGAAGGCCAAGCGCGATCAGGATATGTATCAGGATCGTCTCAATGCCCTTGCGCTGGAACGCGACGCGCGCGCCGAAGAGGCGCAGGCCGCACAACAGCGTTTCAACGCCGCGCTTGCCCAGATCTCGCTCATGCAATCCGACCTGCTGGCATCGGAGACGCAGCGGCACGAACTGGAGACCGGAATTGACGTGATCCAATCGACCCTGCGCGACACCATGAAAGACCGCGAAGCGGCACGCACCGAACTCGCCACGCTTCTGGCCGAACAGGCGAGCCCTGGCACCACGCAAAGCGGCGACGCCGTATCGCCCGCATCCGTGAACTTCATGGCAGAGGCCCTGGCACAGACCGCGCAGGAACGCGACCAGATCGCGCAGAACGCCAGGCATGCCATCGAGCGCGCAGCCGAACTCGAACTCGACCTCAAGCTGAAGGACGAGCAGAACGACCAGATTTTCCGCCAGCTCGAAGAGGCGATGACCATCTCGGTCGCGCCGCTGGACAAGATGTTCCGCTCGGCAGGCATGCCGACCGACAAGATAATCGAGCAGGTTCGCCGCGGGTATAGCGGTCAGGGCGGTCCGTTGACTCCCCTCACCTTTACCACCCGCGGCGAAGATGAACCGACTGTCGACGAGTTGCGGACCAACCGCATCCTTGCGCAGATGGACCTGCTGAACATGTATCGAATCGCGGCAGAGCGCGCGCCCTTCGCCAGCCCGGTGCGGGATGCCGTGCGCTATACCAGCGGGTTCGGTTATCGCCGCGACCCCAAGACCGGCGGTCGCCGGATGCACAACGGTTCGGATTTCGCCGGGCGCGCGGGCACCGACATCCTCGCCACCGCAGACGGCGTTGTCACCCATGCCGGCTGGCAATCGGGATTTGGCCGGCTGGTCAAGATCAGGCATGATTTCGGCATCGAAACCTACTATGCGCATAACTCGCGCATTCGCGTGAAGAAAGGCCAAAGGGTCTCGCGCGGCGATCACATTGCTGATATGGGTAGCACCGGACGGGTGACCGGCACGCATCTGCACTATGAAGTGCGCGTAAACGGCACACCTGTTAACCCCATGATCTACATCAAGGCTGCAAGTAATGTTTTCGAAGAGCAAGATAAACGAGCCAGGTTCCAAGACGTCCGATGAGGCGAAACCGGCGGCTCCTGCAGGGGCCCCCGCCGCACCCGCATCGACAGGCGACTACAAGGCCAGCGCCCCCAAGGCCAAGCCCCCCGCATCGACGCTGTCGTCTGACCTGCACATCACGGGCAACCTCAAGACAACCGGCGACATCCAGGTCGAAGGCACGGTGGAAGGCGATATCCGCGCGCATTTGCTGACGATCGGCGAGACGGCGACGATCAAGGGGGAAGTGACGGCGGATGACGTCGTGATCAACGGCCGAATCGTTGGCCGTGTTCGCGGTCTGAAAGTACGCCTGACCTCGACCGCGCGCGTCGAAGGCGACATCATCCACAAGACCATCGCCATCGAGAGCGGTGCCCATTTCGAAGGCTCTGTCCAGCGTCAGGACGATCCCCTGAATCCCGGCGGTGCGGGCAAGGCGCAGGGCGCCAATCCGGCCACCGCCAAGGTATCGACCTGAACCGATAATCATCGAAGAAGTTGCAGGGCACCGTCGGGCAGACGCGTGCCCTGATCGCATGGGGAAACCGATTGCCCCACGCATATGATCCGGCCCGCTTGCAAGCCACGCGCTGTCCCGCATTCGGTGCGCAACGTCCGTGTTACGCGAGAGCGGCCAAACAGGTTGCGCGTCACCGGACACCGGTGCGCGCCCCCTCCTCGATGCAAGACATTATAAGCTAAAAGAAAAACACGGTTCCGCGGGCGAGCGAAACCGTGCTCTCATCTGCGCCCGTCGCGATGCTTCGGGCGATATCCGCCAAAGCGACGCGGTATCAATCGGTTACGGTGACCGATTTCATCACGTCGGGTTGGCCGACAACCGCGCCGTTCCGGCCCTCGCCGCGCTTGATCGCGTCGACGACATCCATGCCGTCGGTGACTCGCCCGATCACGGTATAGTCCCCGTTCAGGAAATACCCCTCATCGAACATGATGAAGAACTGGCTGTTGGCGCTGTTCGGATCCTGCGCACGGGCCATGCCGACGACGCCACGATCGAACGGAATGTCCGAGAATTCGGCGGCCAGATCCGGACGATCGGAACCGCCGGTGCCCGCGCGGCGCATGTCGCCACCCAGCTTGCCGAATTCCACATCGCCGGTCTGGGCCATGAAGCCGTCTATGACTCGATGAAAGACCACGCCGTCATAGGCCCCTTCCGACGCCAGCGCGGTGATCTGTTCCACATGCCCCGGCGCCACGTCTTCCAGCAGGTCGATGACCACGGTGCCGTTGGCCCCTTCGCCTTCGATCTCGACCTGAAGCCCGGTGGCCAGCGCAGGGCTGGCAACAAGCGCAAGCAGCGCGGCCAGCCTATGCATCCGCGGCCACCTTGACGCTGATCATCCGGTCCGGGGATGCGGGCGGCTCGCCACGGGTGATGGCATCGACATGTTCCATCCCGCCAATCACGCGACCATAGACCGTGTACTGACCGTTCAGGAAACTGTTGTCCTTGAAGTTGATGAAGAACTGGCTGTTGGCGCTGTTCGGGTTCTGCGAACGCGCGGCACCCAGGGTTCCACGGTCATGAGGCAGCTTCGAGAATTCCGCCGGAAGATCGTCCATGTCCGACCCGCCGGTGCCGGCGCGACCCAAGTTGAACCCGTCTTCCATGTTGCCGTGCTGCACATCACCGGTCTGGGCCATGAAGCCGTCGATGACGCGGTGGAAACACACGTTGTCATAGGCACCGGCGCGGGCCAGCTCCTTCATCCGCTGGGTATGGAGCGGAGCAACGTCGGGAAGCAGTTCGATGGTGACGGTGCCGCCCTTCAGTTCCATGAGGATCGTGTTTTCGGGATCTTTGATTTCGGCCATCTGGCCCTCCTGTCCAAGCTGTGTTGGCAGATACCTAAGCCCGGCAGCCGGGAATGCCAAGTGAACCATTGACCATGAGCAGAAATGTGAGAAAAAAGCGCGACAATAGGAATGGACACAGGGATTGACCGATGAGCTGGAACACGCTGGACGACATGGAAATTGCGGGCAAACGGGTTCTGGTTCGGGTCGATATCAATGTGCCGGTCGAAGATGGCGTGGTCACCGATGACACGCGGATCCGTCGGCTGAAACCGACAATGGATGATATCATTTCCAGGGGCGGAAAACCGGTGCTGCTCGCGCATTTCGGACGCCCCAAGGGCCGGCACGTGCCCGAGATGTCGCTGCGTCCGCTGGTTCCGGCGCTTGAGTCCGGGCTGGGTGTGCCGGTGTCGTTCTGCGCCGATTGCCGGGGCGATGCGACCAAGGCGGCGGTTGGCGCGATGGCCGATGGCTCGGTTCTACTGCTTGAAAACACCCGATTCCAGCCGGGCGAGGAAAAGAACGACCCGGCGCTCGCCGAGGACTTCGCAGAGCTGGGCGATGTCTATTGCAACGATGCCTTTTCGGCAGCACACCGGGCGCATGCCTCGACCGAGGGCATCGCGCGCCTGCTGCCCTCTTGCGCCGGACGGTTGATGGAAGCGGAGCTGACCGCGCTCGAGGCGGCTCTCGGCACGCCGGAACGCCCGGTGGCGGCGGTCGTGGGGGGGGCCAAGGTATCGACCAAACTCGACCTGTTGGGCAACCTCGTGGAAAAGGTGGACCACCTGATCATCGGCGGCGGCATGGCCAACACCTTTCTCGCCGCACAGGGCTTGAACGTGGGCAAGTCGCTCTGCGAACACGACATGACCGCCACAGCGCGCGATATCATGGAAAAGGCCGAAACCGCCGGTTGCAGGATCCTGCTGCCGGTCGATGCGGTTGTCGCGCGCGAGTTCAAGGCCGGCGCGGAAAACCGGACCGTGCCCGCGGATCAATGCCCGGACGACGCGATGATTCTGGATGCCGGTCCGGAAACGGTGAAGCAGGTCGAGGCGGTACTGGACACGGCCCGTACCCTGATCTGGAACGGCCCCATGGGGGCGTTTGAAATCACCCCCTTTGACGCCGCCACCAATGCCGCCGCGCGCAGCGCCGCCAAACGCACGCGTGCCGGGCAACTGATCAGCGTCGCCGGCGGCGGTGACACCGTTGCGGCCCTCAATCAGGCCGGTGTGGCACAGGATTTCACCTATATTTCCACGGCAGGCGGCGCCTTTCTGGAATGGATGGAGGGCAAGACCCTGCCCGGCGTCGCCGCGCTCCAGCACTGATCCCGACAGCCGGGCCGCCTGTTCGCGCTAACGCAATTGCAACCGGCATGCCCCTGTTTTAAACCCCTGCGGAACGACGACAATGCCCCGCGTGGGCCAGAACCAGCAAGGTGTATCGACCCATGGCAAACACACGGCAAACCGAGCAGATGACTTCCGGCAAGGGTTTCGTCGCGGCGCTCGATCAGAGCGGCGGCTCGACCCCCAAGGCGCTCAAACTCTACGGCGTTGAAGAAGACGCCTATGGTTCGGATGCCGAAATGTTCGACCTGATCCACCAGATGCGCAGCCGCATCATCAAGTCACCGGTGTTTTCCGGCGACCAGGTGATCGGTGCCATCCTGTTCGAGCAGACCATGGATCGCGATGTCGATGGCATTCCGACCGCCCAGTATCTCTGGGAAAAATGCTCGGTGGTGCCGTTCCTGAAGGTGGACAAGGGACTTGCCGACGAAGCGGATGGCGTGCGCCTGATGAAACCCATGCCGGGCCTTGACGAGGTTCTGGATCGTGCCGTGGCCAAAGGCATTTTCGGCACCAAGATGCGCTCGGTCATCGACGCGGCCTCGGCAAGCGGGATCGCGGCGATCGTGGCGCAGCAATTCGAGGTCGCATCCCGGATTCTCGCAAAAGGCCTGATCCCGATCATCGAGCCCGAAATCACCATCAGCATCAGCGACAAGGTCCAGGCCGAAGAGATCCTGCGCACCGAATTGCACGCGCATCTCGATGCCCTCCCCGAGAACCAGCAGGTCATTCTCAAGCTGACCCTGCCGGAAACCGCAAACGCCTACGAGTCCCTGGTCGATCATCCGCGCGTGATGCGTGTCGTGGCGTTGTCGGGCGGTTATTCGCGCGACGAAGCAAATGCGCGCCTGAGCGAAAATCGCGGCGTGATCGCATCCTTCTCGCGCGCGCTGACCGAGGGGCTCTCGGCCGGGCAATCGGACGAGGCGTTCAACGAAACGCTGGGAAAAACCATCACCAGCATCCATACCGCATCGGTCGCCGGCTGAGCTCGGCCTGCGGCCTTTTGGCCACGCGCGAAGAATTTCCGATTCCCGGCTCTGCTTCCCCATAAACAGGGATTCACAAGGCGATTCGCCTATGCCATAGTGCATCCAGAACGCCCATTAAGGGCGCAAAGAGGCAGTGCATCTTGACCCGTTCGACGCGCCCCGGCTTTGGGGGCCTGATCTATTTCGCGGCGACCTTCGCGTTATGCGTCTATTTCACCTTTGCCGCTGTTCAGGGTGATTACGGCCTGTTCCGGCGCGTCGAGATCTCCGCCGAGGCCGAAACGCTGCGCCAGACGCTGACCCGGCTCGAAGCGGACATCGCCTCGACCGAGAACCTGACCCGCCGCCTGTCGGACGAATATCTCGATCTCGACCTTCTGGATCAGCAGGCGCGCTCGGTGCTCGGCCTGTTGCGCGCTGACGAGATCGTGATCCGCTAAGCGTGCCCCGCGTCAATTTCACTCGCCATACGCCTGCAGAGCCGCTATCCATAGTTTAGCATTAAACTATAAGAACGCAGGAGGAGTGCGCCGCGATGGTCACGCGCAAGAGCACCAGGAAACCCAACGTTTCCGCCGAAGAACTCACGACTTTCTATCGTGAAATGCTGTTGATCCGACGTTTCGAGGAAAAGGCGGGTCAGCTTTACGGAATGGGGCTGATCGGTGGGTTCTGTCACCTCTATATCGGTCAGGAAGCCGTCGTGGTCGGACTCGAATCCGTAGCCGAAGAGGGCGACAAGCGCATCACCTCCTATCGCGACCACGGCCATATGCTCGCCTGCGGCATGAGCCCGGACGGCGTGATGGCCGAACTCACCGGGCGCGAGGGCGGCTATTCCAAGGGCAAGGGCGGCTCGATGCACATGTTCTCCAGGGAAAAGCACTTCTATGGCGGGCACGGCATCGTCGGCGCGCAGGTCCCTATCGGCGCGGGTCTGGCCTTTGCCGACAAGTATCGCGAAAACGGGCGCGTGACGTTCACATATTTCGGAGACGGCGCATCGAACCAGGGCCAGGTCTATGAAACCTTCAACATGGCCGCGCTCTGGCAACTGCCCGTGGTGTTCGTGATCGAGAACAATCAATACGCGATGGGCACGGCCCAGCAAAGGTCGACCTCGACCCCCGATCTCTATACCCGCGGCGCGGCCTTTGGCATTCCCGGCGAGATCGTCGACGGCATGAATGTCGTCTCGGTCAGGGATGCCGGCGCCAAGGCCATCGCCCACTGCCGTGCGGGCAAGGGCCCCTATATTCTCGAGGTCAAGACCTACCGCTATCGCGGCCACTCGATGTCCGATCCGGCCAAGTACCGCACGCGCGAGGAAGTGCAGAAAATGCGCGAAGAGCGCGACCCGATCGAACAGGTGCGCAGCATGTTGCTCACCGGCAAACATGCCAGCGAAGAGGATCTCAAGGCGATCGACAAGGAGATCAAGAGCGTCATCAACGCCGCCGCCGATTTCGCCAAGGACAGCCCCGAACCGGCGCTGGACGAATTGTGGACCGATATCTATGCGGATGCGGTTCCCCAGAACGAGGTAGCCTGATGCCCCATTTCGAAATTCACGTGCAGGATGTCGAGGCCGCCAAGAGCTTTTACGGCGGTCTGTTCGGTTGGCAATTCGAGGCGATCCCGGGTCTTGAAGAGGCGGGCTATCACATGATCCAGGGCGACGGGATCGGCGGTGCCAACGGCCTGACCGCCGCGCTGATGCTGCGTGCGGACAGTCCCCCGGATGCCGGTTCCCCGATCCGCGGCGGCACCATGACCTTCGAAGTGGCCGATTGCGACGCGCGCTATGACTGGGCGCTGGCCCATGGCGGGGCAGAGGCCCTGCCGCCGACGGATTATCCGGGGATCGGGCGCTGCGCCTGTGTCGAGGATGGACAAGGAAACGTGGTCGGAATGATGACACCGGCAGGGGAGGATAACTGAAGATGGCAACCGAAATCCTGATGCCCGCGCTGTCGCCGACGATGGAAGAGGGCACGCTGTCGAAATGGCTCGTCAAGGAGGGCGACACCGTGTCCTCGGGCGATCTTCTGGCCGAGATCGAAACCGACAAGGCGACGATGGAGTTCGAGGCGGTCGACGACGGCACGATCGGCAAGCTGCTGGTCGATGCGGGTACGGAAAACGTCAAGGTGAACACCCCGATCGCCCTGCTGCTCGCCGATGGAGAAAACGCCGAAACGCCTCCGCAGGCGCCGGAACCCGCGCAGGCGGGTGACGCGGATGCCAAGGCGGTCCCCGCAGGGGACCCCGCGAAATCCGCCCCTAGATCCCCGAAATCCGCCCCCCCGTCCCCCAAATCCGCCCCGGTCCCGCCCAGCCCGGACTGGCCCGAGGGCACCGCGCTCAAGCAGCAAACCGTCCGCGAGGCGCTGCGCGACGCCATGGCCGAGGAAATGCGGGCGGATGACAGCGTGTTCCTGATGGGCGAAGAGGTTGCCGAATACCAGGGCGCCTACAAGATCAGCCAGGGCCTGCTCGACGAATTCGGCAGCAAGCGGGTCATAGATACCCCGATCACGGAACATGGCTTCGCCGGCGTTGCCGTTGGTGCGGCCTTCGGCGGGTTGCGCCCGATTGTCGAATTCATGACCTTCAACTTCGCGATGCAGGCCATCGACCAGATCATCAATTCCGCGGCCAAGACGCTTTACATGTCCGGCGGCCAGATGGGCGCGCCCATGGTGTTCCGCGGTCCCAATGGCGCCGCGGCGCGCGTCGCCGCGCAACACAGCCAGGATTATGCCGCCTGGTACATGCAGATCCCCGGGCTCAAGGTGGCGATGCCCTATTCAGCATCTGACGCCAAGGGCCTGCTCAAATCCGCGATCCGCGATCCCAACCCGGTGATCTTCCTCGAGAACGAAATCCTATACGGGCGCAGCTTTGACGTTCCGGAGCTGGACGACTTCACCGTTCCCTTCGGCAAGGCCCGCATCTGGCAGCAGGGCGACGACGTCACCATCGTCAGCTTCGGCATCGGCATGAAATACGCGCTCGAAGCCGCCGAGAAACTGGCCGGGGACGGGATCAGTGCCGAAGTCATCGACCTGCGCACCCTGCGTCCTATGGACACTGCGACGATCATCGACTCGGTGATGAAGACCAATCGCTGCGTCACCGTCGAAGAGGGCTGGCCGCAGGGCTCGGTCGGCAATTACATCAGTTCTGTCCTGATGCAGGAGGCGTTTGATTATCTCGACGCGCCGGTCATCAACTGCGCCGGCAAGGATGTCCCGATGCCCTATGCCGCCAATCTTGAGAAACATGCGCTGGTCACCACCGACGAGGTGATCGCCGCCGTGAAACAAGTGACCTACAGGTAAGGAGGCCACGATGACGACGGAAATCCTGATGCCCGCCCTGTCTCCGACGATGGAGGAAGGCACGCTCGCAAAGTGGCTCGTCAAGGAGGGCGATACCGTCGCCTCGGGCGACCTTCTGGCCGAGATCGAAACCGACAAGGCAACGATGGAGTTCGAAGCGGTCGACGAAGGCACGGTGGGCAAGCTTCTGGTCGCCGAGGGCACGCAGGGGGTCAAGGTCAACACGCCGATCGCCGTGCTGCTCGAAGACGGTGAAAATGCGGATGACATCGCCACCCCCGCGTCGGCCCCCGCCGGTGACAGCGACGAGGACAGTTCGGAGCCGACGACGGAACAGGCGGCGGAACCCCCGAACGCAAGCAAGACCCCCGCCGCCCCGGTACAGGATGGCGAGCGCATCTTCGCATCCCCTCTCGCGCGGCGGATCGCGGCGGAAAAGGGAATCGACCTGCGCTCGATCACCGGTTCCGGACCACGCGGGCGTATCGTCAAGGCGGATGTGATGGGGTCGCGAGCGACGGCGACCGACCCCGCTGCCGCGACCTCAACAGACGCAACAGAGTCCTCAAAGCCTTCCGCGCCCTCCCCTGCGCCGATGGCCGCCGGCCCCTCGGCGGACGCGGTGACCCGGATCTACGAAGGGCGCGCCTATAACGAAGTCGAACTCGATGGCATGCGCAAGACCATCGCGGCGCGGCTGACCGAAGCGAAGCAGTCGATCCCCCATTTCTACCTGCGTCGCGATATCCGCCTCGACGCGCTGCTCGCGTTCCGGGCGCAACTGAATGACCAACTGGCAAGCCGTGGCATCAAGCTGTCGGTCAATGATTTCATCATCAAGGCCTGCGCCCTGGCGCTGCAGGCGGTCCCCGATGCCAACGCGGTCTGGGCGGGTGACCGGATCCTGCGGCTCGACCCCTCGGATGTCGCCGTCGCGGTCGCGATCGATGGCGGTCTCTTTACCCCGGTGCTGAAAGACGCGGAGATGAAATCGCTCTCTGCGCTCTCTGCCGAGATGAAGGATCTGGCGAACCGCGCCCGCGACCGCAAGCTGGCGCCGCAAGAATATCAGGGCGGCAGCTTTGCGATCTCGAACCTGGGGATGTTCGGCATCGACAATTTCGACGCGGTGATCAACCCGCCTCACGGCGCGATTCTCGCAGTCGGTGCCGGTGTCAAGAAGCCGGTGGTCGGCGAGGATGGAGAACTGTCCGTGGCAACGGTGATGTCCGTCACCCTCTCCGTCGATCACCGCGTGATCGACGGTGCTTTGGGGGCACAACTACTGCAGCAGATCGTGGACAACCTTGAAAATCCGATGCTCATGCTGGCTTGAAACGCAAACAGGCGCGCGCCGGTCAATCGCGCCTGCCCTTGCGACTGCGTTGAATTGCGACGGCGCTACTCCGGAAACATCTGATCCATCGAGATCGAAGGCTGATCACACCCGGCCTCGCCCACGATCTTGGCAGGAATCCCGGCAACCGTCTTGCATGGCGGTACATCCGCCAGCACGACCGACCCTGCTGCGATCCGGCTGCAATGACCAACGCGAATATTGCCGAGCACCTTGGCACCGGCCCCGATCAGCACACCGTCTTCGATCTTCGGGTGACGGTCTTCTTCTTCCTTGCCCGTGCCTCCCAAAGTTACGGAATGCAACATGGACACGTTGTCGCCAACGACGGCTGTTTCACCAATGACAATCGAATGGGCATGGTCGATCATGATCCCCTTGCCGATCCGCGCCGCGGGATGGATGTCGATCCCGAAAATCTCCGACACCCGCATCTGGAAGAAATAGGCCAGATCATGCTGTCCGTTGTCCCACAGCCAATGCCCGACACGATAGGCCTGCATGGCCTGATAGCCCTTGAAATACAGGATCGGTTGCAAAAGGCGATGGCAGGCCGGGTCACGCTCGAACACCGCAACCAGATCGGCGCGCGCGGCATCAATCAGCCCCGGCGATTCCTCATAGGCCTGATCGGCAATTTCGCGCAGAATCGCCATCGACATCTCATTCGAAGAAAGCTTGGCCGAAATCCGGTAAGACAGCGCCTTTTCAAGCGTTTTGTGGTGCAGGATGCAGGCGTGAATCAACCCGCCCATGAGCGGCTCGTCCTGAACCGCTTGTCTTGCCTCGCGATTGATACGGTCCCAGACCGGATCGACAGGTGACAGTTTTCTGCGTGTTTCGGCCATGGCACCGCTTCCTTTTTCACGTCTAGAATAGGCATGCACCATGCAAAAGCAAAACGCAAAGCAATGATGTGGCATATTCATGACATGAATGTATCAGAACTGAATCGCTTCACCGCCATGATCGAGCAGATGCTCAAGGAACTGTCCGACACCAACGAGCGCGGGCGCGCGGGTCAGCATATCGTCATGCTTGACCAACAATCCGTCGGGCGTCTGAGCCGTATGGACGCGCTGCAGAGCCAGGCGATGGCCAAGGCGCAACAGCAAAGACGCGACCAGCAGAAGCAACGTCTGCTGGCCGCGATAACGCGGATACAGGAAGGTGAATTCGGTTATTGCGTCGATTGCGGTTCCGAAATCTCTTCAAAGCGGCTTGAACTCGATCCGGCGACACTCAGGTGCATCGAATGCGCCAATGGATGATGCCGCTGCCCCGGTTGGTTTCGCGTGCGGGCCAATGCGCGCATGTCGGGGCAAAACGCCTCATGCCAAACCCGAGACATCCCGATCGCCCACGTCAAGCGACGCAAATGGCCCAAAGCCGTAGCGCACCGAAACTTGTGCCACTTCAAAGCGCAGCGGAAGACGAGCGGCATCCGCATCTTGCAGCGCCCGGGTATAGACCCAGCTTGTCGAGCCGACGGTGATCTCCCGCACCGGGGTTGAGCCATTCCAAATCCGCACCACATAGGTCTCGTTTTCTTCCCCCAATGGCACCTCGGGCAAATCCCAGCTGTCGCCGTCGATACGGGTTCGTCGAACCCAGTCGAAATGCAGATCGCCGTTTTGCCCGGACCACACCCCAAGATGACACGGAGAATAGGGCCGCAAACCGTTGCCATCAAATGCCTCGACGACATGGGTATACGAAGGGTCATCATACCCGCGCGCAGCCGATCCGATGCGATAGTGGCGGGAAACGCGCCTGTGCGCGCTCGCGAGATCGATCTGAGCCGGCGTTCCGTCCATCAGGACAAACCATGACCCGGCTGGCCAGCTCGCCGGCATGATCCCGTCACTGCCACCCTGCCCCCGCAATCGATCCGTCAGCAGATAGGTATCTTCGGCAATCAACTCGGCGTTCCGGAACTGAAACAATTCCCAATTGCCGCTCGTGCCATCCCCGATCGCCGCAAGATTGGCGCCATTAAGGATCGCGGATTTCTCGCGCGATTCCAGTGCGCCGCTCAGCATCCGGACCTGCAAAGCCTCTCCACCGTCCCAGACCCCGGAACGCGCGCGAAAGAGCGTGTTTTCCGTCTGCCCCACGACGGATCGAGCGGCGATGATCTCGCTTAGCGCGTAACTGTCATCCGAGGATGACCCATATATCGCAACCGATCCCGGCCACGGTGTCGCAGTCACGGCCAGATGCGGCGCATGTTCGATTTCGTCGCCGCGCATCAGGGGCAAATCCATGAACAAGGGCAAGACCGGGACCGGGGCCGCAAAAGGCTTTGCCCCGGGAATTTCCTCTTGCAGATCAGTGGTCTTGTAAATGTCACGCTCGATCCGCACGGTCTCGAGCAGCTGCAACTCGGATTGTTCGACCCGGTCAACCCGGTACAATGCGTGCGCGTCTTCCTGATCGGTATCGAGACGGACAACATCGCCGGCCCCCAGGTGCATCAACGATGGCGGCAATGCGAACCGGGCCGCCTCGCGCGAAACGCGCGCTTCCGCCAGCCATCGCTCGGCCACCTGCCGGCCTTCCGAGCGCGTCATCGCAAGCGGAAGCTCCGATGATGTAACCGAATGTGTCGACGTGTCCGCCAGAACCGCTTCCTCGGCGACAATCTCATGATCCGCACCTGATTGCACGAAACGCAGGCGCACCCGGCCGGTCATCTCGGCTTCGGCCTCGCGGCTGTACTCAACCGTACCGTCCAGATCGCCGGACACGGCAAGCGCATCGGCATCCAGCACATGCGGGCGCCCGGCCCCGCGCATCACGAACTTCAGAACGCCATCACGCTCGATCGCGTCAAACCCGTATCGCAACATCAGTGGTTGAAGCGCGGCCCGTGCAGAGGTGACCTCTTCCACCGCATATCCACGCACCACACCAAACAATCTCGACGTATCGACCTCGGTGACACCGGAGCGACGGCAAATCTCTTCAACGACGGATGCAAGGGTTCGCGCACCTGCCCGACCGTTCAGCCAGTGCCCACGAGATTGAATCGCGCCATCGCTCCACAGGGTCAGATTGTTCGGGAATGCCGGATAGGGCCGCGTATCCCAGGCCCAGACATACGCGTTATCCATATCGATCATCGCATCACCATAAACCTCGGACACCGGATTGTTGGCAGGGTCAGCCCAATATGTCAGCATCGTCCGCAGGTATTGCAGCTGGATCAGATCATCCCGAGACCCGTCAGAATATTTCGGCAGCGAAGATTCCGATGACCGCTGGTCCAGAAACTTGTTCGGCTGGTTGGTGCCCTTGTCTATCGCGGCGCATCCCAGTTCGGTGAACCAGATCGGCTTGGACGCGGGCACCCAGTCCGTCGGATCCTGCTGACGGACGCCGCCGATGCGTTCGTGATGCGGGTTCTGCCACCAGTTCCGAATGTCCTTGTAGCGCCAGACCCACGGCTCATCATGCTCCTGATCCTCGATCGGTGTCCTGATCTGCGCGGCCTCTGCCTCTGACGACTGATAGTACCAGTCATAGCCTTCGCCGCCCTCGATATTCGCCGCGAGATAGTCGAGGTTGTAAATGCTGTCCCACCCGGCATCCGCATGTGTATCGCCATCCCGCCAGTCGGACAGGGGCATGTAATTGTCGATCCCGATGAAGTCGATATTCTCATCCGCCCAGAGCGGATCAAGGTGGAAATAGCGATCCCCACTGCCGTCCTGCGGCTGATAGCCGAAATACTCGCTCCAATCCGCCGCATAACCGATACGTGTATCCGGTCCGAGCAATGCCCGCACCTCGGCGGCAAGCGCACGGAACTCTTCGACCGCCGGAAATCCCGCTGCCCCGCGTATCTGGGTCAACGCCCGCATTTCCGACCCGATGCAAAACGCGTGCACGCCACCCGCCGCCGCACACAGCGCCGCATAGTGCAGGATAAAGCGGCGAAGCCCCCATTCATCCGGACCGGTATACTCGACAGTCCTTCCCACGACAGAAAAATCAGACGCCCGGGCGGTCCCGAAAAAGCTGGCGACTTCCTCATCAGCCAATACCGTTCCGTCGGGCGATCCACTCTGTCCTGGCGCTTTCGACAGCGTTATCCGGCCCCGCCAGGGCAAGGTTGGCTGGTTGTCGGCGGATGTCCATGGATCCTCCAGCCCATTACCTTCTGTCTGCTCCATCAGAATGAACGGATAGAACATGACCCGTCCGCCCTTTGCATTCACGTGGCGAATGGCCTGGATCACCGACTGATCGGTCGGCGTCCCGCCATAGATCGGTCGATTGTCCTCCCGTTCGATCTCGTCGGCGTCCGCCCGATCCAATCCCGCCACACGCCACGGCATGTTGCCACCTTCGTTGGCTCTCTTCTCGATCTTCGGCTTGACCTCACATTGCCCACAGCGCAGATCGCTGCCGAACCACGACGCAACGAGCGAGACCGAACCGCAGGAGGGCAGCTCGGTGTTCAGCATCTCAAACGACGTAAGGAAATCGGTTTTTCCAGAGGGGCTGTTGGAATTCGCCGCCCAGTTGATCCCCGGCCCCTTGGTGTAGTGAACCGCCGATGTCGCCAGCGCATATTCACCCGTTCCCGGGATCAGCGCGGCGCCTTTGACCAACTGCGCCAGGTCGCTTTCATAGGTGCGCGAATCCGCTTGCTCGGGCCGCAGAACCTCGAACGAGAATTGTGGAATACGGTTGCCAAACCGCCCCAGCGGCACCCGTTCCAGCACCACATACGCCGTTCCACGATAAGCCGGAACAAACCCCTCGCCCTCGATTGCCTCGATCAGCGGATCCGGCAACTGGTCGTCAGTGCCGGTATAGACCCGCATGTTCAAGTCCCGTTGGGCGACCTCTTCACCGTCCGCCCAGACCCGCCCGATGCCCGCGATTGTACCTTCGCAGACGGCAATCGCCAGTGAAACGCTATAGCTGAAGCTGGTGACTTCCGGCGAACTCGGGCTCCCCTTACCACCGCCACCACCGGTTGTACTGCGTCGTTCCAGAAAATCCGAGGCCCAGATCACCTGTCCGCCGACACGCATCCGTCCGTAGACCTGCGCGATCGGATTGCCGTCGCCGGACTGGGTCAGCCGGAACCGGTCGACACGACCGGTTTCCACCGCCTCTGATCCCTGCCCCAACAGGCGTTGGTCGATGACCTGACCAAGCGTGGCGCCAACGGCCCGACCGATCACAGCCGATGAAAGCCCGGCAACAGTGCCACCGATCGAGCCACCAATAGCCGCACCTACGGCCGATAGAAGAATCGTCGCCATCACTTAGCCTCCAGTGGAAATTTGAAACGCGCGACGATACGCCGGCGCCACGGATCGCTCAGCCGGCTCTCGACCACGCCATAACGCTCATAGGCATGAACGAAGGCCGGGGCCGCGCCGACTGCCGACACGATGCCCAGATGTTTTGCAACGGCCCCGCTGCGCATCCTGAACAGGATGACATCCCCGATTTCCGGGGCGCTGGCATTGCCCGGCTGCTCGCATAAATGCCGCGTTGCCGCCTGCCAGAGCCTTTCCTGGCCCTGCGGCTCGGACCAGTCCATCGAATATGCCGGCGGCACCTCGGGTTCGCTTCCCATGATCTCACGCCACACCCCACGCACCAGCCCGAGACAGTCGGTGCCCGCCCCGCGACAGGCAGCCTGATGTCGATACGGCGTCCCGAGCCATCCGCGCGCAGCTTTTACAACAATTTCAGTCATCTGCGGCTCCCGCCGGTGTTCCGACGGCTCTGCTTGGGTACGGCCATCACCCAGTCCTCTCCGGGAAGATCAGGAAAACCCTGGAAGTTCAAAAGGTTGTTGAATTTCAAACGGCATGTTTCCATGCGCTTGTCACATCCTGCATCAAGACGCACCATGTCTCCGTGGTCGATCGCGGCGCGGATCGGTTCCCACAACTCGATCTGGCGCTTTTCCCCGATAAACCGGTCCTGTCGGATCATCCCCCACAAGCCCTGCGCCGGACCACTCAGAACGGTAAGACGACCACGAAGGAACCACCCGGGCTCAAACTCACGCATCTCGCCCCATGTGAAGCTGAGACCGTCGGAAACCTGCTCGACCGCGCGCTCATCGCGATATCCGGGTGTATCAAGCGTGAAACGGCAGGAACCATCCCCCAGGACGGCGGTGCAGGGTTTCTGGTAAATGCGCCCCACGGATCTGTTCAGATTCTCGGTCAGGCCGCGCAATTCCGCGTGAAACGCGCCGCCAATCCGCCGCAACTCTCCGATTGAACCACGAAACTGCAACCAACGGACATCGACATCGGCCCAGTTCACCAGCCAGGCCCGCACCTCGGCTCCATCAAAGCGTCCCGCATCAATGTCCTCGGCTCTCACCGACGCATCGCTCAACGCGCCGAGGGCCTCGGTATTGTCAACGGACAGTCCGGTGCTTTGCTGCAATGCGCGTGCGGACAATCCGCTGTCGGCCTTGAACCTGACACCTTCAAACTCCAGCGCGACGTCATGATCCGTAAATCCCAGTATTTCTCCATCCTTGCGCGTGATGGCCCAGCATCGGCACAACGTCGTCAAACCGGTCGCAATATGCGCCTTGAACGCCTCGTCCATTCCCCCCATCAGACACGAACCTCCACGACCGGGACATTGGGAACATCGCCGGCCTGAAAGCTGGCAACGCTGGTCTGGATCCGGTCGGTATCAAAGCGGACGGGCACATCAAACTCGTACCCCGCCATGATGCGCATGTCGCTTGCCGGAGGTTTCCCGAACCGGACGATACCCGAGGTCAGGTCGATCTCGTAATCCACCGATTCACGCATTTCGTCCTGCTCGATACCGATGCGGACCGTCCCAGCCACCGGCTTGGTGATCGGACGCTCGTAGGAAAACACGCCGGAGCGATAGGTCTTGGTCAGCTGAAACGCCGTCTGCACCCCGTCCGCCGTCGCGATCACCTGATCGTCGAACGTCGTATCTGCCGACGCCCGTCCCGATTTGAAATCTGACCAGTCCTTCCAGCGGAACCCGAACATCTGACCGTGGCGCGCCTCGAAAAACGCGATCAGGGTCTCGACATCATCCAGCGACCGCATGCCGAGACCCGCATCATACCGGCGTCTGGAATGCGCCCAGGGCGTGTTGCGCTCTTCGAAACCGTTGGCGAGCGTTACAACATCGGTACGCCGTTCCGGTCCGCCCACCGAGCCAAAGCTCAGCGAAGCCGGGAATCTCACTTCGTGAAAGTTCATCCTGTTCTCCCCTTGTCGTCCGATTTACCGATTGCGATTGCCACGGCTCAGCGCCCGGCTCATCTGCGCGGCAATCTGGCCCTGGCTTCGTTGAAAGCCCCGCACATCCGGTGTGGTAATATTCATCACGACGCTGACCGCGCCACCGCCGGCGCTCCGCACGCCCAACTTGCCATCCGCTCCGCGCGCCAGCGGCATGATCGCTTCGGGGCCTGCTTCACCCATCAATCCGGTTCCCCCGCGCATCGGAAATGTCACGGGGCCGGACACGATTCCGCCATTGGCAAAAGGCATGACGCGGCCCTGTGAAAAGCTTCCGCCATCTGCAAATGGCAGCAATCCCTCGACAATCCCGCTGACACCATCCGCGAGCAGGCCCCCGAAGTGGTTCGCAACCGGCTTAACGGCAGCGGAATACGTGGTTTGAATCATCGACTTTGCGACGGTCTCCAACGCGTCCGACAACTTCATTCCGTCAAACACCAAACCGTCAAAGGCCCGCCGCAGCCCCTTGGACATACCCCGTTCGAGCGTCGATACGTCCTTGCCGGTTGCCGACAACGCGTCGCGAACGCGACGTAGTTCGCTGTCAAATCCGGCCGCCATGTTTGCCGCCGCGCCAAGGCTGTCTTCCAGCGCCTCCGCCTGATCCTCAAGATTGGCTATTGCATCGCGATCACTCATCGCCGTCTCCTCGTTGCCTGTCCGGATAAGCCTCCAGGAGCGCATCCAGCCCGCTCCGCGACAGGGCGGAACCCGCCCCTCCCTGCCCCAGCATCAGCCGTAATTCCGCAGGGGTCAGGCGCCAGAACTCGTCAGGCCGCAGCCGCAACCCCTGCACGCCCGCCCGCAGCAGCGACGGCCAGTCAAAGCCGTTCATGTTTCGCCGGGCACCATGAATGCCCGTGCCAGCAATTCTGCCGCCACCCGCGCAGCTTGCATCGGTCCGCCCTCTATTTCGGCCTGTCCGAGCGCCTCTGCACTCAGATCGACACCGCCACCGCGCAAGCCGGCGGCGAGCAGCGCCATCACGTCACGCATCGAAAACGACGAATTTTCAAAGCGCTCGACCAACGCCACCAGCGATGGTGTCTCAAGCAGCTGTTCCAGCTCGGCCAATGCCCCAAGTGTCAGCTTGAGCACCCGGCGCTGCCCGTCGATGACCAGGGCCACCTCTCCAGTCCACGGATTGGCCATCGGATCAAAGCGCCGTAAAGTTCAGCGCGCCGGCGCTGGCCATCGACATCTCGTATGTCGCTTCACCATTGTGGCTCCCGGCATACTCGATCGCCGTCACCTGGAACGGCCCCTCCACGATGCCGAATTCCGGAATGACAACCTGGAACTCCGGGGTTTCGCCATCAAAGAACAATTGCCGCGCGCGCTCATCGGTGCTGGCATCCTTGAATACGCCCGACCCCGAGATCGCAGCAGATTTGACACCCGCCCCCGAGAGCAGTTCGCGCCATCCACCCTGGCTTTCGAGACTCGTGACATCCACGGTCTCCGCATTGAAGCTGACGCGCGTCGCGCGCAGGCCCGCAATGGTTTCAAAAAGGCCATCGCCGGTCATGTCGACTTTCACCAACAGGTCTTTTCCGTTCTGGGCAGCCATATCTTTTCTCCGAAAAAATCAGTGTTCAGTTGTCTTCGAGACGCGCGCGAAATCGCAGGTCGATCTGCCGGGTGCGCCCCGCCGTGCCGGTCCTGCGCGCCTGTGCCCTCTCGAACCACAGTCCGATCACACGGCCCCGGCTCAGGGTCGGGCGGGCATCGGACAGCGCATCGCTCACCGCACCGGCGACGTCCTTGGCCACGCCGAACCCGGCGGCGGCACTGATCACCGACACGGTAAAGCGATGCTCTGCCCCCGTGCCGACAGCATCCGACCGGTCACGAACCGTCTCCGTGCCCAGCGTCACGTACAGTTCGGGAAGTTCTCCCTCAGGTGCCGCATCGAAAATCGCATCGCCAACCAGCGCGCCCAGGTCCGGATCATCCCGAAGACGCTGATACACGGCCGCCTGCAGCGCGCTTGCCATTGCATAGCTCATGCCACGACCTCCTCATCCGCAAAGCACGTCAGGTAGCGACCGTTGGCATCGCGCTCTGTCACGGCCCGGATCACGAACAGGCGTGCGCCGTCGCGAAATCTCTGATTGGGCATCGGCCTTGCCGACGCGCCGTGAGGTGCGCCGCGAACGACGATGCGGTAACCAACAGACGACACCACGACGCCCGACTCGTTTCTTTCGCGTCCCGTCCGGCTCCGGACATCGGCCCACAACTCTCCAAGAACCTCCCAGTTCTCGGAATATCCGCCAGCGCCATCCGGCACCCGGCGCGGGGCCTCAAGCAACAGTTTCCGGCCAAGGTGCACCCCGCTCATCGCGCCACCCCGACACCGATCCGCATCACGCGATATCGCTGGATCAGACTGCTCACGCCAAACGGCATGCTGCCGTCGCTTAGCGAGCTTTCATTGCGATGCTCGTAGTAATGCGCCGCGAGCAACATTACCGCGTGGCCAAGATCGGCAGGCAATCCGCCCCAGCTTTCCGCAAATCCCGCAGTGAAGGCGATACGCACCGAACCACCGGTCCTGATCATCGGCAAAAGCGAACCTGCCGGACGCAGCCGCGGGCGCTCGCTGTCGCGTTCCAGACGAAACGCATCACCGGCCAGCTCAGATTCCATGTCGATTTCGTCGATCAGCAGCACCTGATTGATGGTGTTCACCGGGGCGACCGGCAACACCTGTCCCGCGCGGTCGCGCCAACCGGTCAATGTCCAGGTGAAATCCCGCGAGATCAGCACCTTTCCGGTCCGCGCCTCGATCGCCGCAATCGCCGCCCGCAGGAACCCGTTCAGAACATCGTCCTGCAGGCTCTCGTCACCGAACCCGGTACCAAGCCGCAAATGCGCCCTGAACTCAGCCACCGGCAGCGCCGCGTCAGGCACGGTGGTCTCTTCGATCAACATCATCATATCACTCCGCAAGCTCGGACCCCTCCGGGCCGGTTCTGGTTTGATGGACGCGCGCCGCCTCACATTGCTCGGACGGAGGGGAGCAGCTAGACAACATGAAGGGTCTGGAATGGCGCGCGCCCACCGCGGGGCCGGTCAATTGGCCCCGCGTCCGGCACGGATTAGGACGTGCCGAATTTCAGCAACTTGATCGCGGCAAAGTCCGAAACATCGCCGCCGACGCGCTTGGTTGCATAAAACAGAACATGCGGCTTGGCGCTGAACGGATCACGCAGCACGCGCAGATCAGGACGTTCGGCAATCGTGTAACCGGCGTTGAAATCACCAAAGGCGATCGAGAACGACTCGCTTGCGGCATCGGGCATATCCTCGGCAATCACGACCGGATAACCCATCAGACGCGCGGGTTCGCCCGCCGCGAGACCATCGGACCACAGGAACCGGCCATCGGCATCCTTGAGCTTGCGCACCAGACCGGCGGTCTTGGAGTTCATCACAAAGGTGGCGTTTGCGCGGTATTGCGCACCCAGGGCGTAAACCAGGTCGACAATCGCGTCGCCGGATCCGACATCGCCATCAACACCGCTGGCGATATAGCCTATGCTGCCCCAGGCCCAGTTGTCGTTTTCGATCGTCGCATGGCTGAGAATACCGCGCGGCTTGTCCACCCCGTCACCCGTGATGAACGCCGCGGCCTCGGCACGCGCAAACTTGTCGGCAATGCGCGACGCCAGCCAGCCCTCGATATCAAAAGCGCTGTCATCCAGCAGACGCTGGCTCGCCTTGGGCAAGGCGCTCAGTTCATGCAGCGGGATGGCGATGCGATCGATCTGCGGCGTATCGGTCTCGGCCTGCGTCCCCGCTTCGGTCGCCCAGCCGGCACCGACATCGGAATGGTCCACCAGCACGTCGAAACTGGTCGCCTCGACATTCACCACCGATGCAATCGACCGCAGCGATGCCGTGGAATGCAGTACGGACTGAATCGTTTCCGAGGTCTGCGGATCCACCAGATAACCACCGTCGCTGTTGACCGCCGTGGTCATCGACTTGCCCGCCAGCTCAAGACCGCGAAGCCCGTCGTCATCGCCGCTGCGCAGATAGGCATTGAACGCCTTCTGATGCGGAGCCGTTTCCTCGGTTGCGGCGGACAGGCGCGGACGTGCCGCGAGTTGTGATTTACGATCCAGCATGGTCAGTCGCTCTTCTGCTTTTTGAAGTTTCATATTCATCTCGCTTTGAAAGCCCTTGAATTCGCTCACGAAGCCGGCCATCGCCTGCTTCACTTCCCGAACCACGGGCGCACCTTCCTGGGCCGTTTCCAGCCGCTCGGTATTGCTCATCGGAACATCCTGTCTAAGGGTGAGAAATCGGCGTGTTCAGCGGCACGCCAGGTCCATCCGCGCACTCTCCAGTGTCGCGGCCAATTCGCGCAGAACGGTTTCGGTCGTCAGCGTATCGCCCTTCGCCGCCACCCGCGCACTGGGCAGCATCGGGAAAGTCACAAGTGACACTTCCCAAAGCTCCAGTTCGGTCAAGAGCCGCTGGCCCTTGTCTGTCTTGCCTGCCTTCGTCGTGCGATATCCGATCGACAACCCGTCAATCGCGCCCGCTTCGATCAGAGCCGCCGCCTCGCGACCTTTCTGGGTGCTTTCCAGCAACCGGCCCTTGACCCACAGGCCCCGGCCATCCTCGCGCACCTCGTCCCAGACGCCGATCGGCTGCGCCGGATCATGCTGCCAGAGCATCTTGACCCGCCGACCAGTCGCAGCCAGAGCATGGATCGACGCCTCATATGCTCCCTTCTGCACCACATCTCCGCCCTGATCGACCTGCCCGAACAGGCTGGCATAGCCTTCGATGACGGCACCGTCGCTGACGCTCAAAGCGTCCCCAAACCGGGCGAATTTGTGTTCAAGCCCATTGTCCTGCGTCATGACTAATCTCCTTGATGAACTCCGACGACCAACTCAGCCCCCGGGAAATGTCGCAATCGTGATCCACTGGGGTGTCGCCTCCCGGTGAAAACGGATGGCGCTCCACCCAACGCCCACCTGCGTCAGCGCCGAACACCAACACGCGCCCCCGCACCGCCGACAATGCCGGGCCATATGGCTTCAGACATTCAGGATATTTCCCTGCATCGCGAAGGACATGAAACCGCCGAGGATAGCCGCGATGATCAGCCAGACCAGACGGGAAATATGGCCGTCGATCTTGTCCAGGCGTCGGTCGATCTGGTTGAACCGCGCCTCCATGAACTTGCGTTTTTCTTCGTTCACCGCCCGATCCGTCTCTATGGCTGCAATTGCCGCCTCGACCGCCACAACTCGCTTTTCGAGCTGGCGAAACATCGAGGTCGTTCCGTCCATCACCGCAAAACTGCGCCGGGTGCCGACATCATGGGTTACCGTCATCAGCCATCCCCTGTGCCGGCAGCCCAAGCAGCGACCGCTTTTCCGCGTCACTCAGAAACCGCGCCTGCGAGACCCGCGCCCATTGCGCATCGCGTTCCGCAGCCAGTGCAGGCACCTGATCGAGATCGGGTTTCAATTCGAACATCTCTCCGGTGAACTGCGACAGCCAATCACTCAACGCCGCCGCCACGCGCGTCGCCAGCGGAAGCACCGTCAACCGATAGAACGCCCGGTTCGCCTCCTGATAATTCGAATAGGTCGCGTCCCCCTGAATACCGATCAGCATCGGTGGCACTCCGAAGGCCAGCGCGATCTCGCGCGCCGCCGCTTCCTTGGTCTTCTGGAATTCCATGTCACTGGGCGAAAAGCCCATCGGCTTCCAATCCAGCCCACCTTCCAGCACCATCGGCCGGCCGGCGTTGCGGGCGCCCTGGTAATTCGCCTCGATTTCCTCGGACAACCGACGATACTGATCGTCTGCCATCGCCCCGTGTCCATCCGCGCTGTTGAACACCAGCGCCCCGCTCGGGCGTGCCGCATTGTCCAACAACGCCTTGGACCATCGCGATGCGCTGTTATGCACATCCACCGCCATCGCCGCCGCCTGCATCGGCGAGAACCCATAGTGGTCGTCCTGCGGATGAAACGACTTGATATGGCAAACCGGAGAAACCGCACCCGCCGCGTCAAAGCGATGCTTGCGCCCGCCAACGCTGTATTCATAGGCGACCGGCCAGCCATCCGCTCCAGGCACCACCTTCATCCGGTCAGAGCGCAGCACATGCAGTTCCAGCGGCAGGCGGCCTTCACCCGCGACGGCCTCGACATAGGCATTGCCAGACAGCAACAACTGACCAAACAGCGCTTCCATCAACTCGGCGCGTCCCTGCGCCTCGTTCGGTCGCTGCACCAGCGACAGCACCGGATGCGTATCATAGCGCTGATGCTGGTCCTGCAAGACCAGGGGAAGCGCCGCCGCAGCCTCGGCAATCAGCTTGACCGACCGGAACCCGACCGGGTTCCCGGAAAAACCGGTGCGCGTCAACGATCCTGTGTCACGCGGACTCCAGGCAACGCGCCCGGCTGAGTGATAGGCGACAACCGGTCCTGTCGCGCTTGCCTTGGTATTCGGCACCTCGGTCTTTGCGCCCCGGCGCAAAAAATCAAAAACCATTCCCGATGCTCCTGTTTGATCTGAACCGCGCGTCAGTTCCGCGCCGCCCGGTTGTTGGCGATCTTTCTGACGTGGCTTTGGTAAAATTATAAAAATCCACCGTACGGTGGTCCGCCCGCGCTACAGCGAACGCAGACGCGGACGCCGATACACCGCCGCCGGCGCAATCATCAGATCATGCAAGGCCCAGACCAGCGCATCCACACGATCGGGCGATCCTTGTCCCTCATATCCCCGTGGCGTCATCAGGCACATCTGTTCCTCCAGATCGCTCAATCCCCGCAAATGCCGGACCCGCCCCTGTTCATACAGCGCCGCCACGGGTTCAGCCCGCGCAACCTTGCCGCGCGATGCGTGCACGGCCCTGAACGGAACCAGCGGGTCCACCTGTCGCAGAACCTCTTCGACAAGCTGCCCCCCCTGGTTTACCTCGGCCACCAGCCGCTCGGCACCAAATCTGTCCATCGCCTCGATCGCTGCACGCGCCCATCCCGCAGGGCCGACCCCCTGCACCGTACAGTCGGCAAGCACACAGGCCCGCCAATCCTGCGGAGGTCCATCCGTCTGCGCCCCAACCACCACGATCCCGCATTCATCTGCGGCACGCCCCGCGCTTACCGACGGGTCCAGCGCCACCACCACCCGGTCAAACTCCGGCGCATTCTCGATGCGCGCGGTTTGCAGCATCTCCGTCGTCCACAATGCGCCCTCGGCATCTGCCAGCAACACGCCGTCGAGTTCCTGCCGACCCAGACGCGTCCCCGCGTACCGGCTACGCACTTCCTCCAGGAAACTCGCGGCAAGATTGGCACGGTTCGCCTCGGTCGGCGCGCATGTCACAACGGTTGACGGCGACGCAAGCAGCTCTTTCAGCACCCCTATATTGCGCGGCGTCGTCGTGACACAGACCTGCGGCAAATCTCCAAGCCGTAAGGCAAACTGCAGCATGTCCCAGGTCTCGCGCGCCTTTTTCCACTTGGCCATCTCGTCAACCCAGGCCGCGTCGAATTGCGGCCCTCGCAACGCCTCGGGATCATGCGCGGAAAACACCTGCGCCACCGCCCCGTTCGGCCAGACCAGCTTGCGTTCGGTCGATTTCCACACAGGACGGCGATCCGGCGGTGAGCAATTCAGGATACCGCTGTCACCGAAAATCATCACGTCGCGGACCTGGTCATAGGTCTCGCCGATCAGAGCCACGCGCTGCTTGGCGCCCGGATCCAGCGGACGCGCACCCTCGACCTGCATGCGAACCCACTCCGCCCCGGCACGCGTCTTGCCCGCGCCGCGCCCTCCCATGATAACCCAGCTCCGCCACTCTCCTTCCGGCGCCAATTGGTGCTCCAGAGCCCAGAACTCGAAAAGGAAAGGGAGCGCCAATAGCGCTCCCTCCCCAAGACTGTCCAGAAAGCCTTCACGAAGCTCGGCTGTTTCTGATGCGAGCCAGACGGCTCCCGATCTCAGATCGGGCGGCATCAAGGTCGAGAGCATAACCTCCCTGCGCGATTCCCGCTTTTTTTCGATAGTGTTCGTCAAGGCTCATCTCCACTCTTCGGCAACTGCTGATCAGCTTTTCCGCCTCCAGCAGGTCTTTGCTGCCAGCCACAAGGTTTGCATCCTCCCCGGCCTCAAGTTGCAGTCGCAAGTCTTCCGCTCGCTTGCGCAAACTCAGTATCGATTCCTCAAGCGACCGCAGAATATCAGCCGAACGAGAAATACGTTCCTCCGGGGTAATCAAAGTCATGTTTGCTCTTTTGCCTCATGCGTGAAAAATCTCCGCACGAGAGACATGAAAAAACGACCTGCAGGTTTCCCCGAGGTCGCTACACACGTCTTCTAGCATGACACAACCTATACGGGAGATCGTACGCTGTGTCAAGGTTGCGCCATCGAACACGAGCCTTAACAAATTGTTATTAAATATTAATTTCAGGTTTCGATCATGCTCGGAGCGCAAGGCCGTTGAAACGGCCTTGGACGACGCGAATTCAAATTCGCGTTTCAAAACGTCTTGCAAGACGTTTTGACCAAGCCGCTTGAAAGCGGCTTGGCGTCCGGCATATGCGCTCAGCACCCAATCAATTAAAAGATGAACGCTGGCTGATCCGCTTCAATTGTTCTGCTGTTGCGCCTCGATCTCGCGCCATTTCGCGACGTTGCGGTTATGCTCTTCAAGGGTTTCGGCAAAAGCGTGCCCCCCCGAGCCATCCGCAACGAAGAAGACATAGTCTGTCACCGCCGGCGCTACGGCAGCCTCAAGGCTCGCCAGACCCGGGTTCGCGATCGGTGACGGCGGCAACCCATCGATGACATAGGTGTTCCAAGGCGTATTGCTGCGAAGCTCGCTCTGCCTCAACCCGCGCCCCAGCACACCTTGACCCTTTGTCAGCCCGTAAATCACCGTCGGGTCGGTCTGAAGCCGCATGCCCCGGTTCAGACGGTTCACGAAAACGCTCGCCACTTGCCCGCGTTCCTCGGCAATGCCGGTTTCTTTCTCGATGATCGACGCCAGAACCAGCATTTCCTCGGGGCTGGCCAGTGGCAGTCCCTCTTGCCGGCTCTCCCAAGCCGCGGCAATACGCAATTCCTGCACCTGTTGCATCTGCTCAAGCAACGCGGACCTGTCTGTCCCGGAAACCACTTCATAGCTATCCGGGGCAAGCATTCCCTCCGCAGGACGCTCGGTGATTTCTCCGCTCAGCACATCGATCGCGTTCAGCGCCTCTACAACCTGCCAGCTGGTCACCCCTTCGGCGAGCGCGATGCGATACCTGGTATCTGCGTCCGCCCGCTTCGCAACATAGCCTTCGGGTGCCTCCTCGGTGAGCGGATCAAACGTCGCAATCTCGACGAACTGATCCGTCGCGGGGTCAAGCTCGCGCACGCGCGCTTCGGTGCGCGTAACGCCGACGCGATACACGATCTCCGTGCCGCAAGTGCTCGCACCACCCCGCGTCACCTGATCGACGATCTGCTCCATCGACGCCCCCGGCTTTACCAGGAAACTCCCGGCTTTCAGCTGGCTCGCCTTTTCACTGTAATCGGCGCCCAGCCGGAGGATCGTCGCATTGCTGATCGCACCCATGTCTTCCAGATCACGGCTGACCTTGCCCATGTTCGAGCCGCGCTCGACCCGCAGACAGATGGCATCCGTCAACGGCCCTTCAACCGTGTATTGGGACTTTCCCCACAACACCACTCCAACCGCAAGGAACAACCCGACGACCAGGAATGTCAGCATGTTGGATGCGAGACTGCGCCACATCAGCCGGCTTTCCCGAAGACGACGCTCGCATTGGTGCCACCGAATCCAAAGGAATTTGACAGTGCCACATCGATCTTGCGTTCCCGTTTGGCGTTCGGGGCAAGGTCAACAGCGGTTTCAACCGCCGGATTGTCCAGGTTGATCGTCGGCGGGGCCACCTGATCGCGGATCGCGAGAATCGAAAAGATCGCCTCGATGGCCCCGGCAGCCCCCAGCAGGTGCCCGGTCATCGACTTCGTCGACGACATCGTCACTTTCGACGCAGCGTCGCCCATCATCCGCTCGACCGCGTTCAACTCGATGGTATCGGCCATGGTGCTGGTGCCATGCGCATTGATGTAATCCACATCCGCAGGGGTCAGCCCGGCCCCCTCAAGTGCCGCGCGCATCGACCGTTCCGCACCGTCACCCGTCTCGGACGGCGCGGTGATGTGATAGGCGTCGCCCGACAGACCGTAGCCCAGAACCTCGGCATAGATTTTGGCGCCACGGGCCTTGGCGTGTTCGTATTCTTCCAGAACCACCACACCGGCACCTTCGCCCATCACAAACCCGTCGCGATCGGTGTCATAGGGGCGGCTCGCCGCCTGGGGATTATCGGCATACCTGGTGCTCAACGCCTTGCAGGCATTGAATCCGGCAATGCCGATCTCGCAAATCGCGGCCTCGGCGCCGCCGGCAATCATCACGTCCGCATCGCCATGCTGGATCAGGCGGCTGGCATCGCCGATGGCATGCGCGCCCGTCGAACAGGCGGTCACCACCGAATGGTTCGGGCCCTTGAAGCCGAACCGGATGCTGACCTGCCCGGAGATCAGGTTGATCAGCGCCCCGGGAATGAAAAATGGCGAAACCCGGCGCGGCCCCTTTTCCTTGATCATGACGGCGGTGTCCGCAATCGAACTCAACCCGCCGATGCCGGATCCGATCATGACGCCGGTACGCAGTCGGTCGGCCTCGTCCTCGGGGGTCCATCCCGCATCGTGGCACGCCATATCCGCCGCCGCGATTCCATAGAGGATGAAATCGTCGATCTTGCGCTGCTCCTTTGGGGCCAGCCAATCATCGGCGTTGAAGGTGCCGTCAGTACCATCGCCTTTTGGCACTTCACACGCATAAGTGGTCGAAACTCCGCTTGCGACGGCATCGAACTGCTTGATCGGGCCAGCGCCCGATTGCCCGGCCAACAGCCTGGACCAGCTTTCCTCGACCCCGCTTGCCAGCGGTGTCACCAGCCCCAATCCGGTTACCACTACTCTGCGCATGACTGTCTCTTGCCCCTTTTGCCATTGCGCATCGCTCTTACCCTGCACCGGGGTACGGGGGCAAGAGCGCAGCGCATCACAAGGTGGCACCTTTTCGCGCTCCCCGCGTGTTCAATACCCTACCGGAACGCGGCCACAGGCTCGGGTCCGGGCTGCGCGATCTTCAGCGCCTCCGACAAGTCGACGCTCTTGCGGAACAACGCGCGCCCGACCAGCGCACCGGCGATATTCTGCACATAGGTCAGACGTGCGATGTCATCGACCGAACGAACGACACCGCTTGCAATCACCGGGGCGCGGGCATGGCTGGCCAGACTCGAAATCAGGCCCAGTTGCGCCTCGACCTCGTCCAGTTCGTTTTCGATATCGGTGATGACGATCCCGGCGAACGGCGCATCGCCGAACGCCTCGATAAAGCTCTCCGGCGCCCAGGCACTGGCGGTGCGCCAGCCATCGGTCATCACCTGTCCGCGCCAGACATCAACCGCCAGCACGATCTGGTCGGGATGGAACCGGGCCAGCTCGCCGACAAGCTGCGGATCGCGTGCCGCCAGCGAGCCGACCACGATCCGCCCCGCCCCCTTGTCGATCCAGTGTTCGACCCGCTCACGGCTGTGCATTCCGCCACCCAATTGCACGGGAATGCCGACCGTGCGGATGATCTCCTCGACCAGTTCGGCATTGTCGCCGCGCCCCTCGATCGCATCAAAATCGGTCAGGTGCATCCAGCTTGCCCCGGCTTTGGCAAAGTCATGCGCGGTTTCGACCGGGTCCACATGCCAGACCATCGGTTCATTGAGCCTGCCCTTGGCCAGCGTCACGCAGCGCCCGCCCTGCAATTCCATCGTCGGATATATCAACATGACCTTGCCCCCGATATTGGCCACCTGTTTCAGCCACAGGCTAACACAACCGGAAGGTCAGCATCGCGCTATTTCGGCGCTACCTGCTCTGTTTGCGGCGTCATGCTGCCGACGGCGGACCGTTTCTGCGCAGCAGGACAATCGATTCGCCGCCACATTCGGTTTCGCGCATCTCTTCATAGCCCAGTCGCGCCGCCAACCTCAGCGCCGCCGTGTTTTCCACCCCGACCCGCGCCACCAGGGGGCCAGGAATGACCCGATCGAACCAGTCATGCGCCGCCTCGGCCGCTTCGCGAACCAGGTCGCCCTCCCGCGTCTCGGGCGTCAGCATCCAGGCGGCTTCGGGAAAGGGGTCATAATCCTCGCCAAAGGCACAGGCGCTAAAGAAAAACCCTGTCTGGCCCACCATGATCCGTGCTTTCTGCTCGATCACCGCCCATTGCCCAAAGCCGGTCATTTCCCAGTGTCCCGCATTGCGCAGGAACGACTCCCATGCCGCACCCCGGCTCAGCGGACGGCTGCCGATATTGCTCACCGTATCGATCGTCGCCCAAATCTGGGCGAAACGGTTGAAGTCTTCGGGTTTCATCGCGCGCAGGGTCAGCCGCGCCGTGTTTATATTGGGAACCGAACGGATCATTGCGCCGTTTCTTGTCTGCTTGCCTCAACTCAAAGGTGTCTACAGATTTCTTTCGGACGCAATAGGCAGTCGACACATGACACGAAAAAAACGGCGCTTCCCCATGGAAAACGCCGCTTTCGAAATCCGGTTCGAACGGTTCAGGACGCCGAAGAGATGAACTTGACCGCGTCGCCAAAGGTCTGGATGGTTTCGGCCGCATCGTCGGGGATCTCGATGCCGAACTCTTCCTCAAAGGCCATGACCAACTCGACGGTGTCGAGGCTGTCTGCGCCCAGGTCGTCAATGAACGAAGCGTTCTCGGTCACTTTGTCCTCTTCAACACCCAGATGTTCTACAACGATCTTCTTAACGCGGTCTGCGACGTCGCTCATGATACTTCCTCATTCCATTGCGGGCTCTCGGCCCAAGTCTGCCCTCGCCCGCTCGGGGTCGGTTGGTTTCGCCCGGTCGGGCGGCTCGTTCCCGGCGTTCCGGGTTTGACAGCCGGACGTTCTGTTGCCGCCTGCCAAGGTTGCGCCGCCTATAGCACAGAGTTGCATAGAGGCAAACGCTTTCGAAAAGGCCCAATCACTTCATCTTTAGGTCTGGAACCCGCCGAAAAATTGTCCTTTTTCGGAGATAGACTGTCCTCATACGCGAAACAAGGGTCCAAGGCCCCGACGGGACGACATGAGACCCCTGACATGAGACCCCTGACTGCCGGTCAAACACCGCAAGGAGCACGTTCCATGATTCAACTCTACGAAGCGCAAAGCCTGCTCCTCATTCTCGCCCTGCTGATCCTCAGCTATCTTGTGTTCCGCCTGCTCCACCCCGGCTCTTCGCATTCCGATAATCGGGACGACCGCTGACCGCGGATCACAGCATCGCCATTCCGCCATTCACATGCAGCGTCGCGCCGGTCACATAGCCGGCTTCGGGGCTTGCGAGATAAAGCACCGCGGCCGCGATCTCTTCGGCCTCGCCCATACGCCCGGCGGGCACCTGCCCCAGGATGCCGGATTTCTGATCGTCGGTCAGTTTGTCGGTCATTGCCGTGGTGATGAAACCCGGCGCGACCGCATTGACGGTGATGCCCCGGCTCGCCACCTCGTAGGCCAGGCTTTTCGACATTCCGACCATACCGGCCTTTGACGCGGCATAGTTCGCCTGTCCCGGATTGCCGGTGGCACCAACCACCGAGCTGATATTCACGATCCGGCCCCAGCGGGATTTCATCATTCCCCGCATCACCCCCTTGCACAGCCGGAAGGTGGCCGTCAGGTTCACGTCGATCACGCTTTGCCACTCATCCGCAGACATGCGCATGAACAGGTTGTCCCGGGTGATCCCGGCATTGTTGACCAGGATGTCCACCGCACCCATCGCCTCTGCGGCCTGTTTGGGCAGCGCATCGACAGCGTCAGGATCGCTCAGATTGCAAGGCAGCACATGGGCGCGTTCGCCAAGTTCGGAAGCCAGCGCCTCAAGCGGCTCGACCCGCGTTCCCGACAGAGCCACCGTCGCCCCCGCGCCGTGCAGAGTGCGCGCAATGCTGCCCCCGATACCGCCGGACGCGCCGGTAACCAGCGCGGATTTTCCTGTCAGATCAAACATGTCCTGTTCCTTTCCTGCTCAACCGACGCTCTCGGCAGCGGCCTTGACATCATCCGGCGTTCCCACCGCCTTGCAGGCGATATCGCGATTGATCTTGCGGATCATCCCCGACAGGGCTTTGCCCGCGCCGATCTCCCACGCCTCGCCAACCCCTTCAGCGCCCATGTATTCGACACTTTCGCGCCAGCGCACCGCGCCGGTCACCTGCTCGACCAGCAGCGCACGGATCGTGTCCGGATCGCTCACCGCCTCGGCCCGCACATTCGCCACCACGGGAACCACCGGCGCCTTGATCGTCACGTCGGCCAGAGCCTGCGCCATCACGTCGGCGGCCGGCTGCATCAGTGCACAGTGGAACGGCGCGCTCACCGGCAACATGATCGCCCGCTTGGCGCCGCGCTCCTTGGCGATGGCCGCCGCACGTTCGACGGCCGCCTTGGCACCCGACACCACCACCTGCGTCGGATCGTTGTCGTTCGCGGCCTGACACACCTCGCCCTCTGCAGCCGCTTCGGCGACCTCTCGCACTGTGACAAGATCAAGCCCCAGGATCGCCGCCATCGCGCCCTGGCCCACCGGTACGGCATCCTGCATCGCCTGGCCCCGGGTCCGCAGCAGCTTGGCCGTATCGCCCACGCTCAGCGCGCCCGCCGCCGCCAACGCCGAATATTCGCCGAGCGAATGCCCGGCCACATGGCTCGCGGCCTCGATCGTCACCCCTTCGGCTTCCAGCGCACGCATCGCCGCCATGGATGTCGCCATCAAGGCCGGCTGTGCGTTGCGCGTCAGCGTCAGCTCCGCGATATCGCCCTCCCAGATCAGCGCGCTCAACTTCTCGTTCAGCGAGTCGTCCACCTCGTCAAATACTGCCCGCGCCGCCGGATACGCGGCAGCCAGCGCCTGCCCCATGCCGATCGCCTGCGCGCCCTGACCGGGAAAAACGAATGCTCTGCTCATGTTATACCTCCATCTGCCCGCTTTGGCATAGCCCGGCGCGCAGATAGAGGCAACGGGGCAGGCGACTGTGCGCGCATGCGCGCCGCATGTGCGCAACCGCCGTTGTGCCCGAATGAAAACCCACTATTTTCTCCGCATACAGCCCTTCGAGGATGCCATGCCGCTGCACAACACTTCCAACCGTTATGGCGCTGTCAGCAAGGTTTTTCACTGGCTCACGGCGCTGCTGATCCTGACCGAGATTCCGCTCGGGTTGATCGCCAACGGAATGGCGCAGGACCTGAACACCCCCGGGATCGTCAGCACGCAAGCCGATATCCAACGCACTGCTCTCTTGTTTTCGATACACAAGACCACGGGCGTGCTGATCTTTTTTGTTGCGCTCGCCCGCATCCTCTGGGCCGTAACGCAGGACAAGCCGGCGCCGCTCCATCCCGAACGGCGGCTCGAAACCTTCCTCGCGGAAACCGTGCATTGGCTGCTCTACGGCTCGCTGGTACTGGTGCCGCTGACCGGCTGGATACACCACGCGGCAACCGTGGGATTTGCGCCGATCTGGTGGCCCTTCGGCCAGTCTCTGCCCCTTGTTCCCAAGGACGAAACGGTTTCGCACCTCTTCGCCACCCTGCACGTGATTTTCATACGCGTGCTGCTCGTCGCGATTGCCCTGCACATCGCGGGAGCGATCAAACACCAGATCATCGACCGCGATTCCACGCTGCGCCGCATGTGGTTCGACGGCAACGGCACCGACCTCCCCGCAAAAGCCACGCCGCACGCCGCGCTGCCCGCCGTCGCCGCGCTGCTCGTCTGGGCGGCAGCCCTCGGGTTTGCCGCGCTGTCGGGGGTCTTTGCGTCAGAGCCGACCGCATCCGAACCGACCGCCGCCGCATCTGAAAGCGCATCCGCACCGGCCGACACCGCCTCCGCAGGCTGGCAGGTCGATGAGGGAACACTCAAGATAGCGATCACCCAGATGGGCAGCACCGTCACCGGCACCTTTGCCGACTGGACTGCCGACATCACCTTTGAAGAACCTGCCGCCCCCGGCCCGGCCGGCACGGTCGATGTCACGATCGCGATCCCCTCGCTGACCCTCGGCGGCGTGACTCAACAGGCGATGGGTCCCGATTTCTTTGATGCCGAGAATTTCCCGACCGCCCGTTTCGAAGCGGAAATCGAGAAGACCCCGGACGGCTATGTCGCCATCGGAACGCTGACCATCCGCGACACCACCCTGCCCGTCACCCTGCCGTTCGACCTAACCTTTCAGGACGACACAGCCACCATGACCGGCACGCTGCAACTGCAACGCCTCGACTATCAGATCGGTCAGTCCGTCACAGACCCCGCCTCGCTTGGCCTTGCTGTGGATGTCGATGTATCCCTCACGGCGACCCGCGCGGGCGGATAAATCCGCCCCTGCCCGCGCCGGTTCGCGGAACGAAACAGATGCCAACATGCGTTGCAGCCGCTTGAAATCATCTGGTGGTTGCTCACGCGGTTGCGAGGCCATTTTCCGATTGCTAAGTCTATTTCATGCCCAATCGTATTGCGCTCTTTTCTCTGCTTGTCACCGACTATGACGAAGCCCTCGCATTCTTTTCGAAGATCGGCTTTGAGTGCCGCGAAGACACGGAACTGGGCAATGGAAAGAGGTGGGTCCGGATTGCGCCCCCAAACGGCGAAACCGAGATATTGCTCGCTCGTGCTGTAGGCGAACGTCAGACTGCTGCGATTGGCGAACAAGGGGGCGGGCGCGTCTGGCTGTTTCTGGAAACGGAGGATTTCGATGCGGACTATTCGCAGATGCGAAGTTTGGGCGTCCAATTCGAATCCAAGCCGCGCAACGAACCATATGGCCGCGTCGCAGTGTGGAAAGACCCTTGGGGGAACCGTTGGGATCTGATCGAGTTTGCACGGGCCGATCGCAGCGGCACCATCTGATTACAACGGCAGAGCATTTCGCAACCAACTTGAAACACTAAGACCCCCAACGCATTGAAGTCACTATTCCTCCGGCAGGATCAGTGAATCAGCTTTGTCGCAAGACGATTTTACCTGACTCTGCTTCGTCCTATGGATGGCGAGTCACCCACCCCGCGCTATCGCTTGTTCAAGAGAAGCCGATTTGCCCTACTCCACCGCCCGCAACTCCGAATTGATCACGATACGGATTTCATCGGACCCCATGGGCACAAAGGCACCCATGTTCCAATCCGAGCGCTTGATGTTGGCCACGGCGGTGACGCCCAGCCATGTGCCGGAAAAATACTTGAAATAGCGGCCGACCGGATGTTCGCCCAAGGCGTGGACGGTGACGTCGAATTCGGCTTCTTTGGTCACGTCCTTGATGGTCAAATCGCCCTTGACCTTGAGCTTCATGGGCGCGACCTGCCGGAAAGACGTCGAGTTGAAGCTGATCAGCGGGTATTTCTCCAGATCGAAGAACGTGTCGCTCCACAGATCTTTGTTGAACCGCTCTACCCCGGTTTCCATGCTGTCCACGGGAATGGTGAAGAACGCCGTCGAATCGGGCACGGAGTTCAGCGAGAAGGTCAGCGAACCGTCCACTTCGGTGAATTCAAGCGATTGCTCGGAGAACCCGGAATGGTCCCAATAGACCCGCACCTCGGTATGTTGCGGGTCCACCGTCCAGGTTTCGGCCTGCGCCGTCATGGCCAAGCCGCTCGCGGCGAAAACGCACGCCGCCATCGTCTTTCTGATCATCAGTCCCTCCGGGCGTGGTTGCGCTGCCCTGGCAAAGCAAGGTTCACGCCCTTGGTGCCGGAGGGCAAGACCGCAGTTGAAAAATGTTGCGGACCGCCATGGGGGTCCGCAACGCGCTCATGGCTCAGTTGGCGTCGCCGGACCCGGCCGCCTGTGCTTCTAGCGAGATTTCAATGTCGACCTCATCGCCCACGAAAGGCGTAAACTTGCCAAGGTTATAGTCCGAGCGCAGCAGCTGCACGGTGGCGTCGAACCCGGCCCAGGGCTTGTTCTGCATCGGGTGCATGCTCGCCTGGTTCAGCTTGGCGTCCAGCACGATTTCCTTGGTCACGCCGTTCAGGGTAAGATCGCCGGTGATCAGCGCAGTGTCCTCGCCGGTGACTTCGATGCCGGTGGACACGAAGCTTACCATTTCATCATCGCTCGCGTCGAAGAAATCGGGCGACATCAGGTGTTCGAACCGCTCTTGCCATCCGGTCAGCATTGACTTGACCGGCATCGAGACCTCAACGCTCGATGCCTCGGGATTCTCGGCGTCGAAAATGATCGTGCCCTCGAAACCCGAGAACATGCCCGCGGTGGTGGAATACCCCAGGTGATCGTATTTGAAGAGTATCTGGCTGTGACCCGAGTCAAGCGTGTACTCAACGGGTTCGGCGGCAACGGCGGTGGCCGCAATTCCAAGCGCGGCGGCGAAAAGAACGGATTTCATGGGATTGGTTTTCCTCTCTGTGGTCTCTGCGTTCGATCTATCATACCTAGTGGGTCGCGGGCCAAAACCAATCCCGGAAAACTCCACAGAATCTGTGAATGGGCGAACAGTCGCGCACCGACCCGGCAACTGATCTGCCGCCCGCCCGAGCACCGTCGGCGACTTGGGCTTGCCCCGCTGGCAGATCCGTGTATACGGAGCGCTCCTTTCGCACTCATCTGAACCGCGCAGTCTCTCGTGGCGGGGCCGCGAAAGGATATTGGCCCCACCTTTGAAATGCGCCTTGAAACAAGAACAGGAGTCAACATGCCACTCTATGAGCATGTCATGATTGCGCGTCAGGATCTGTCCAACACGCAAGCTGAAGGCCTTATCGAACATTTCGGTGCGGTCCTGTCCGACAACGGCGGCAAGCTGGTCGATCAGGAGTACTGGGGCGTCAAGACGATGGCCTACAAGATCAACAAGAACCGCAAGGGCCATTATGCTTTCCTGCGCACCGATGCACCGGCACCGGCCGTCCAGGAAATGGAACGCCTGATGCGCCTGCATGACGACGTGATGCGTGTGCTGACCATCAAGGTTGACGAGCACAAGGAAGGCCCGTCGGTCCAGATGCAGAAACGCGACGAACGCGACAACCGTCGCGAACGCCGTTGATCCACAGCTTGAGAAAAGGACTGTAAACCATGGCAGCCAAACCGTTTTTCCGCCGTCGCAAAGTCTGCCCCTTCTCGGGCGACAATGCTCCCGCCATCGACTACAAGGACACTCGCCTGCTGCAGCGTTATATCAGCGAGCGCGGCAAGATCGTCCCCAGCCGTATCACCGCCGTCTCGGCCAAGAAGCAGCGTGAACTCGCCCGCGCCATCAAGCGTGCCCGCTTCCTCGCCCTGCTGCCCTACGCCGTCAAGTAAGGAGAAAGCACATGCAAGTCATCCTTCTGGAACGTGTTGCCAAGCTGGGCCAAATGGGCGACGTCGTCGACGTCAAGCCGGGCTATGCGCGCAACTACCTGCTGCTGCAGAAAAAGGCGCTGACCGCCAGCAAAGCGAATATCGCCGCCTTTGAAGAACAGAAAGCGCAGCTCGAAGCACGCAACCTCGAGACACGCAAAGAGGCGGAAGCCCTCGGCGAAAAACTCGACGGTCAGCAGTTCATCGTGATTCGCTCGGCCTCCGATGGCGGCAACCTCTATGGCTCGGTCACGCCCCGTGACGCCGCAGATGCCGCAACCGAGGCCGGCTTTACGATCGACCGCAAGCAAGTGCTGATCCGCATCCCGATCAAGGCCCTGGGCCTGCACGAGGTCGAAGTGCACCTGCACCCGGAAGTCGACGTCCGGATCAAGCTGAACGTTGCCCGCTCGCCCGAAGAGGCCGAGCTTCAGGCTTCGGGCAAGTCGATCCAGGAACTTGCCGCCGAGGAAGAAGCCGAAGCGGAATTCGAAATCGCCGAACTGTTCGACGATATCGGATCAGCCGCATCGGACGACGATGCCATCGCGGAAGCCGCCGGTGTTGAACCCGCCAGCGACGATTCCGAGGACGACGCGTCCAAGAGCTGATCCGGCCTCGGACTCGCAAATACATCCGGAACCGCGCGGAGCCCCTGCTCCGCGCGGTTCTTTTATTGTCGGACCCCGATTGAACCGGACTAGCGCGGCCTGCGCGCCAGGATCATCCAGACAGCGTTCGCCCCGATCATGATCAGGCCGCCCAGTTCCAGTATCCAGTTCATCCTGACATTGCTGATCTGCGCGCTGATGAGCGCGTCAAAATGGTGAAACCCGACGGCGCGCACCGCAATGAACGCCAGCAGAAAGATCAGGCCCAGCACCATGAGCCAAATCTGCCCGAGGTGCCCCCACATGATCCAGATCAGGAAAATGCCAAAGCCAAGGCAGTACAGCAACAGCACCAGAATGAAGCCCACTTGCACGGCACGCCGGTCCTCGTACCAGCCCTGCAATTGCGCCAGACAACGCGCGCCGGCGGTCAATGCCGACTGGAGGTCCAGTTGCTTGTTCACCATCAGCAGAGCCAGCAGCAGCGTCAGCCCATAGCCGAACAGCCTGAGCCGTCGCGCGGGCTCTCCACGAAAGGCCAGCGCGCATAACAGGGCCGTGACACCATAGGCCACAACCGTGACCCAGCCCATCACGCTCGGATCGCCGATGGTCGGCGACCAGTTGTCGCCCAGACACTGCAACACAGCGGACATCATCTGTGATCAGCCCTCGTTGGCCGAAACATCGCCAAACCCGCCGCCAGCGGTCAGCGGCGCCATGCGGATCAGACGCGAATCCGCAACTGCGGCCTGCCGATGAACCATGGCCGCACGGTATTCCGCATCCTTCAGCATTTCGAGAAACGCGCCCGGTTGCGGATATTCGGCGATGAAACACAGGTCCCACTGTTCGTCCTGCGGTCCGATGACCACCTGCTCCAGAGACCCGCGCCATACGATGCGTCCGCCCACCCGTGCAAAGACCGGGGCGCTCAGACGGCCATAGCTGGCATAGGCCTCCCGGCCGCTTGCCACGCTGCCATCCTCGTATTCTGCCTGCGCGCGCAGCCGCACGAGGTTCAGCATATGCACCGGCCCCTCGCGATCGTTGGCCTTGAATGCTTCGTAATCCTCTCGCGCAAATCCCAGGTATGGCATTGGCTGTCCTCTTTTCTGATCGGGTGCAGATTGGCCCGCGCAGCGCTTCGGGACAAGACCGGCATCGGCAATCCGCCGCGCAAAATACGCCTCCGGACGGTACACCGCTTGCCGCAGGTCATCGGATAGATAGATTGCCAGCCGGATCAACAACCGGATTCTCAGAGAGATGCCAATACTGTCCCGCCGTCGCACGCTGGCCGGGCTCGCCATGTTCCTTGCTACGGGCGCATGTGCCACCGTCCCCGAACCCACGACCCCTGCCGGCCCGCCACTTTACCCGAATGAAACCCCTGAATTGCGCGCGCTGATCAACAAATATGCCGATCTGTACGACATTCCGCGCCCGCTGGTGCATCGCCTCGCGATCCGCGAGAGCACCCATAGGCCCGAGGCAATAAACCGCCCCTATTACGGCCTGCTCCAGATCCTTCCCGACACCGCGCGGTCGATGGGGTTCGACGGCAAACCCAGGGATCTGCTCGATGCCGAGACCAATCTGAAATACGCAGGAAAATACCTGCGTGGCGCGTGGCTGCTTTCAGATGGCAGCTATGACAACGCGGTCAAGCACTATTCGCGCGGCTATTGGTACGAGGCCAAGCGGCGCGGGATGCTGGTTGAGACCGGGCTGGTTCAGCCCTGATCCCAAGCTCCTTCAGCGCGCCGTACGCTGCCCAAGCCGCACGACATCCGGTGTCGGATGTCAACGCATTGCGCTTACGGCGCGCGCATTCCCCCAAAAAATAAGGGCCGCCACATGGGCGACCCCTGGCATCCGGCCTCTGGACCGGATTATTCGTTTTCCATGGCCTCGACGGCCTTTTGCAGATCGTCCTTGCCCACCTCTTTGTCGGTGATGCTGGCCAGTTCGAATACATAATCCACGACCTTGTCTTCGAACAACGGTGCGCGAAGCTGCTGCTGCATCTGCTGGTTCTGCTGCACGAATTCAAAGAACTGGCGTTCCTGTCCGGGATACTGGCGGGCCTGGTTCATGATGGCTTGCGTCATCTCGGCATCGCTGACCTCGACCTCGGCCTTCTGGCCCAACTCGGCCAGCAGCAAACCCAGGCGCACGCGGCGTTCGGCCAGCTTGGTGTGCTCGTCGGTGGTTTCGATCTCGGGGTGATCATGCCCCTGCACGTCGGGGTTTTCCTCGTGCCACAGCTGATGGGCAATCTGCTTGGCTTCGGCCTCGACAAGGCTCGGCGGCAGATCGAAGGTCACGATCTCGTCCAGCGCGTCCAGCAGGCCGCGCTTCATCACCGCGCGTGCGGCACCGGCATACTCGGCCTCAAGACGTTCGCCGATCTGGCTTTTCAGCGCGGCGAGGTCTTCGGCACCGAATTTCTTGGCCAGTTCATCGTCGATTTCCGCGGCAACCGGTTCCTTCACTTCCTTGATGGTGCAGGTAAAGACCGCTTCCTTGCCCGCCAGGTGCGACGCCTGATAGTCTTCGGGGAAGCTGACGGTCACGTCCTTTTCCTCTTCGGCCTTCACGCCGACCAGTTGCTCTTCAAAGCCCGGGATGAAGCTGTTGGAGCCCAGAACCAGCGGATAGTCCTCGGCCGAACCGCCTTCGAAGGCCTCGCCGTCGACCTTGCCGACAAAATCGAGAACCACCTGATCGCCGTCCTTGGCCTTGCTGCCCTTGCGGCGGGCTTTGAAATCCTGCGCGGTTTCGGCCAGGTTGGTCAGCGCTTCGTCGATCGCCGCCTCGTCCGCCTTGACGACGAGCTTTTCAAGGGAAATCGACTTCAGATCGACGTCCGGGATCTCGGGCAGCGCCTCATAGGACATCTCGACCTGAACGTCGTCGCCTTCCTTCCAGTCTTCGTTGGTCATCTTGACATCGGGCTGCATGGCCGGACGATCACCGGTCTCTTCAAAGTGCTTGTTCATTGCACCGTCGATGCTTTCCTGCATCGCTTCGCCCATCAGGCGCTGGCCGAACTGCTTTTTCAAAAGCGGCATCGGCACCTTGCCCTTGCGAAAGCCCTTCATCTCGACTTCCGGCTGCGCCTCGGTCAGTTTTTCATTGACCTTCTCGTCCAGCTCGGCGGCGGTGACGGTGATCGCGTAGCCGCGCTTCAGACCTTCTTTCAGCGTCTCGGTGACCTGCATCGTGTTTCCCCATAGGTTCCGGCGTGCGCCCCGCGCACCCTTGCGAATTTGGGGCCTTCTATTGGTCGGGCGGCTGCGGCGCAAGAGGCATTCAGGCGCGAAGCCCCGCCAGCGGTGGATATCAACGAAAAACGCGCCCCGCAGGGCGCGTTTCCGGTTGTCTTGTCATCCGGTTGGCGGATCAGAACTTCCAGCGGGCGCCGAAGATCACCGAGGAGGCATCCTGATAGCTCGCCGCCGGTTCCGTCAGATCGTAATCCCGATAGCCAAGATAAGCCTGCACATTATAGGCATCGAAGCTCTGCACAATGCCGACGCCGAACGAGTCGGCCTCGGCACCATCCACGCTCCGGTCACGACCATCGTAATAGTCGATCGACACGGCGGTCTTGCCAACGCTCAGCCAGTCGGCCTGATAGCCGAGCTTGCCATAGGTATAGGACCCGTGGTCGGAGCGATCCCCTGCCGCCAGCGTCACGCTGACACCGGATGCGTGCAGCATGCTGACGGAACCGATCGTGTCATCATACTTTTCGACATTCTCTGCCGGCCGGGTTTCGGAATAGCCGAGCGCACCCTCGATCCTGAAATCGCCGACGGTGTTCTTGTAGCGCAGCGCGATTGCGGTTGTTTCCAGCTCGCTGTCCTCGGCCAGGATCTCTTCGCCCCAGGAAATCGACAGGGTGAAATTCGCGAAACTGGGCGTGTCGTACCGCACACGGCCAAGACGCGCCCCGTCAAAATCACTGAACGAGCCGCCGATACGACGATCCGACAAGACACCGGCGCTGTCACGGAACAGGAACGAACCTGCGGTATCCGGGATCGACACATAGGTGGCCAGCGATGTGCCCGACAGGTCAACCTCGGCGACGCCATCGGTCGACATGCTGCCCTGACCGGCAAAGAACGCACCGTAGCGGTCGGTCTTGTAGCTGAAATCCACCTTGCGGATGCTGGTACGCTGCCAGTTGGCCCCCTTGGGGGTAAAGTTCTGCGACAGCCCTCCGGACGGGCGCAGGCCGAGAGCGGTTTCAAAGTTGAACGCAAACTCGCTCGCACCGTAGTTCTGGCGCACCCACAGGCCGACGCGGCTGTTGGAGGCAGAGTTATCGACAACGTCAGAGGTGGTTTCCTCACCGTCGTCAAACGACAGGTATGCCGGATCGAACTGACCATAGAGCAGCACGCTGCCGCCATTGCCATTCTCATATTTCATCTCTGCAGCGGCGGTTGTCGCCAACGGCAAAAGGGACGCGATGGTCAGGTTACGGATTGTGGAGTGCATATCAAATCTCGCTGATGTCCAGTGGGGCTTGTCGTGCCGTCCGGCCGGCGAAGGATCAGGGCAGTTCACGACGTCCCTGAATCGGCACCAGACCGGACGGGTTCGTACTGTCACTATCACAGGCGGATTGCTCGCGCAAAACGTGTGGCGCGTGGTCGCACCCGCAAAACGTAAACCGCACAGCGCGCCACAAGGTTACTTGAACAGCCCGTCGAATTGCGTGCGAAGCAGGTTCTTCTGTACCTTGCCCATCGTGTTGCGCGGCAATTCCGGCAGCACGATCAACTTGCGCGGATGCTTGAACCGGGCGAGCGACTGTGCCGCGGCGGCCATGATCGCCTCGGGATCAGGCGTAGTGCCGGGTTCGGCCACCAGAACGCCCACGACGGTTTCGCCGAAATCCGGATGCGGCACACCGATCACCGCGCTTTCCAGCACTCCGGGCTGATCGTCCAGCACCAGTTCGATTTCCTTGGGATAGATATTATAGCCACCGGAAATGATCAGGTCCTTGTTGCGACCGACGATCTGGACATAGCCGCGCTCGTCGATCATCCCGAGGTCGCCGGTGATGAAAAACCCGTCTTCGCGCAGTTCTTCGCGCGTCTTCTCCGGCATTTGCCAATAGCCCTTGAACACGTTGGGGCCGCGCACCTCGATCTGGCCGACCTCGCCATCGGGCAGGGTCCTGCCGCTGCCGGGGTCCGTGATCTTGAGTTCGACGCCCGGCAACGGAAAGCCGACCGTCCCGGCGCGGCGCTCGCCGTCATAGGGGTTGGAGGTGTTCATGTTGGTCTCGGTCATGCCATAACGCTCAAGAATGCGGTGGCCCGTGCGCGCCTCGAACCGGGCATGGGTTTCGGCCAGCAAGGGCGCACTGCCCGATACGAACAGGCGCATGTGCTGCACCAGTTCCCGATCGAACCTGTCATCGCCCAACAGGCGCGTATAGAATGTCGGAACCCCCATCATCGACGTTGCACGCGGCAGATCGGCAATGATCTGGTCAAGATCGAACCGGGGCAGGAAAATCATCGAGCCACCCGCAATCAGGGTGATGTTGGTCGCCACGAACAGCCCGTGCGTGTGAAAGATCGGCAGCGCGTGCAGCAGCACGTCCCCGGAACCGAACCGCCAGTAATCGGCCAGCACCTCGGCATTGGACAGCAGGTTGGTCTGGGTCAGCATGGCCCCTTTGGACCGGCCTGTGGTGCCGGACGTATAGAGAAAGGCCGCGAGATCACCGGCTGCGCGCGGCACCGTGTCAAAGACTGCCGGCTTGTCCTCTGTCTTGTCAGACAATGTGCCGGTGCCGTCGGCGTTCAGGGTTTCCAGCACGGCCCCCGCCGCCTCGGCAACCGGGCCAAGCGCATCCACCCTGGACCCGTCACAGATCAGAACCCGCGCACCGCTGTTCGCGACAAAATAGCTGACCTCCTCCGCCGTGTAGGCGGTATTGAGCGGCAGGAAGATGATCCCCGCCTGTGCGCAGGCGGCATAGACGGCCAGCGCCTCGGGCGATTTCTCGATCTGTACCGCCAGCCGGTCGCCGGGTTGCGCCCCGAGTTCCACGAAGACATGGGCAAAGCGGGCCACCTGCTCGAGAAACGCGCCGTGGGTTATCGTGCGCCCGTCCGGCAGGTGCAAAAAAACCGTGTCCTGCCCGACATAGCGCCCGAACAACGTGTCAAAGAGTGGATTTGCCATGATGTTATGTCCTCACGAACTCGGTTTCCGGGCTGCCTGCGCCAGGGCGGTCACCTCGGGCGACGCGGCAATGGTCTGTTTGCTGGCATAGCGCTCATGGTTCTGGGTAATCAAGGACAGGTCATAGAGATAGTTGACCATCGCCCCGCCGGACTGGGACAGCCCGTTCTCCGACATATCCGCCCCCGCATGGACCGCGTGGACCAGCGCCCCGTTTCCAAGATGGAATCGCGCCACCGGATCATACGGCGCACCATCGTCACGTTTGGCATGCAACAGGTAATACGCCGCGCGCTGCCTTTGCCGTTCGGGTGTGTCGTCGCGCAGATCGCCCTCCTCTTCCTGCGCCCAACGGGTCAGACCCGGAATCGGCGAGAGGGTCACAAAGGTCCGAAGCCCGGGCAATTCACGCGACAGGTCCGCCACCACCTGCTTGATCAGCGAATTGCCGAATGAAATCCCGGCAAGCCCGTCCTGACAGTTCGAGATGGAATAGAACACCGCCGTATCCGCTTCTTCGGCGCGGATGGTTTCACGCTTGTCGCTGAGAAGTGTCTGAACCGAAGACGCAATGCCGCGGGTCAGCGCCACCTCGACAAAGATCAGCGGTTCGCTGGGCATGGTGGGATGAAAGAACGCGAAACAGCGGCGATCCGCAGGCTGGACCCTTCGGCGCAGTTCCTGCCAACTGCCGATCTCGTGAACCGCTTCATAGGCGATGATCTTTTCGAGGATCTCCGCCGGGCTTTCCCAGTTGATCGGACGCAACACGAGAAAACCCCGGTTGAACCAGGACGAGAAGAGATGGCGAAAGTCGAGATCGACCGTGCCGAACTCGGGCGCATCCCGCATCAGGCGCAGCAGGTCCTTGCGCATTTCGACGAGCCTGCCCGTGGCTCCTGGCACCTGGTTGAGCCGTCGGGCAAGCTCCTGACGCCGGGCCTCGGATGCCGTGAGAAATGCACGATAGGTCGATTTCGTGGGAGCGGCCTCATAAGCGGCGAGCGCGTCACGCACCGCTTGCGCGTCGATACCGAGCCGTGTCGTCAGAAAGCCGAAGAACGCGCGCTTATCCGCGTCGTCCATCTCTGCATAACGATCCAGGATATGACGCGCCAGGATCATGCCCGACACCTCGCCGGAACTGCCCAGCAACGCATCGCACAGCTCTTGCATGCTGCGCCCGCTCCGATCCGGCTCGGTCGCCCGGCTGTAGCGCCGCGCGAATACCGTGTTCATCAGGTCCGATAACAGGCTCATCCCCACGCTCCCATCAAGACACCTGGCCAAGGATGTGCCCGTTCCTGAATCGGGGAGCGCCCTTGACCACGCGCTGCAACCTCCGGATTTCAGGATTCAAAGTCAAGCTTTTTGTATACAATAATTGAAGAACGGGATACAATATATGGCAAGGAGAGTTTGTGATGGACATTCGACGCGCTGATCTGATCGCTGACGAACTGGAAAAGCTGATATTCACCGGTGCCTTCGACGATGGCGACAGGCTTGACGAAATTCGTCTGTCACAACAGTTCGGCGTGTCCCGAACCCCGGTTCGCGAGGCTCTGCAACGTCTGGTCGCGTCCGGGCTGGCGGTGCAAATGCCGCGGCGCGGGGTCTTTGTTGCACAGCCCGGCCCCGTCGAGTTGATGGAAATGTTCGAAACCATGGCCGAGATCGAAGCGGTTTGCGCACGGCTCGCCGCGATGCGAATCTGCGACGACGCCCTCGCAGAACTGGAAAAGATCAATCAGGAGTGCCAACGCGCGTTGCGTGCCGACGATACCGATGGCTACTACCATGAAAACGAACGGTTTCATCAGGCCATATATCGGCAGACGGGGAATGCCTTTCTGGCAAACGAGGCTCTGCGGCTTCAGCATCGACTCAAACCGTATCGCCGCATTCAACTGCACCTGCGGGGACGCATGGCACACTCGATGGCCGAGCATGAAACCATCCTCGACGCGCTCAGGATCGGCGATCCAGCCGCCGCCGCAGACCGGATGCGCGCCCATGTTGCCGTTCAGGGGGAAAAGTTCCGACACCTCATGTCGAGCCTGAAACAGACCGGTTGAGCCCTCGGCTATCTTGGCCCCGGTTCGGCGACGTGCACAGGTGGTCCGCCCTTTTCGATCGCCGCCCCTGCCGCGAGCAGGATATCCTCTCGAAAGCGCCCGGCGATCAATTGAACGCCAACCGGAAGAGTGCCAACCTGTCCGGTCGCCACCGACAAGCCGGGCAGGCCCAGGGTCGGCAACGCCCGCTGTGTGAGTTGCGCCTCGAAGATGCGTCTGAAATCGGCCTCCGAGCGGACGTCGCTTTGCTGTTCGAACGGCAGTTCACCCGAAACCGGGCAGAGCAGGACCGGATAGCGCGCCAGAAATGTCTCCCATGCACGGATCAGTCCGGCGCGGCTTTGCAGGGCCGTCATCACCCGCTCCAGATCGGGCTCCCCCGCGTCGGCGCGCATCTGTCGCGTCACGAACACCGCATCCGCATCGCCTTCCCTGGCAACGAGATCGTCGGCCGCGAACTGGTGCTCGGCCATCCACAGGATAGCATTGATCCGGGCGGCATCGCGCATCGGCGGACACGCGACCTCGTCAACTGTCCAGCCCTCGGCCCTCAGCCGATCCGCCGCATCCAGCAGGGCGGCGCTCACCGCGTCGTCGACCGCCATGCCATCGGGCGCCACGCTCAGTGCGACGCGCTTGTCGAACGCGCCCTGTGCCAGCGGGGCGACTGTCTGCCACGGATCGCGCGGGTCGCGTTGCGCCATGGCCTCCAGCGACAGACCGATATCCGCGATACTGCGCGCCAGCGGCCCGGACACCGCCATGATCTGCGCCCCGATGAAGCGATCCCCGCCCGTCGTATTATGCGCCGGCACCCGTCCGAGACTCGGCCGCAGCCCGTGCACACCGCACGCATAGGCGGGATAGCGAACCGAGCCCGCGATGTCGGTACCATGCCCGATCGCGCACAACCCCGCGGCCACCGCCGCGCCGGCGCCGCCGGATGACCCGCCGGGGGTGACCGATGGGTCGCGCGGGTTCAGGGTCTGGCCATGCAGATCGTTCCGCGTGAACCAGCGCAGCGAAAAGGCCGGTGTGTTGGTGCGTCCGACGATCACCGCGCCCGCCTTGCGCAGGTTTGACACCACGGGATTGTCTTCATTGGCGATCAGCCCCTTCTGCAACTTCAGCCCGTTGGTCGTCGCATGGCCGCGCTGGTCGACATTGACCTTGATCGTCACCGGCACACCGCCCATCGGCCCCGGATCCTCGCCCCGGGCGATCTGCGCATCGATCTGCCGCGCCGCGTCGAGCGTTTCATCGTGAAAGCTGTCGACCACCGCGTTGATGTGCGGATTCACGGAGTCGGCCCGCGCCAGATGCGCCTGTGCAACCTCGGTTGCGGAAATCTGTTTATCGCGAATCGCCCGCGCAATTTCGGATGCTGTCCACGCCCAGATCTGTGTCATGTCCACCTCATCGTTTTGTGCGGAGCGTGCCGGAGAAGGTGCCCTTTTGGCAATGGCCCGTCTGCGGATGCCGACGCAACGCGCAAACCGCAGAGCGTGTGCCGCGTCAGTTGGACACATCCCATGGGAGAAAAAACCCCATAGAAACAGCTGCAAACGACGATTTTTTGCAACGGATCGCCAACATCGTCACATTCTGGCCAATTTTATATTCCAACTTTGAGAAGTTAAGTTAACACTTTTTTAACAAATGCAATCGGGGTTTGCAGGTCATGGTATCCAATAAAGAGTACGCTTTTTTCGCACCCGGCGAGATGGCCGCCGAACTCCCCATCGCCAATGTTCCCGCATGGCCCGACGGCGGCAAAGAATCCTGTCTTTGTGTGTTTCTCGAAGATATCGACGTGATCGACGGCGTCTGTCGCCGTCAAACCCTGAGCAGGGCAAGCGATCTCATTACCGGCGACGAGTACAGGTTTCCCGACGTGAAGCAGGAAAGCTGTGCAAAGATAAGGCTCGTGGGGGAAGAAGCGATCGTGCAGTTGCAGGCCCATGTCGAAGTCGGGCGGGCCACGGTGCGGGCGCGGCGCACCCATAGCGTCACGCTGATGTCTGACACTGCCCATGTCGTGCAGGCCGTCGTGCTTGAGACAACCGCCAACCGCGTGATCCTCGCCCTGCGCGACAAGGTCGTGTCGGGTGAGACCTATGCCCTGATCGCAGTGATTCCGACGCTGGTCCGCTGACGCAAAACGACCACTCCACGCAAACCCGGCATCGCCATCAAAGGCAGGGCAGCTACGCGATCTGTTCGGCCGGAACGACCTCGGCGGCCCAGTCCAGCAGCGCCGTCATGGTCCCTGGCAGGCATAGCTCCAGTCCCTGGGCAAAGTCGCGGAATTGCGCATGGTTGGTCGGGTTCACTGCGGTCAGCACGGGAATACCCGCGAGCATCGCCTCGGCGATCAATGGCCGGAACCCGCGCCCGTCCGCTTCGTGCTTGCCGAATTTGTTGACGATCAACACCTGCGGCAGCCGCCCCGACGCCGCGTCCAGCGATTGTGCCACATGGCCCACCGCCTGCTCCAGCGCATCGGGGTTCAACCGGCATCCGCGCGCCCCCGCGCCAAGGGATTGCGAAATCCGGAACACCGGTCCATCCGGCATCACGCGCACATCCATGTCGCAAAGGTGGCTGTCCGAACAGGTGGTGTTGGATTGTACGACACCGCCGACGCGCACCCCGCGAGCGATCAGACGATCCGCGAAATCCGAAAGCAGGATGTCGGTCTGCCCGCGCGCCATGGTTCTGATATAGGCCAATGTCATCGGAAAGCTCCCCCGTTCCGTCCACCCGATGTGGTGCCGGAAATCGCGGGCACGAGCAAGAGCGGTTTTGCACGGAAGGAGTCAGAGGTCGCGAATATTGCGCTCCATAAGACGCTGGAAGAAACCCGGCGACAGGCTGTTGAGCCACCACGAGAGCCGCGCAATGCGTCCCACCGGGATAAGCGGCGCACCGCTGTCCAGTCCGCGCAGGATGACATCCGCCGCCTGATCGGCGCTCATGAGATCGAGCCCATCCGCCGCCGCGCCGGGCCGCGATGTGCCATCGGCGCAAAGCTGCGGATTGCCGATATTCGTCGCGACAAACGAGGGCGCGGCGATCTGGCATCGCACCCCGTGCAGCGCCTCTTCCGAGCGCAGCGATTTGAAGAAACCTTCAAGCGCGTGCTTGGACGCGGCGTAGGCCGTGCGATGAAACAGCGGCGCGAATCCGGCAACTGACGAGATGGCCAGATGGGTTCCCCCGGCTGCCCGCACCGCCTGAAGCAATGCCCCGGCAAGAGCCGTTGCCGAAAAGTAGTTGACCTCGAACACCTTGCGATGCGTCGCGTCCCGAAGGTCGGCAAAGGCGCCGATCTGGGTAATTCCCGCGCTGTAGATCACGAGGTCGATACATGGATGCCGCTGCCGTATCCGGTCAGCGGCGGCGGCAAGCTGATCACGATCCGTCAGGTCGCAGGCAACCGGCACCTGGCGCTCGGTTTCGACCAGATCGCCCACATCGAGATCGAGCAGGAAGGTCCGGTATCCGCGCGCCTGCAACCGGTCTGCCAACGCTCGGCCCAGACCGCCTGCGCCACCGGAAATGACGGCTGTCTTCATAGTCCGGCCGCCTGTTTCCAGAGATCGAAAACCTCGCGACTGCTCTTTTGCGGGATATATCCGAAATCGGCCTTCAGCGCGGTATTGGCCAGCACCGGGCGATATTGCAGAAAGCGCACCTGCTCGGGGCCATAACCGCTCAGCCCCAGCGGGTGGGCGATGGCCAATACCGCGCGCAGAGCCACCGCCGGCAGGCAGAGCACAGGCTTGCCGAGCACCTCTGCCAGATCGGAGATCCCCATCACCCCGTCCCCGGCCACGTTAAAGACGCCCGCCGGACCATCGGTCGCCGCACGTTCCAGGATACGCGCCAGATCCTCGGTCCAGATAAAGACGAAGGGGCTGTCGCTGCCTCTGATGGCGAGCAGGCGGGGTTTGCGAAACAGCGCGGTAATCTGGTTGTCGGTGCCCGCGCCAAGCACCGTTCCGACACGCAGTACCACCTGTTCGAGGCCCGGCGCATTGGAGCGGGCCTGCGCAAGCATCTCCTCGACCAGCCGCTTGTGATAGGCATAGGGAAAGGCGGTATTGCCGCGCAATGGATCACTCTCGCGCAAAGGCACGGGGTTGTCCGCATGATAGCCATATGCGGCACCCGACGACGTCACCACCAGCCGCCGCACCCCGTGTTCGAGCGCCGCCTGCAACACGTTGCGGCTTCCCGTGACATCGACCGCATAGGCCGTGTCACGGGGCATCCCCCTGGCGGGCGTCACGATCGAGGCCAGGTGCACGATCACATCCGGTCGGTGCCGCGCGACAACAGCCGCCGCATCCGGGCCTGTCACGTCCAGACGCTCGAACGGGATCGTCGCCGGCAGGTCGGGTGCCGGCGCCAGATCGGTCGCGACGATTTCATGCGTTTGCCGCGTGGCCAGCGCCCGCAGCAGCGCCCGCCCGATCATGCCGGAGGCGCCGGTGATCAGGATGCGGGGCATCGGGCGGCCTCCGTCCGACCGAGCAGCGCGGCGAGCGCCAGCCCTGAAATTGCGTGCCATATGCCCCAGAACGCCGCCACCACGGCCATGCCGCCAAGCCCGCCGAAAAATCCGAAGATCAACACCAGCCCGAGCCCGGAGTTCTGGATACCCGTTTCGATCGTGATGGCCCTCCGGTCAAAGGAGGAAACCCCCGCGAGTGTCGCGCAGCCATAGCCCGCCGCCAGCGCAATCGCGTTGTGCAGGATGACCAGGACCGCGACCGCTCCGGCGTATTGCAGAAAAAACGTCCAGTTCGCCGCAAGCGCCAGCAGGACGAAGGCGATGAAAATGCCGAACGAGATCCATTGCAGCATCGGCCGGATCCGTGCCGCGATATCCGGACGTCGGCTGTTCAGCGTAACGCCAAGCACCAGCGGCAGGATCAGCATGAAACCGACGGTGATCGCCACGCTGAGCGGATCGATCTCGGTGCGCTGCAGTATCTCGCGGGTCGGCGCATAGAGGCTGCCCCAGAATGCAATGTTGAAGGGCGTCACGAATACGGTCGCAACCGTGGCAAACGCCGTCAGCGACACGGACAACGCCGCATTGCCACCGGCCCTGTGGGTGATGAAATTCGAGATATTGCCCCCCGGACACGCCGCAATGAGGATCAGGCCAAGCGCGATGGAGGGGCGCGGTTGCGTCAGCAGCACAAGGCAATAGGTCAGCGCCGGCAGGACGACGAATTGCGAGATCAGCCCGGTGATCAACGGCTTGGGTGCCTGCATGAGTCGATGAAAATCGGACGGGCGAAGGTCGATCGCGACCGAGAACATCACGATCGCCAGCACCGCGTTCAGCACCGTCAGGGAACCGGGGCTGAAATTCAGGACGATGTCGTCGATACCTGTCATGCCCCCTTCCCGCCCAGCGCCGTGATCCAGGCGTTGACCGCAGCCCGATAGGTCGTCTTGTCAACGTAATAGGCCATCCGCGCCACGTTCAGATAGGACATGCCACCGGTCACGCGGGTATAGCTATCGGCCTTTTCCGCCTGCAGCAGCCGGGCTTCGTTGCGCGCAAGACGCAGGCCGGCAATGTAGCGGGCAACCAGTTCGGCCTGTTCATGCCGCCCCTGCCAGCCAAGACCTGTCGCCTCGATCATGCCCAGCACGAACAGATCGTCACGCGTCGGGTGCATGGCATTGAGATAGAGGTGCGGCGCATCGCCCTGCCAGTTCAGCAGCGCGTCGTCGATGAACGGGTAATGCAGCCGGTAACCCGTCGCCGCGAGGATCATGTCATAATCGGCCCGGCTGCCATCGCGGAAGTGGACCGTATGCCCGTCGAGCCTGTCGATATCCGGACGGACGCGCAGATCGCCGTGACCCGCATGGTACAGAACCAGCGAATTCACGATCGGATGGCTTTCATACAGCTTGTGGTCCGGTTTGGGGAACCCGTATTTCTGCGGGTTGCCGACGAACCAGCCAAGGATCAGCGCATCGACCTTGCGCTTGAGCCATTTTGGCAGCCTGATGCCGCCGCCCACCGTGTCGGCGGGTTTGCCAAACACGTATTTCGGCACGAAATGATAGCCCCTGCGCATCGACAGGTCGCAGCTGATCCCATGATGGATCGCATCCACCGCTATGTCACAGCCGGAATTGCCGGCCCCGACCACCAGCACCCGTTTGCCATCGAACTGCGCAGCACTCCGGTACTCGGCGGCATGGATCAGTTCCCCGTCAAACGTGCCCGCAAAACACGGCCGGTTCGGCTCGGAGAGCGTGCCGTTGGCGATCAGCACGCCGGCATAGATCGCCTCATGCTCGCCGGTGTCATCGCGCCAGACCACGCGCCACCCCTCTCCGGTTTCGCCCAGAGGTTCGGTGCGCAGCACTTCGCTACCGAACCTGAAGTGTCGTCGCAGGTCGAAGTGACCGGCAAAGTCGCCGAAATACCGCTTCATCTCGCGATGGGACGGGTATTCCGCCACCTCGTCGCGCATCGGAAAGTCGGTGAACTCGGTCATCCGCCTCGATGAGATCAGATGCGCGCTCTCGTACATGGTGGATTTCGGGTTATCTATGTCCCAGAGCCCGCCCACATCCGAATGCAGCTCGAACCCCTGAAAGGCGATGCCCTGCTCGTGCAGGGTCTTGGCCGCGGCCAGCCCCATTGGCCCTGCGCCAATCAGGGCAAACTGTTCACGCGTATCTTTCATCCGTTCCCTCGCCGACGTCACCCCATTAACTTGAACAACCGTTCAATCTAAGGCAAGCTGATTTTATGGCGATTTCAGAAACCCGACGTCAACGTGCCCCGTCCGAACGGGCCATTCGAACCCGCGAACGCATCTTTGATGCGGCGGAAACCGTGTTTGCGGACAAGGGATTCGATGCCGCAACCCTACGCGACATTGCGGCTCTGGCAGGAACCCAGGTGGGGCTGGTTCATCACCACGGGGGTGGCAAGGCAGAGCTGTTTTGCCAGACGGTCAAACGGCGCGCCGATGATCTGTCAACCGAACGTATCGACCGGCTGACCGCCCGCAAATCCGCCGGGCCGATGACGGTGGAAGACCTGCTCGGATGCTTTGTCGGGCCATATCTGGACCGCGCGGCAAGCGGTGACGTGCAATGGCTGGCCTATGCACGACTCGTGGCGATCGCGTCGGCGGATTCGCGATGGCGCGATCTTGCTGCGGAGTGTTTCGACCCCACGGCCAACCGGTTCATCGACGAGTTCGCCAGCCTGTTTCCCGACGCGCGGCGCCCGGCGATTGCATCGGGATTTGTCTATTCCGTGTCCGCGATGCTGGCGCTGCTCACCTCGTCGTGGCGCATCGAGACGCTGGGCGCGACCGGTACAATCGGAGCGGATCATCAGGACGAACTGGTGCGTTTTTGCGCGGCCGGCATCCGGGCGATCCTGCAACATTGCTGAGAGTCGGGCCTGGACCGGTTCAGGCCGACAGCTGGCTCGCCTCGCGTGCAAGCGCTTCGATACCGGCCCAGTCACCCGCTTTCATCAGATCGGCGGGTGCGACCCAGCTGCCCCCCGCGCAGAGCACGTTGGACAGCGCCAGATAGCTTGCGGCATTGCCGGGGCTGACACCGCCGGTCGGACAGAAGGTGATCTGCGGCAATGGCGCACCGATGCCCTTGAGCGCAGGCGCACCGCCAGAGGCTTCGGCGGGAAAGAACTTGAGCATGTCATACCCGCGCTCAAGCAGCATCATCGCCTCGGTCGCGGTTGCCGCGCCCGGCAGCGTCGGCAGATCCTCGGCCTCGCAGGCATCGAGCAGGGTCGGCGTCGCGCCCGGAGAGACGCCGAACCGCGCCCCTGCTTCGCACGCGGCGCGCACGTCCTGCGGCGTAACGAGGGTTCCCGCACCGACAATGCCTCCGGGAACCTCGGACATGATCCGGATTGCTTCAAGCGCGACGGGCGTGCGCAGCGTGACCTCAAGCGCGGGAAGGCCGCCCGCCACCAGCGCCTCGGCAAGCGGGCGGGCGTGGGCGACATCGTGAACGACAATCACAGGAACGATGGGCGCGCGGGCACAGATTTCGCGGGTACGCCGGCTCGCGTCCCGGGGTGAGAGAGTCATGGCTCATACTCCGAAAATGGTTGCGCCGCTGTCTGCGGAACAGACGGCACGGCGGAAATTGGCAAAAAGTTCGCGCCCCAGACCCGCCTCGTTCGCGGAAAGATCCGCTTGCGCGGCGGGCCGGTCAAGAACACCCTCGGTCAGGATTTCAAGCGCCCCGCTCTCGGCGTCGACGCGCAGGATATCACCATCCTGCAACCGTGCAATCGAGCCCCCGTCCAGCGCCTCGGGGCTGACATGGATCGCCGCCGGAACCTTGCCCGACGCACCCGACATGCGCCCGTCCGTCACAAGCGCGACCCGGATACCCTTGCCCTGAAGGATGGAGAGCAACGGGGTCAGGCTGTGCAATTCGGGCATGCCGTTGGCCTTCGGCCCCTGGAAGCGCACGACAACGATCGTGTCCTCCATGAACTCACCGGCCTTGAACGCCGCCTTGACCGCATCCTGATCGTGAAACACCCGCACCGGTGCCTCGACCGTGCGATGTTCCGGCGCAACCGCAGAGATTTTCATCACCGCCGTCCCCAGATTGCCGGCCAGCCGTTTCAACCCGCCATTGGCCTGGAACGGATCGGATACGGGGCGCAGTATCTTGTCATTCAGCGAGGTGCCGCTGCCCTGTTCCCAAGTCAGGAGGCCGTCCTTCAACCGCGGTTCCTCGGTATAATGCGCCAGCCCGTCGCCGGCGACCGTGCGGGTGTCCGGATGCAGAAGACCCGAGTCGAGCAGATCTCCGATCATGTAGCCAAGGCCGCCCGCCGCATGAAAATGGTTCACATCCGCCAGGCCGTTCGGATAGACGCGCGCCATCAGCGGCACGACCTCGGAGAGATCCGAAAAATCTTCCCAATCCAGAATGATCCCCCCGGCACGCGCCATCGCCACCAGATGAATGAGCAGATTGGTCGATCCACCGGTGGCGTGCAGTCCGACGATCCCGTTCACGAATGCGCGTTCGGTCAGGATATCAAACACCGGCGTGTAATTGTTGCCCAGCGCGCTGAGCGACAGGGCGCGCTGTGCCCCCGCAACGGTCAGCGCGTCGCGCAATTCCGTATTCGGATTGACAAAGCTCGACCCCGGCAGGTGCAGGCCCATGAATTCCATCAACATCTGGTTGGTGTTGGCGGTGCCGTAAAAGGTGCAGGTGCCCGGCCCGTGATACGCCGCCATCTCTGCCGCCATCAGCGCATCGCGCCCCACCTCGCCGGCGGCAAATTTCTGGCGCACCCTGGCCTTTTCATCGTTGGGCAGCCCCGAGGTCATCGGCCCCGCCGGCAGGAACACGATGGGGATGTGGCCAAACGCCTGCGCCGCGATCACCAGCCCGGGAACGATCTTGTCGCAGACACCCAGGAAGACCGCCGCGTCATAGGTGTTGTGGCTCATCGCGACCCCGGCCGCGAGCGCGATCACGTCGCGGGAAAACAGGCTGAGCTCCATGCCCACCTCACCCTGCGTGACACCATCGCACATTGCCGGAACCCCGCCCGCAACCTGCGCGGTTCCGCCGACCTTGCGCGCCGCCGCACGGATCAGCTCGGGATAGCGCTCGAACGGCTGATGGGCCGACAGCATGTCGTTATAGGCGGTAACAATCCCAAGGTTGCCGCCGGTTCCGGTGGCCAGCGCCTGCTGATCAGGCCCGGCGCCGGCAAAAGCATGTGCCTGACCGCTGCATGACAGGTGCGCGCGGGCCGGGCCCTTGTCGGCGGCGCTGCGCATGCGATCCAGATACCGGCCCCGCGTCTCGTTGCTGCGCGCGACGATCCGGTCCGTGACTTCCGCGATTTTGGAATGTAAAACCATGAGAGCGCTTTCTCTTTCAAGTCTGGTCGCGTTTCGATCCCCGCACATGCGATCGGCGGCGCTTGCAAGGCACCGCTCGAATTCACCGGAACCTGTCGCGCAACTGGTGAAGCAAAGGTCTATGGTAGCGCTAACACTTCCAGGCAGCCCCGGCAAGCCCAAACCCCGGACATCATTTCCCATTGGTCAGTTTCCGGGCAGGCCCATCCTGGCCTCGCCCGGTCGCAAGCCGGATCTATTGCATCGCTCGGACTTTGATATAGGCTGAAAGAAAACAGGGCCGGAGCAGGTCTCCGGGTCCGCACAAGACCAACGGGGAACATGGATCAACTGACACATCCGGACATTGCGTCTGATATCTCTGCGGTTGAGGTCAACCGCGTCTCGAAGATTTTTGGCGGAGAGCAGGAGGTGCGCGCGCTTGATGACGTCTCCGTGTCGATTCGCCGAAATGAATTCTTCACGCTGCTGGGTCCGTCCGGTTGCGGCAAGACCACGCTGCTGCGGCTGATTGCCGGGTTCGAGCCGCCGACGATGGGAACGCTGCAACTGGGCGGGCGGGACATCTCGCGCCTGCCCCCGAACCAGCGCCCGATCAACACGGTGTTCCAGAACTATGCGCTGTTTCCGCATATGAGCGTCGCAGGCAACATCGCGTTCGGGCTCGAGATGCTGGGCAAGCCCAAATCCGAGATTGCCGAAACGGTGGACCGGATGCTCAGGCTGGTGCAGATGGAGCCGCTCAAGAACCGCCGCACCTCGGAAATTTCGGGCGGGCAGCAACAGCGCGTCGCGCTCGCCCGCGCCCTCGCCCCGCATCCCGAAGTGCTGCTTCTCGACGAACCGCTATCCGCGCTCGATCTCAAGCTGCGCAAGGAAATGCAGATCGAACTCAAACGGTTGCAACACGAAACAGGGATCACCTTCATCTTCGTCACCCACGATCAGGAAGAGGCGCTGACCATGTCCGACCGCATCGCGGTGATGAGCGCGGGCAAGATTCTCCAGATCGGGTCGCCCCGGGATATATATGAACGCCCCGCCGAGCGCTTCGTGGCCAATTTCATCGGTGAGTCGAATTTTCTGGACGCCGAACTGACGGGCAATACCGTGACGCTGCGCGCGGGCGGACGGTTCGATGTGACGGTTCCACATGGCGTCGCCGATGGCGCAGTCAGCGTTCTGATCCGTCCCGAGCACGCCAGTTTGCGCGCGGGCCAACCCTCCGGCAATGAAATAGCCGCGGTGATCGAGAACATCGTCTATTCGGGGGACGCGACAGCGGTTCACCTGCGCCTGGAAACCGGCGAACTGGTCAAGGTGCGCATGGCGAATGCACCCGGAAGCGATGACGCGCTGCCCGGTCTGGGCGGCACCGTCGCCATGAGCTTTGCGCCCGGTGCCATCACCGTTCTGAGGGATTGAGGCCGTGACCGACACCAGCCCGCCTTTTGCCCCCGGCGACCTCGAAGCCGAAGCCGCGCGCCAGGACACCCGCCGCCGCTGGCTGTTGTCGCTGCCTGCGCTTGTTATCATCGTCTGCGCGGCAACCGGGCCGCTGCTGGTGATGGTGGTCTATTCCTTTCTCGCGCCCGGCGACTATGGCAACGTCAAGTGGGAGTTCTCGACCGACGGCTGGGTCGGCATCTTTCTTCAGCGCGACATTTTCGACGACACGCTGATGTGGGCCGACGCGCATCTTTCGATCTTCTGGCGCAGCCTGTCGCTATCGCTGATCACCACGGTGACGACCCTGATCTTTGGCGTTCCGACCGCGTGGTTCATTGCCACGCAACCGCCTGGCCGACGGGAATTCTGGCTGTTCCTGATCACGGTGCCGTTCTGGACCAACCTGCTGGTGCGCACCATCGCGATTCAGGAACTGCTGCGCGCCGAAGGCGTGTTCAACAACATCCTCATTTTAATCGGTGTCATCGACACGCCGATCCAGCTCATGTTCACCAATTTCGCCATCGCCTTCGGCATGACCTATGTCTACCTGCCGTTGATGGTGCTGCCGGTCTATGCGGCGGTGGACAAGCTGGATTTTAGGCTGGTCGAAGCGGCGCATGATCTCTATGCCGGGCGCTGGACGGCGTTTCGCCGGGTCATCCTGCCGCTCATCAAGCCCGGAATCATCGCCGGGTCGATCCTCGTGTTCATTCCGTCGCTGGGCGCCTATGTCACGCCGCGCGTGCTGGGCGGCGGCAAGAACCTGATGTTCGGAAACCTGATCGAACTGCAATTCGGCGCCGGCCGCAACTGGCCCCTGGGCGCTGCGCTGTCGCTTATGCTGATGGCGGCGGTGATGGTTTCGCTGATCTGGTATGTGCGCGTCACTTCGCGGGAGCAGGCCGATGACTGATCCGACACGCGACGCCCCGACATCGAAAGCACGCGGCTATTCCGTGCGCACCCTGCCCGGCTTTGCCATCGTGGCGCTGTTCACTTTCGTGGTGCTCTATGCGCCGATCATGATCCTCGTGACCTATTCCTTCAACGCCGGCACCTCGCTGGCGATCTGGGAAGGCTTCTCGTTGCGCTGGTACCAGCGCGCGATTGCCAATGAACAGGTACAGGACGCCGCCCTGCGCTCGCTCTATCTCGCGACCGTGGCGGCGTCGATCGGCACCGTCGCGGCCACCATGGCCGCGCTCGCCACGACCCGCACCCGACGGTTTCCCGGTCGCACCATGATCTATGCGCTGGTCAACCAGCCCCTGATGGTGCCCGAGATCGTGACCGCCGTCGCCCTGCTGATCGTCTTTGCGGCGGTCAAGGTCTGGACCGGGCATACCAGCATGATCTACCTGATCGTCGCACATACCGCGTTTTGCGTGCCCTTCGCCTATTTGCCGATCCGCGCGCGGCTCGAAACCATGGATACCTCTCTCGAAGCCGCCGCCGCAGATCTCTATGCCTCGCGCTGGCAGGTCTTTCGCCGCGTGACGCTGCCGCTGATGTGGCCGGGCATCGTGGCGGGGCTGATGCTGGCCTTCGTGATCTCGCTGGACGACGTGGTGATCACCGAGTTCGTGAAATCCGCCGGTCAGGACACCTTGCCAACCTATATGCTCGGCCAGCTCAGGCGCGTCGTGACACCCGAAATCAACGCCATTTCGACCGCGATCCTCGTCGCGGGCGCAATCCTGGTCAGCTTGTTCTTCATGCTCACCATGAGAAAACGCTGACCAGCGCCAACCCGGTCGTGACGAACCGGGAGCGGGAACCCGAACACCAACTAGGAGTATACCTGATGAAATATCTGCTATCCGCCGCATCGGCGCTTGCGCTTCTGGCGACCGGTGCCGCCGCACAGGAACTGAACATCTACAACTGGGGCAATTACACCAACCCCAAGCTGATCGAGAAATTCGAGGCCGAGACCGGGATCAAGGTCACGGTCACCGATTTCGACAGCAACGACACGGCGCTGGCCAAGGTCAAGGCCGGAGGTCATGGCTTTGATATCGTCGTGCCCACACACACCTATGTGCCGATCTGGATCAACGAAGGGCTGTTGCTCGAAAGCCGCCCGGACCAGATGGAGAATTTCAAGAACATGGACCCGGCCTGGGTCGACGTGAAATGGGATCCGGGCCGCCGTTATACCGTGCCGTGGCAATGGGGGACCACCGGCGTCGTGGTGAACACCAAGTATTACGACGGCGATATCAACACCTCGGCCATATTCCTCGATCCTCCGGAAGAGCTTGCGGGCAAGATCAACGTGGTGCCTGAAATGGGCGATGTGATGTCGCTGGCCATCCTCTATCACGGCGGCGAGCCCTGTACCGGCGACAAGGACGTGCTCAAGAAGGTACGCGATACTCTGGTCGAGGCCAAGAAATCCTGGCTCGGCATGGATTACGGCAATATCGAGAAATTCGCCAAGGAAGACCTTTGGGCCGGGGTGAACTGGAACGGATCAAGTTTCCGCATGCGCCTGCAGAACGACAACATCGCCTATGGCTATCCCAAGGAAGGCTATCCGGTCTGGATGGATGTGGTCGCGGTGCTCAAGGACGCGCAGAATGTCGATGAAGCCAAGGCGTTTCAGAATTTCATCATGGAGCCGGAAAACGCCGCGTTGATTTCCGAGTTCGCCCGCTATGCCAATGGTATCGCGGGGTCCGAGGAATTCATGCCCGAGGACATGAGGACCGCGCCGGAGATTGTCATTCCCGAAGAGCTGAGAAGCGTCGGCGTGTTCAACGAAACCTGCCCGCCCGATGTGCAGGCGATCTATACCCGGATCTGGACCGATCTTCAGAAGTAAAGCAACCACCGGGACCGCCAGGCGCGGTCCCGGTGTCAGGAACCGCTCTCTTCGGAGCGCGGCCGCAGGGACGCTGCGGACTGGTTGAACAGAACCGAGTTGTTGTCGACCCGGTGTCGTCCCCTGTTCTGATCCGACTTGTTCAGGTCGATGGCGCACTGCACTGCCGGGCGGGACTTGATCCGCGCCCGCCAGCCGGCGACATTGGGAAAGTCGTCCAGCGACGCGCCCAGCGGCTTGGCGATAAACGCCCAGGGAAAGATCAGCATGTCGGCAATCGAATAGTCGTCGAGTATCCAGTCGCGCCCCGCCAGACGGTTTTCCAGCACGCCGAGATTGCGGTCATATTCGCCAAGATACCGATTGAACCCATAGTCTTTCTGATCATCGGGCGCGTAGTTGCGGAAATGGCTGAGTTGCCCGCCCATCGGCCCCTGATTGCCGACCTGCCAGAACAGCCATTCCATCATCTCCTTGCGGCCCCGCAGGTCGCTGGCCGGAGGCTGAAAGCGGCCCGTCTTTTCAGCGAGATAGAGCAGGATCGCACCGGATTCGAAAACCGGAACCGGATCGCGCCCCCACGCGGGCGCAGGATCGTGATCGAGGATCGCCGGTATCTTGGCATTCGGGCTGATGGCAAGAAAATCGGGCGAGAACTGATCGCCGTCGGACAGGCGCAGCAGGTTGGGGCGATAATCGATCCCGCACTCTTCGAGCATGATCGCGGCCTTCCAGCCATTGGGCGTCGGGGCATAGTAAAGATCGATCATGTTTCGCTGTCCTGTGCTTCGGTGGCCACGCCTGCGGCGATCATCGCGTCAATGGCCCGGTCATCGTAACCGGCATCGCTCAGCACTGCACGGGTGTCCTCGCCCAGGCGACGCGCCGGGCGCGGTACATCCAGAGGCGTTGCCGAGAATTGCGCGGGCGGTCGGGCCTGACGCAACCGGCCGGCCTGTGGATGATCGGTTTCGATGATCGCGCCGTTGGCGACGACCTGCGGGTGCGCATACATCTGCGTGCGCGTCAGAACCGGCGCGCAGGGCACGTCATGCGCGGGCAGCCGTTGCATCCAGTTGCCGGTGCTGTCGGTAATCAGCGCCTGTTGTGTCAGGTCCAGCCGCGCGGCCTTGTTCACCTCGCGCGCGGCGACCGTGGCGAACCGCGGATCCGCCAGCCAGTCGGGTCGGTCGACAGCGGCGCACAGCCCGGCCCAGGTGCTGTCGGTATGCGCCGACACCGCCATCCAGCCATCGGCGGTTTGATAGATCAGTTCCACGTAATTCTGCGCGACCTCGGCATCCTGCTCGGGCACCTCGTCACCGACAAAGGTATGCCCCGCCATATCCGAACTCCACAGAAAGGCGATCATGGTATCCAGCATCGACAGCCGCAGATGCGTGCCCTGCCCGCTGCGCTGGCGGGCAAAAAGCGCTGCGGTGATCGCCTGGCTGGCCTGGAGCGCGGTCACCTTGTCGGGCACGATGGTGCGCACCAGCCTGGGTCTGGCCCCGCCCCCCTGCACGCTGGCCAATCCCGACAGCGCCTGGATCAGCGGATCATAAACCGGTTTGCCCGCCCAGTCGCCCTCGAACCCGAAACCGGCAATCGAGGTATAGACGATATCGGGTCGCGCCGCGCGCACCGCCGCCTCGCCAAGGCCGATCCGCTCGGCAACGCCCGGGCGAAAGTTCTGGATGAACACATCGGCGCCCTCACAGAGCCTGAGCGCCGCCTCGATCCCGCGCGGGTCCTTGAGGTTCAGCGCGATGGACCGCTTGTTGCGGTTGTTGTTCAGAAACGACGCGGCAAAACCGCCGCGCCGGTCGGCCACCTGGCGACTGTGATCGCCCCCCCTGGGATGCTCGATCTTGATCACCTCGGCCCCCTGATCCGCAAGGGTCATGGTGGCCAAGGGGCCCGAGATCATCGTGGTAAGGTCGACGACGCGAACGCCATCAAGCGGTCCTGCCATGTTGCGCCCTGCCCTGTCAGCGCGAAATGCCAAAGGCGTCGGCGGTCTCGTCAAGCGACGTGCCAAGTGCGGAGAGGAACCCGTCGATGTCGCCCCGGTTGACGATCATCGGCGGACAGAAGGCAAGCGCATCGACCATCGGCCGCGAAATCACCCCATGCGCGAAGAGCCGCCCGGCCGCGTGTTTGCCAAGCTGCCCCGGTTTCTCCGCCGCGCTCCGCGTCTGTTTGTCGAGCACAAGTTCGACCGCAGCGAGCAGACCGACGCCGCGCACCTCGCCCACGAGCGGATGATCGGCGACTTCTCTCAGCCGCTCATGCAGGTAGCCGCCCATCTCGGCGGCATTGGCGACAAGCCCGCGTTCCTCGATGATCGCGATATTCTCCAATGCGATCGCCGCCCCGGTCGGATGACCGGCCGCGGTGAAACCATGACCCAGCACGCCGATCCGGTTGCTTTCGTCGGCCAGCGGTTCGAACACCTTGTCGTTGATCATGAAGGCCGAAAGCGGAAAATAGCTCGACGTGATCTGCTTGGACATCACCAGGACATCGGGTTTCATGTCGAAGGTCTGCGAACCGAACATTTTCCCGGTGCGGCCAAAGCCGCAAATCACCTCGTCCGCGACCAGCAGGATATCGTATTTGCGCAGCACCTCCTGGATCCGCGCCCAGTAGGTCTTAGGCGGCACCACGACGCCGCCGGCCCCCATCACCGGCTCGGCAATGAAGGCCATCACCGTTTCCGGCCCCTCGGCAAGAATCATCTCTTCGAGTTCGGCCGCCAGGCGGGTGGCAAATTCGACTTCGCTCTCGCCCTCGCGCGCATCGCGATAGTGATGCGGGCTGCCGGTATGCAGCACGTTGGCAATGGGCAGGTCAAAGGATTCGTGGTTCGTCGGCAAGCCGGTCATGCTCGCCGATGCGATGGTCACGCCGTGATACCCACGCAGGCGGCTGATGATCTTCTTGCGTTGCGGCTGCCCCATGGCGTTTGAGCGATACCACAGCAGTTTCAGCACCGAGTCATTGGCCTCGGATCCGGAATTGGTGTAGAACACCTTGCTCATCGGCACCGGAGCAAGCTGAATCAGCTTTTCCGCCAGATCCACCGCAGGCCCGTGCGAGCGGCTGCCGAACGTGTGATAGAACGGCAGCTTCTCCATCTGCCGCGCTGCTGCCGCCGCAAGACGCGGCTCGTTGAACCCGACACCGACACTCCACAACCCCGCCATGCCTTCGAGATAGCGATTGCCGCTGTTGTCGATCACATAGGCACCGTCGCCACGTTCGATGATCAGCGGCCCGTCTTCCTGATGGGCGCGGGCGTTGGTGTAGCTGTGCAGATGATAGGCCACATCACGGGCCTCGGGCGAGTTGGGCTGAAAAGTCATGGCACTTCTTTCCTCGGATCACGGCGTCAACGCGCACACCATGCACGGCAAGCCAGCCGGACACCAGCCTTGATCAGCCCGATTCACGGTCCGAAATTCAGGAGGCGTAGCTCACCAGCAGCGTGACCCCAAGCAGGATCGCGATCCAGAGCACCATCGCCCCGGTCGGCCAGAATTGCGAGGTGCGCGCCATTGGCCCGTAGGTATTGTAAAGCGTGCGGATCAGCGCCTTCAGCGGACCGGCCTTGAACCGGTCCAGCGCACGGAAGAACCCGCGCACCGGGATCGCGAGCAGACCGATCGCCCCCAGCAGCAAACGCCGGTAGACCCAGTCGAAATCGAGATTCACCGTCGGGTTCGGGCGCGGGTACAACCGGGTCGGCAACAGCAGGGCAAATGCCAGTGCCGAGAACAGCAGCAACTGCAATTGCGTGATGATATGGCCGGTCGAATAAGGCTGATAGCTCACGTCATACGGCAGCAGCGAATAAAGGGCGGTCGGATTCGTGCCTGCGTGAACACAGAGCACCGCCGTCAGTCCCATGACCAGCAACATATGACCGGGTGCCTCGCGCGGGCGCAGGCCGCTATCCTTGCTGAAAAAGGCAAAGAACGGCACCTTCAGGCCGCAGACCAGAAAGCCTCCGGCGCTGGCGAGCAGCAGGCAGCCCCAGACCACATAGTACGATCCCTTGGCCGTCGCCGAGATGATCAGCGATTTGGAAACGAAACCCGCAAAGAGCGGAAAGGCCGAAATCGAGGCCGCGCCCACCAGACAGAACAGCGCGGTCAGCGGCATCGTCTTGTAGATCCCGCCAAGATCGGTGGCCCGGCTGGTGCCGGTGCGATACATCACAGCGCCGAGCGTCATGAACAGGAGCATGCCATACAGCACGCCGACAAACGCATGCGCAATCGCCCCGTTCAGCGCCAGTTCGGTGCCAATGCCGATGCCAACGAACATGAACCCCTGTTGCAGGTTCAGCGCATAGGCCACCACCCGCCGCAGATCATTTTCCAGTTGTGCCCAGATCAACGGATAAACCGCCGTGGCCGCCCCGATATAGATCAGCAGCTCGGTCCCGGCAAAACCACGGGCCAGCGCGTAGATCGCCAGCTTGGTGGTAAAGGCCGACAGGATGACGGTGCCGGTGACGGTGGCCGAGGGGTAGGCATCGATCATCCAGTTGTTGAGCAGGATGAAGGCCGCCTTGACCCCGAAGGCAATGAAGATCAGCCAGCTTGCCGGCGAGTCCAGCGTCATGGCGTCGAATGCGATGCTGCCCGTGGCGCTGTAGTGCAGGATGATGCCGGCCAGCAACATCACGCCCGAGCCGATCTGGATCGTGAGATAGCGCATCCCCGAAAAATACGATCCTTCGCTGCGACGTGCCCAGATCAGGAACACCGACGAAATCGCCGTGCCTTCCCAGTAGAAGAACAAGGTGACGAGATCCCCGGCAAAAACCGCCCCGATGGCCGCCCCCACATAGAGCAGCATCGCCACCTGTTGCACCGTATCGCGCAGGTGCCAGGCAAAGAGACCGCCGAGAAAAGCGGCAATGCAGAACAGCAGCGCGAATACCCGGCTGAGCGGGTCCACGCGCATGAGATCGAGTGTGAAGCCGAATAATTCGGTCTGCACGAGATTTCCCATGGGCATCGCATAGACCGCCAGCCCCGCGACAACCGACACGATCAGCACCAGCAGGCTGCGCAGCGGACCGCGCGGCAGGATCGGCAGGATCAGCGCCGCCAGGAAGAACAGAAAAGCGGTGGGCAGCGCGTCAAGCATGGTGATCCACCTTCGCGACCTGCTCCTGCGGCAAGGGTTCGGGGGCGCCGTCCGTGGGCGCGTAGTAATCCCTGGGCCGTTCCAGGATGACACGCATCACAACCGCACAGATCAACAGCGCCGCGCAGGAAAAGAAGCCGAAGAGCGCATAGAATATCGGAAACTCCTCGATCGCAAGATAGCCCTTCTTGTAAAAGATAAAATCCGCGACGATCAGCAGGGCGCAGAGGATGAAGAGAGTATAGCGCACGACCTTTGCGCCACCGGGCCTGTCCAGCCACAGGAACGCCCGGCCCAGGGCCGGATAGGTGTCGGCATTGTCGGGCGTCCTATTGTCCATCGCTCACCCCCGCCTCGGTAATCAGGGGAGTCAGAAAGCTCTCGATCTCTCCTGCGTAAAAGAACAGAACGACACAGCCAAATGCGGTCAGCACCGGCGGCAACCAGACCAGCACGCCCGCCTCGGCGGATTTCGCGCCCTCGGCGATGTCGGGATTGGGCATGAAGAAACCGCGCCCGACGATCGACAGCAGGTAAACCACGTTCAACAGGGAACTGGCCATCAGCACGACAATCATCACCCATTGCCCGGTATCCGCCGCGCCCATCACCAGCAGCCATTTGCTCCACGATCCGCCGAGGGGCGGCAATCCTATGATCGACAGGGCGCCAATCAGGAATGCGCCATAGGTGATGGGCATCACCCGACCCAGCCCGTTCATCTGGCTGATCTCGGTCTTGTGCACGGCGACATAGATCGACCCCGCGCACATGAAGAGGGTGATCTTGCCCATCGCGTGCATCGCGATGTGAAGCCCGCCGCCCAGCACCCCCATCGACGTGGCCAGCGCCATGCCCAGCGTGATATAGCTGAGTTGACTGACCGTGGAATAGGCCAGACGCGCCTTGAGGTTGTCCTTGGTCATCGCCACGACCGACGCCGCGATGATCGAGAACGCCGCCAGCCACATCAGCCATTCCGACGCTCCGGTCTCGGCAAGAAAATCGATGCCGAAGATATAGACACCAACCTTGAGCATGGTGAAAACACCCGCCTTGACCACCGCCACCGCGTGCAGCAGGGCCGAAACCGGTGTCGGCGCGACCATCGCGGACGGCAGCCAGCGGTGGAACGGCATCAGAGCCGCCTTGCCGATGCCAAAGGCATAAAGCGCCAGCAGCACCGGCACCATCATACCCGTGACATTCCCTCGCAGGATACCGCCCCTGGTAAAGTCGAGCGTCCCGGTCAGGGTCCAGGTCCAGATCACCGCCACCAGCAGAAACCCGATCGAGGTGCCGATCAGGATACCGAGGTAAACCCGCGCGCCGGCCCGCGCCTCATCCGTGCCCTTGTGCGCGACCAGAGGAAAGGTCGAGAGCGTCAATGCCTCGTAGAACAGGAACAGCGTGAACATGTTGGCGGCAAAGGCGATGCCAAGCGTCGCCGAGATCGCAACCGAGAAAAAGCAGAAGAACCGCGCGTGGTGATCCTCGTTGTTGCCGCGCATGTAGCCGACGCCGTAGAGATGCGTCAGGATCCAGAGCCCGCTGGCAATCAGCGCGAACATCAGGCCCAGAGGCTCGACATTGAAGGCGAGTTCGAGCCCCGGCATCACCGTCAGCAGAACCATCGGTTCGGTGGTGCCATTGCCGACGTTGTAAAGGATGTTGAGAACGCAGCCAAAGGTCAGGAGCGCGGCGACAAAGGTCGTGCCGTCGCGCAGGTTGGGTGCCTCGCGCAGCACAAGGTTGGCAATCGCGGCAAGCGCCGGGATCAGCATGCTGGCAAGAATGGCCGTGTTGGTATCCATGCCGCCCCCTATTGTCCCATCATCCCGGCAGACCCGGCCAGCAGACCGCGCGCCGCCGCCTGTGCCGCGCTCATCGTCATGTCGGTATTCAGGCCAAACCAGATGCAGGCGAGCGCCATGATCCAGATCGGCACCAGCATCGACATCGGCACCTCACGCACCCGCGAATCCTCGGGGGTGGGTTGCAGGTAGAGCACTTCGATCACCCGCCAGACATAGATCACCGCAAGCAGGCTGGACCCCACGATCAGGATCGCGACCGGCCACCACCCCTTTTCCAATGCGCCCTGCACCAGCACCCATTTGGAAATGAACCCCGCGGTGCCGGGAACACCGATCAGGCTGAGCCCGGCAATCACGACCGCCGCCGAGGTCAGGGGCATCCGCCGTCCAAGACCCTGCATCGTGTCGTAAAACGATCCGCCCGCACTGTAGACATAGGCTCCCACCGCCATGAACAGCGCCGCCTTGGTGATGCCGTGATTGAACAGGTGGATGACCGCCGCCGTGACACCGGTTTCGTTCAGAAACGAGATACCCAGCAGGATATAGCCGATCTGCGCGACGCTGGAAAATGCCAGCATCATCTTGAAATCGCTCTGGAAAACGGCAACGAAGCTGCACGCGAACATCGCCACGAGCGCAAAGGGAAGGATGATGAATTCCAGCGTGTGGACCTCGAATATGAAGGCCGGCTGGAACACCGAAAAGACAAAGCGCAGCAACACGTAGACCGCGACCTTGGTGGCCGTCGCCGCGAGGAACGCGGTGATGGCCGAGGGCGCGTAGGTATAGGCGTTGGGCAGCCAGCGATGCACCGGGTACATCGCCACTTTCAACCCGATCCCCACGACGATGAAGGCAAAGGCCGCGCGAATGGTTCGGCTGTCGCCCTTGTCCGCGATCCGATCGGCCAGATCCGCAAGGTTCAGCGTGCCGGTCGCCATGTAGAGGAAACCGATCCCGATCACGAAGAACGTAGCACCGATCGTTCCCATGATCAGGTAATCATAGGACGCCGTCAGCGCCCGCCTGTCGCGCTCCGCCCCCTGCGCGATCAAGACATAGGTCGAGAGCGACGAAATCTCGAGAAACACGAAGACGTTGAACGCATCGCCGGTGATTGCAACGCCCATCAACCCGCTGAAACACAAGAGATACGCGGTGTAAAACAGCGCGTGGTGCCGCTCGGACACCTCTCGGGCGATGCTGGTGCGCGCATAGGGCAGCACAACGGTGCTGATCGCCGAGACCAGCAGCAGCACAAAGGCATTGGCCGCATCGACGCGATATTCGATCCCGACGGGCGGGGCCCAGCCCCCCATGTGATAGGAAATGATGCTGCCATCCAGAACCGAGGCCAGCAGCAACGCCGCAATGACCAGCGACGCCAGGCTGGCCGCAAAGGCGATCGGCCAGGCCCATCTGCGCCCCCCCAGCAACACGATCAACGGTGCGGCGACAAACGGCACGACGATCTGAAGCGCCGGCAATTGATCGGTCAGCGTGAGCGCCGTATGGATCACAGTCTCGGTTGTCATCAGCGCGGCTCGCTCGCGACTTCGCTATGCAGGTTGGCATCCCGCAGGCAGGTATCCCTGTCTATTTTCTGAATGCTGTCTTCCTCGATCGTGCCGTATTCCTCGCGGATGCGCACCGCCAGCGCCAGACCCAGCGATGTTGTCGCCACGCCCACCACAATGGCCGTGAGGATCAGGACATGCGGCAACGGGTTGGAATAAAGAACATCCGGATCGATATTCATGTCCACCGGAAAGATCGGGGCGGTCCCGCCCTTCACCTTGCCCACGGAAATGTAAAGCATGAAAACCGCAGTCTGAAAGATGTTCAGCCCGACGATCTTTTTCACCAGGTTGCCCTTGGCGACCACGATATAAAGGCCGGTCATCATCAGAATGATGAACAGCCAATAGTTCAGGTGTCCGATGACAAAGGTCCAGTCCAGGCCAAACTCCTTTACCATGCTTCGTCATCCATCGGTGGTGTGCGCGATGCAAAGGCATAGAAGATCGTCACCATCACGGCGGTCACGGTGATGCCGACGCCAAGCTCGATGAGGATGATGCCGTTATGCTGCCCGCTCACGGGATGCTCCGGGTTGATCGCGTCATAGTCGAGATAATTGTAACCGGCGAACATGCTGTAGACCCCGGTCAGCGCATAGAGCAGCAGGCCGACCGCCATCAGCTTGTGCACGAACCAGGGGGGCAGCACCTTTTGCGCATCGGCGAGGCTGAACACCACGGAATAGATGATGAACGCGACCGACATGATGACCCCGGCCTGAAAACCGCCGCCCGGTGAATAGTCTCCGTGAAACTGCACATAGAGCGCGAACAGCATGATGACGCCGATCAGCAGCTTGGTCACCACGCGCAGGATGAGGTGGTGGCGCATCAGCTGTCCTCTTTCTCTTGGCGGCGACGGCGGTGGCGCAACCCGCTGAGCAACAGCAGAACACCGACCCCGGCGGTAAAGACCACCGCAACCTCGCCCAACGTATCGAACCCGCGATAGCTGGCCAGAATGGCCGTCACGATATTGGGGACGTCGATCTCATGCGGGCTGTTCTGAATGAAGTCGGGGGCCAGATGAACCTGGGCCGGGGCGTTGGGATCGCCGAAATTCGGCATATCCATCGTGCCATAGATCAGCGCCGCACCGGTGACAAAAACCACGAAGAGCGGGATCACGGGCGAATGGGTTGCCGGGCGCTCGAACCGCGCCGTCAACGCCAGCGTGCCCAGCATGAGCACTGTCGAAATCCCCGCCCCCACGGCGGCCTCGGTGAAAGCAACATCAACCGCATCCAGCGTCACGAAGAGCAGCGCCGACAACAGGCTGAATGCCCCTGACAGCATCGCGGTCGCAAAAAGGCTCTGCGCGCGCACCACCGCCAGCGCCGTCAGCACCAGCAGTATGAACAGAATGATATCGCTATAAATTTCTATTTCGGGCCAGCCTTACTTGGTATCGAGGTTCGGATTGAATTCGGGATCCTCTTCGGGCGGCACATCGGAACGCGGTTTGAGCCCCGATACCAGCGCCGCATTGGCGACCGCATGGGTCGAGGTCGGTCCGGTGATGAAAAGGAAGGCCAGAATGATGAAGAGTTTCACCGTGATGAGTGTCAGCCCCGCCTGCATCGCCATGCCCAGGATCAACAGGATGACGCCGGCGCTGTCGCTGATCGACATGCCATGCAACCGGGTCCAGAAATCCGGCAGGCGCAGCACGCCCAAGGACCCGACAATCGTGAAGAACGATCCCGAAACGATGAACACCCAGCTGAGGATTTCGACGATCATATCCATGGGGTCAACTGTCCGCCTCGCTCATGTCGCGGCGCACGTCGCCGATGGCACGATAGCGAAAATACTTGAGGATCGCGATGGTGCCGACAAAGTTGATCAGCGCATAGAGCAGCGCGATATCGAGAAAATCCGGGCGTCCCATCAGGAAACCGATAACCCCGATGAACAGCACCGTATGCGTCCCGAACGAGTTCAGCGCCAGAACCCGGTCATAGAGCGACGGCCCCGCGAACAGACGGATCAGCACAAGGATCATCGCGATGAACAGCGACACGGTTGCAACAACGAACATCAACCCGCACGCTCCGTTTCAATGGCGGTGACACGCGCGTCCATGTCGGCCAGCGCGACCAGATCGTCAGGCGAATAATCCAGGGCATGCACCAGGAAATACCCCAGGTCGGTCTCGACCGTCAGCGTACCCGGCGTCAGCGTGATCGAGTTTGCAAAGATCACCTGACCGACATCGGATTTCTGCGTGTAGGGGACGGCAAAGAGATGCTGGGTGATCGGCATCTTCGGCGACAGCACGATCTTGGTCACAGCCCAGTTTGCCCTGGCGATCTCGACCAGCAGCCAGAAGAAATATCCCACGCTCGCAATCGGCGACAGCGGCAGCGTCACCCGGTCCTCGTCAACGCTGTCCATCCGGTGCAGCACGTAGACCACGAGCAGCACCGAGACCGCGCCCAATCCGAGGATCAACGGCTTGTAGAGACCGGACATCAGGAGCCAGAGCGCCGATAGAAATATCGCGGTTCCGATCAATCGCACCTGACGTTTCCCCACCCGTTGCTCCATCCCTGACAGTTTCTGTTTCGCGGATGGAAATTGTTCTTTTCTTGATTCGTAGAAATACTAGGAAATATCGTTTTGATTGTATATAAGGAACCGGAAACCGCCCTGGTCCTGTCCGCAAAATCCCTTTTCTATCCGGTGCATGGCGGGCCACGCTCACGCGTCGCAACAGCGTGGTCGCGACGATGTTTTCGCAAACATCCTGCCCCCCACGAGCCTCCCGGTCAGACATCTCCGGCCGTGTCAGAACCCGCCGCACTAACGCGAACTTGATCGTCGTTCCTGCGCGCGTGGCGTGCGTTCCGATCCAGACGTGATATGAAAATTCACATGATTTACCGCTGTCAGATATGGTCCCTTCACGGCGCGCGAAGATGGGCCGCATGAAACGATACCGCATCCTGATCGGCGTCGTTCTGCTGGCCGTGGCGGCGGCGCTGGTTGTCTATCGCCTGTCCCTGATCCCGCCGGATTATGCCGGCCGTTCGATCAGCGTCGAACAGGCCCATGAGCTTGCGTCCAGAGGCGAACTCGTCCTGATCGATATTCGCCGCCCAGAGGAATGGAAGCGCACGGGAATTCCCGCCGGGGCCAGCCCGCTGGACATGCGGCGTCCGGATTTCCAGGCGACGCTTGCCGAGATCGCCGACGCCGATCGCTCCCGGCCCATCGCTCTGATCTGCGCGCGGGGCGTGCGTTCGGCCCGCATGGCGCAGGCGCTGAGCGCGGCGGGTTATACCGACATCATCGACGTTCCCGAAGGCATGCTCGGATCGGCGGCCGGACCGGGTTGGCTCGCCAGCAACTTGCCGGTCACACCAATTGCGGAGACTCCCGAATGAAAATTCTCACGGCCCCGGCGCTGTTGTTGACCGTGCTCGCGAGCGTCGCAAAGGCGGATTGCGGCCCGGATCAGGGCCCCTGCCTGCTGGACGATGGCGAATACCATGTCGCCCTGCCCGACACCCCGACCGCGACGACCCCGATGGTCATGTTCCTGCATGGCTGGGGCAGCAGCGGTGCGGGAACGCTCGGGAATACCGGCTTGGTCAAGGGTTTGCTGGAGCGTGGCTACGCCCTCGTCGCGCCGACCGGTTCGCGCAACGTGGGGTCGGGCAACGGCTATGGTTGGCGGTTCTATCCGGGCTGGGAAGGTCGGGATGAAATCGAATTCCTGCGACGGGTTCGCGACGATGCCGCCGAGCGGTTCGACCTCGATCCCGACCGCGCCATTCTGGCAGGTTTCTCCGGGGGTGCGTTCATGGTGAACTATCTCGCCTGCGCAGAGCCCGAGGCGTTCGCCGCCTATGCGCCGGTTGCCGGCGGGTTCTGGCGGCCGCATCCGGCGCAATGTGCCGGCCCGGTGCGGCTGTTTCACACGCATGGCTGGCGTGACGGAACCGTGCCGCTGGAGGGCCGCGCACTGGGCGGCGGGCAGTACCGGCAGGGCGACATCTTTGCCGGACTCGAAATCTGGCGGGCCGCCAACCTTTGCCCGGACGAAAAGCCGACCGCCTATGCACAGACCGGGCAGTTCTGGCGTCGTGCCTGGACCCGATGCGCACCGGACAGCGCGCTTGAACTCGCCCTGTTTCCCGGTGGCCACGCCATACCCGGCGACTGGCCGGACATGATCCTTGACTGGTTCGAGGACCGGCCGACCAACTGACGCGGTACGCATCGCATCCGGCGCTGGCCGAAATGCGATGTCCGCGCGTCGGGCGACGCGGGCCTCTCGCCCCGGCCGTGAGGCATCCGGCTCACTCGGCAGGGGTTTGCACCTTGCGGCGTTCGAGAACCGACTTCAGTTCGGTGCGATAGTGGCGCGCCGCCTGTGTGATCAGCGGCTCGCGGTAATCTTCCCGCGTGCCCAGCCATGTCCGCGCCCGGCCCGACATCGAATAACCGCTGAGCGCCGACAAAGGCACCGCGCACAGCAGGCTGAGGGCAATCGGCGACAGCCAGGGCGACACCAGGCCGGCGATGATGCCGGCCGTCAGGGCCAGCCCGCTGACGGTTTCCAGCGCGTGACAGGTCATCAACGTGCCCAACCCGTAATGCCCGCCCGCACGCGCCTGAGGCGACCAGCCCCGTTGCAGCCCCAGCACGGTCCGGAACACGGCGATCATCTGCTGCACCATCAGGATCGGCGCGTAGATTACCGAGAGCAGCACCTCGGACAAAAAGGACAGCGCAAACCACAGACCGCCGCCGAATTCGTTGAACCGGATGCCGCTCAGAGGGAGCGCGGCAATGCCCATGAGCTTGGGCACCAGCAGCATCGCGTACATCAGCACGATGATGAGTACATGCCGCGTCTCGGTCAGTTCCGGCCAACTCGGCATGGTCGGGTTGCTTTCGCTGAAATAGGTCAGCACGCTCGCGTCTTCGCCCATGCCGATCAACGCCCACATCACCAGCAGCGAAAACCAGATCGGCGACATCAGATAGCCAACCGCGCCGTTGAACATGTGAAACCGCGAAATCGATCGGAACCCGCGCGACCATAACAGGTTGAGATGTTGCAGGTTGCCCTGGCACCAGCGCCGGTCACGCTGGATATGATCGATCAGGGTCTGCGGTGTTTCCTCGTAACTGCCCCGGATGCGCGGCAGGAACCGCACGCCCCAGCCTGCCCGGCGCAGCAGACCGGCCTCGACGAAATCGTGGCTCATGATCAATTGGTCCTGGCCACGCCACGAGCGCAGATGCGGCAACCCGGCACAAGAGGCAAAGGCCGCCGTGCGGATGATCGCGTTGTGACCCCAGTAATTGCCCTCCTGCCCGCACCAGCGCGCCAGGCCTTCCGCCAGCGCCGCCCCATAGACGCCATTGGCGAATTGCTGCATCCGGGCAAATACGGTCTGTGCGCCGATCAGTTGCGGAAAGCTCTGGATCAATCCCGCGCCGGGATCACGGGCCAGCGCATCGGTCAGCCGCAGGATCGCGCGCCCGGTCATCAGGCTGTCCGCATCCAGAACCAGCATCGCAGGGTAATCGGCGCCCCAGTTTGCCACCCAGTCGGCAATATTGCCCACCTTGCGGTCAGTGTTTTGCGCGCGGCGGCGGTAATAGAGTTTCAGATCGGGAGACAGCGTTTCGAGCAGCGCCTGAACGCTTGCCTGTTCCTGCGCGGCAATGGCGTCATCCTGTGTATCGCTGAGGATGAACATCGAATAATCGTGCCGCCCGCCGCGCGCGCGCAGCTCTTCGAGCATCGAACGCGCATTGCCCAGCACATACCACGGCACCTCGTTGTAGATCGGCATCAGCAGCGCGACCTTTTGCGGCTGCATCGCCGCGGGGCGCGCCGGTGGCTCGCGGCGCGCCAGCGAAACCAGACCAAGCGCCACGGTGCTGACCGAAAAGGCGATCCAGAAGAAGTTGAAACAGATCAACGTCAGCAGAATGCCCTCGATCACGCTGATGCCCTGCGCCGAGAACCAGCCGTAAATGACCCAGGTCAGCCCGAGCGTCGCCACGATGGCCGGGCTGAACGCCATCAGCCGCCACCAGCGCGTGCCCCGCAACGGCGATGTTCCGGGGGCGCGGTGGTCATGGAACGCGGCCCTGAAATCCTGCGCCGGCATCGCCATCGGCGCGCGCGGCGGCATCTTGCGAAATTCGGCTGTCATGCTGTCCACCGGTAAAGCCAGACTTCGCTCACCATCTGGTCTCCCTTGCGCAATTGCGCACGCAGCTCGACAAGATCGCGATCGCCCGGTTCAAACGAGAATGCCAGCCGCAGCCCCCCGGTTTCGGGGTTGTACTGCAACACCCCGTCCGAGGTTTCCACATGCGGCGAACTGACCACCGGGGTAATCGCGTCGGGCCCGTCGTCAAACAGCGGGTCGGCCTCGAAATCCACGGTCACTACGCGATCCCCGTGGAACCCCTTGCCCATGCGGGTATTCAACACACGCGAATAGGTGCCCACAACCGGTGCCTCTTCGCCCCATGTGAGACGATAGGCGAGGTCGATCTGCGCGCCTGCGGGATAGGGCGCCGAGGGGCGCCAATAGGCGACGATATTGTCATAGATCTCGCGATCGGCGGGGATTTCCACCAGCGTCACGGCCCCCTTGCCCCAATCTCCCTTGGGTTCGACCCAGAGACCGGGGCGGCGATGATAATGCGCCTCAAGATCCGCAAAGTCCGACAGGCGGCGGGCACGTTGCATCAGGCCGAAACCGCGCGGATCGGTGTCGATGAATGACGAAATCTGAAGCTGTTTCGGGTTGGCCAGCGGTCGCCACAGCACCTCGCCATTGCCGTTCAGGATCATCAGCCCATCGCTGTCATGCACCGCAGGGCGGAAATCGTCAAAACGGCTGCGGTTGGTCTCGTCAAAGAGGAACATGCTGGTCAGCGGGCCAAGCCCCACGTGATCCAGTTCTTCACGCGCAAACAGGGTTGCGCTCACCTCCATGACACAGGCCGGACCCGGCGTTATGTCAAAGCGATAGGCCCCGGTGACGCTCGGACTGTCCATCAGCGCATGAACGATCATGTTGCGCTGATCCGGGCGCGGCCGCTCCAGCCAGAACCGGATGAAATCGGGAAATTCCTCGCCTTCGGGGTCGCCGGTTTTGAGCGCGAGACCGCGCGCCGAAAGACCGTAGATCTCGTCCAGACCGATGGCCCGGAAATAGCTCGCCCCCTGGAACACGCAGAATTCGTCGGTCAGGCCCGGACGGTGCATCTCGGTGCGCAGCCGCAGACCGGAAAAGCCCAGCGTCTCATCCACCGGCAGGTCGGGTACGGAGTCGGATTTCTCGAACATGGACAGTTCGAACGCCACCGGCGTCGCCCTGCCATTCTCGACCGTTTCGACCTTGACCGTACGCGGAAAATAGAGGCCCGGCGTAAAGAAATCGACGTTGAAGGGCGTTTCGGTCCCGTACCACAGCGCCGCTTCCGGGCGGAACCGGATCAGCTTGTATTGCTCGTAGGTGAGCTCCTGCCACGCCTTCGGAACCATGTCGCGCGGCGTGTATGCGCCCGCCGCCATGTCCCGCGCCATCGCGATGACCTGCGCGTGATCGAACGGCGCTTCGGTTGTGGTTGCACCGGCGGCCGTTGCCAGGGCAAAGGCCGATGTTGTCATAAGAAACTGTCTGCGCGTGAGTGTCATGCGCGTTTGCTCCGCCATGGCTGAGACTTGAACCAACCGGCGATATAAGCAACCGCGATGATCATTGCAAAGCCCGCAAGGTTAACAAGCAAAACTGTCGCAGGGCTGCGTCCGAGCTGGTCGAGGACAAAACCCAGCAGCCGCGCGACAGCCATCGAAAAAACAAAGACCGCAAGCGATTGCTGACCGACCTTGGTGATGACTTTCAAAAGGTTGCGCCAGATGTTCGCCGCCATCCCGGTGCCGTTGGCCTGCAAGCGGCGACCGCCCTCGCCCGCCGCGACCCAGGCCAGATAGGCCAGCGACAGGAAATGCAGATAGCGCAGGATTCCGAACTCGGTCTTGGCGCGCAGGCTGAATCCGGTTTCCTTTTCCAGGGTCGCGAACATGGTCCAGACATTGCGGAACAGCGCGCCGAGTTCGGGGCTGGCGGTATTGACCCACTGGAACACCTTCCACGAACCGAAAGGCGCCGTCAGCACAAGGAACCCCGCCGCGATCCAGACCAGCCGCCGCGAAACCGGCGGCGCCGGAATCCAGCCGCGCATGAAGGCGAAGCCGGTAAAGAACAGCAACTGCCAGCCGAACGGGTTGAAGAACCACGGCCGATCGGACCACGGTTCGGCCGGCAGCGACAGCAAACCGATATTCGCAGCCAGCCACAAGGCGATGCTCGCCCCGGCAACCGGCGCGAAACCGCCCCGCGACAGCGCCATGAACAACGGCATCAACGCCAGAACCACGAGGTACATGGGCAGGATGTCGAAATAGTTCGGCACGTAGGTCAGGGTAAAGATGCCGACGATCTGCGTCATCGGATCGGTAAAGAACCGGCCAAGGTTGAGCGAGTCGACATAGCTCTTGTCGAATGCGCCGTAGGTATCCAGCGCGGCCATCATCATCGCCACGAAAAAGAACAACCCGATATGCGCCCAGTAGACCTGCCAGACCCGGAACCCGACACGGGCCGTGCCCATGCGCCAGCCCATGCGTTCAAACGCGCCGCCAAAGGCGATGGCCGATGCCATTCCCGAGCAGAAGACAAAGATCTCGGTGGCATCGGACCAGCCGAACCGCGCCGGAATCCAGTTGCTCCAGGCGTTGAAAGGGATATGCGCGACCAGGATGATGAACATCGCGATTCCGCGATAGAAATCCAGCCGCGGATCACGCAGGCTTGCGATTGCCGGACTCGCGGCAACTGGGGTCGGAGCAAAATCCGATGTGGGCGAAATTGTCGCCATGTCTTTGTCTTGCCTCTGCAAAAGTTACTGTGCGGGAACGCTCTGCGCGCCCTCCTGTCCGCGTCCGACGCTGATCAGGTTGCGCCGGGCGGCGTCATAGGCATCTTCGCTGCCCCGGCGTGCCCGGCGGTCATTCAGAATGGTTTCGGTCTGGTCCAGCAAGCCGGCGCGCAGGCCGGCATCAATGGTCAGCCGTTCGAATATGTCACGCTGGGCGTGGCTGCCCCCGGCGTGCTGCATGTCGGCGCGCGCGGCAGACAGGTGCGAAAACGCCTCGGCAAACCGGCCTTCGCCAAATGCCGCCAGCCCCTCGGCCGCCGATACGCCGGGACGGGCCATGCGCGCGTCCGCCTCGGTCTGGTTGGCGCTGGCATCGCGGTGGATGCGCCGCAGCAGGCTCGCCACCTCGGTCTCGCGGCTATCGGCGCTGAGGGCGAGAAGGTAATGCAGGTCAGCAAAGATCAGGCAACCGTCCTCGGTCCGGGCCGCGCTCAGATCGGCCAGCTCCTGCCAGCGGTCGCCGACATCGACACCTTCGAGTTCGAGGCGGCCGAGCAGCGAGGTCGCGTTGGAAATATCGCGATAGTCATCGGTCTTGTCGGCGCGGATATCGCGGTCATAGAGGTCCAGAACCACATCGGTTTCGCCCTGATCCAGATGCATCAGCGCCTTGTGCCACCAGACGTGATAGCGGAAATTGTTGCAATGCGCCCAGGCGTTCTCGCGCCCGGCAAGCCAGTCGAGCCCGCGCCGCGCATTGCCCGTCATGTCATGTACATGCGCCACCGCATGCAGGCCCCACGCATCGTCCGGCGCGGTCCAGAGCGCCTGACGTCCGGCGATTTCGGCGCGTTGGTACTCGCCGGTTTCTTCCAGCGTGAAGGCATGACAACCCAGCAGGTAGCCATGTGCCGCGTGATCGGTGCCATAGGCGGGCATCACCCGTTCGACCGACCGGCGCATACCGGCGGCGTCGCCGAGGACAAAGCGGATGGCATGGCTCAGCTTCATCGCCAGCGCGTCTTGCGGATGATCGTACAGAACCTGTTCGAGCAGGCGCACCGCGCCCGAGGGCTTGCCCGTCATCCAGACATCCAGCGCCTGAACATACATGCGTTCGCGCGGTGTCGCCCCTGCCTGCTCCAATGCCTGTTTTGCATTCGCCAGATCGCCCTGCGCAACCGCGACAAGCTCGCGACGCCCGAGCAACAGGTAGAACATGCCCTTGGTCGCATGACCAAGCGCAAATCCCGGCTCTCGCTCCAGCACCGCCATCAGGTGCCTGGGCGTGACTGCAGCATGCGCCAGAAAACCCAACATGGCGGCGTTCCAGTCTGTCAGGCTGCCCGGGTGTTCCAGGCTGGTGTTTAGGCCGAATACATCAATCTTCATCTAGGGGTCCAATTCTGCTTGGAAGTCACGCGCTGCGACTCGCTTAACAAACAGTAGGCCATTGAAATATCGCTATGTCTCATACTCTCGAATTGGTGAAGAGCCGTGTGACATATGAGAGAATTGTTGCCGAAGAATCCGGGCGATTTGAGCGAAAACCCGTCTGAATTGACCGGGTACGCGCCATGGTTGCGGATTTTGCCGCCCCACATCTCGCTGACATGCGGGTGTTCAGAGGCGACCGTCATAGGCATTCCGGTCGATTTCCGCCCCGATCACGGTAAAGCGGTCTGCCATTTGCGCCTGCGCGAGCGCCGCGTGCAATTCGGCGCGGGTCCGAACGGTCATCCCGTTGCCGCCAAAGGCCCGCCCCATCGCGGCAAAGTCGTGACGCGGAAAGTCGACGCCAAGATTGCTCATCTGTCGCTGCCTCTGCTTGAGTTCGATCAGGGCGAGGCTGGCATCGACAAACACCACGAAAATCACCGCGGTGCCGTGCTCTGCGGCGGTCGCGAGTTCCCCGGCAACCATCAGCAGCCCCGCATCCCCGGAAAAGCTGACCACCGGGCGGTCTGGCGCAGCGAGTTTCAATCCGATCGCCAGGGGCACCGCGCAGCCCATTGTGCAGAGCCCCGAGGATTGCACCATGTCGCGCGGGGCATGGCAGGTCCACATCTGCGACAGCAATATGCGGTGCGCACCGCTGTCGGCGGTGGCAAGCGTGTCGCGGGGCAAGACCTTGCGGCACTCGTCGATCACCGCCGCCGGTCCCCACTCTTCATCCGTGGGAAAGGCCCGCTTCAGCGCCTCTTTCACGTGCCGGGGTTCACCACCGGGCCATGTGTCGACAATCGGCGTGCCTTGCGCCATCGCTTCCAGCGTCGCCCCGGTATCCGCCACCAGATCAAGCCCGGCCCGATGCATGTGATGCCGGTTCGGTTCCGCCGCTATATCGATGACATTCTGCCGGCTGATGTCCCACGCATCCCGCCAGCCCGGTCGCATCTCGATCGGATCATAGCCGATGGCCAGCACGAGATCGGCCTGTTGCACCAGCGGCAACAGATGCGTGTCCGCCAGCGGCGACAGGCCAGCCGCACCAAGGCAGAGCGGATGGTCCTCGTCAATCACGCCCTTGGCCTTGTAGGTCGTGATAAAGGGGATGCGGAAATGCTCGATAAAGGCCTGCAACACCGGGGCCGACGAATCGTTCAGGACATCCAGACCGACAATCGCCAGCGGCCGCTGCGCCCTGGCCAGCCAGTCACGCGCCTGCGCAAGATCGGCACCATGCGGCACCACCGGCGCCGGCCTGCGATTCTGGCGGGCCATCGTGTCCGGGACAACGGTATCGGCCACACCGATCGGCACATCCACGTGAACCGGACCCGGACGCGGCGCCGTTGCCGTCAGCACCGCGTCGTCCGCGACGATCCCCGCGCCCTTCGCGGTCAGGCGAAAGCTGGCCTTGGTGATCGGGCGGAACACCGCCTGATGGTCCAGAACCTGATGGGTGTAGCTCAGCGCCTCGTCCTCGTCCACGCAGCCGGTCAGCACGATCAGCGGCACCCGGTCCTGCAAGGCGTTGGCCACCACATTGACGCCGTTCATCGCCCCCGGACCGAGCGTCGCCACCAGGATCCCCGGCGCACCATCGCGGTGATACACGCCCTCGGCCATGAAACCCGCCGCGTTTTCATGCTTGGCGAGGATAAATCGGATGCCCGCCCTTTCCAGCGCATCGACCAGCGTCAGAACCTCGCCTCCCGGCATGCCAAAGGCATGACGACATCCGGCGTCGTACAGGCGCCGGGCGAGAATGTCGGCTGCGCGGGTGTCCGATTGCGGCATGTGATGGTTCTCCGGTTATTTCTGCCGGCGACATTGACCAATCCATATCCGCACGCAAGGGCGTTCACGCCAGTGTGAGGTCATGCCGCTTGTGACGTGCTTGTCCCCCGCGTGGTCCGCCATGCCCGAACCCGCGCGTTGTCGCGGCCCGAATGCGACGGCTTGCGCCGGTGCCGGGATACGATAGAACCGGCACATGAATGCGGCGCTTCCCCTGACCCACGATGTCGTCCTGATCGGCGGCGGCCACACCCATGCGCTGGTTCTGCGCAAATGGGGCATGCGCCCGCTGCCCGGTGCGCGGATGACGCTGATCAATCCCGGCCCGACCGCCCCCTATTCCGGCATGTTACCGGGGTTTGTCGCGGGACATTACGGGCGGGACGATCTGGATATCGATCTGGTTCGCCTGGCGCGTTTTGCCGGTGCGCGGATCGTCATCGGGGCCGCCGAACATATCGACACCGCCAACCGGCTGGTTCATGTGCCCGGCCGTCCCCCGATCGCCTTTGACCTGTGTTCGGTGGATATCGGCATCACCTCGGAAATGCCCGATCTGCCGGGGTTCGCGCAGCATGCAGTGCCCGCCAAGCCGCTCGGCGCATTTGCGGAACGCTGGGCGCATTTTGCCAATGCCGCCACGCCGGCAAACGTTGTCGTCATCGGCGGCGGTGTCGCCGGGGCGGAACTGGCGATGGCCATGGCGTATCAGCTGCGCCGGCAGAGCCGCGATGCAACCGTCACGCTCATCGACCGGGACAGGATGCTGACCGCCACCGGCGCGCAGACACGCGAGCACATCACGCAGCAGATGCAGGGGCTCGGCATCACGCTGCTGGAACAGACCGGGGTCCGCGAAATCCAGGCCGATGCCGTTGTCTTGCAGGACGGGCGCAGCCTGCGCTCGGACTTTACCACCGGCGCGGCAGGGGCGCGGGCGCATGGCTGGATCGGGCAATCGGGGCTGGCATTGCAGGACGGGTTCATCGCGGTGAACGATCGATTGCAGAGCAGCGACCCGGCGATTTTCGCGACCGGCGATTGCGCGCATATGACGGACGCCCCCCGCCCCAAGGCCGGTGTCTACGCGGTGCGGCAGGCGCCCGTCCTTTACGAGAATATCTGCGCCACCCTGAGCGGCGGCGCACTGCGGCGCTACCGCCCGCAGCGCGATTATCTCAAGCTGATCTCGCTCGGGCGCAAAAGTGCTCTGGCAGAACGGTTCGGCCGGAGCTGGACCGGCCCGGTGATGTGGCGCTGGAAGGATCGCATCGACAGAACCTTCATGAACCGCTTTCGCGACCTGCCCCGGATGGACCCCCCGGGCCTGCCGCCGGTCCACACCGTCGGCATGATCGAAGCCCTGGGCAGCAAGCCCATGTGCGGCGGCTGTGGCGCCAAGGTCGGACGCACTGCGCTGCGCCGCGCTCTCGCGCCACTGGCAGGCAACCGGCGCGCGGATGTCACGCCGCTGCCGGGCGACGACGCGGCGCTGCTGACCACGGGCGGGGTGCAGCAGGTCATGACATCCGATCACCTGCGCGCGCTGATCGACGATCCGGTGATGATGACCCGCATCGCGGCAAACCATGCACTTGGCGATATCTGGGCGATGGCGGCGACACCGCAGGCCGCGACCGCGACGGTGATCCTGCCCCGGCTGTCCGACACAATGCAGCAACGGATGCTGGCCGAGATCATGGCGACGGCAACCGACACCCTGCGCAGCGCCGGCGCCGAGATTGTCGGCGGACACAGTTCCGTCGGCGCGGAACTGACCATCGGCTTTACCCTGACCGGCCTGTGCGACAGCGCGCCGGTCACCCTCGCCGGGGGTCAGCCGGGCGATGTGCTGATCCTGACCAAACCCCTGGGCAGCGGCGTGCTGATGGCGGCGGACATGGCCGGATACGCGCGCGGCAACTGGATCGTCGCGGCACTGGAGCACATGGTGCAACCGCAGGCGCAGGCCTCGCGCATCCTGCGCAAGGCTCATGCGATGACCGATGTGACCGGGTTCGGTCTCGCCGGGCACCTGCACGGGATCTGCGAAGCGTCGGGAACCGGTGCAATCCTGGCACTCGACGCGATCCCGGTGATGGAAGGCGCGCTTGCAATGGCCAAGGCGGGAGTCCGCTCGTCCCTGTTTGAAGACAACCGGTCGCTGGTGCCGCACCTGCCCCGGCACGGCAAGGCCGATCTGCTCCATGACCCGCAGACTGCCGGCGGGCTGCTCGCCGCGGTCCCGGCGCAGGAGGCGGATCGCCTGCTCGCGGACCTGCGTGCAGCGGGGTATCCTGCGGCGCGGATCGGTGCTCTGACCGCGGACAGCGGCTATATCGCGCTCGAGAACGCCTGAGCCTGCACAATCCCCGCGATCTGCGCAGCGGCACGCTCCAGCCCGGCATAGTCCAGAGTGTCGAGTGTCAGTTCGGCCAGAACCGGCGCCGATGCGGCCTTGCGCGACTTGTCATAGGCCGGATCGTAATGCTGCACCATCAGCGCCCGGGTCAGCCCGTGTTTGTCCCCTGCCCGGATCAGATCGAACCAACCATCCACCACAGCATTTCCGCGAAAGGCGCGCAGCACGCCAAGCAGATCCATCATCCGCTCGCCATCCGACAGGATGTCGTCATAGGCGCGCACCAGATACGCCGTTCGCGCCGCAAGCGGTGCGCTCAGGGTCAGGCGCGGCGCATGTCTGAGCGCGGCCCAGAGACTGGGCGGCAGGATGCGCTCGCCGATCTTGCTGGACTCGGCCTCGATCACCACCGGCCGCGATGGATCGAGACCGTTCAACGCGCGGGCCAAGGCGCTTTCAAACGCCTTCTGGCCCGGCTGCGGCCGGGCCATCCGCCCGAGCAGCGAGCCGCGATGCCCCGCCAGTCCTTCGAGGTCGAGAACCTGCACCCCCTCCGATCGCAGCCGATGCAGCAACTCGGTCTTGGCGGTGCCGGTATAGCCATCCAGCGCAATCAGCCGATGCGCCAGCGGCACGTCATACAGCGCCGCGTTCACCAGCCGCCGATACGTGCGATAGCCGCCTTCGACCACCTCGGCCCGCCAACCGATTTCGCGCAGCATCCAGACGAAAGAACCGGACCGTTGTCCACCGCGCCAGCAATAGACCAGCGGCCGCCACCCCCCGTCAAAGCCGCGCAGCGCGGTCTCGACATGATGCGCCGCATTGCGAAACACCAGCGCCGCACCCAGTTTGCGTGCCAGGAACGGGCTCTGCTGTTTATAGATCGTGCCGACCTGCGCGCGTTCCTGGTTGTCCAGGACCGGCAGATTGATCGCCCCCGGCAGATGATCCTCGGCGAATTCCGCCGGGCTGCGCACGTCGATCACGGTATCAAAACCATGCGCGAAAAGATCGGTCAGGTTATCGAATTTGAGAGCCATGCCAGTCCCTATCCCGCGGCTGCGGGCGGCGAAAGGCCCGGTTCACCGTGGCGCCTCACTTTTCGACGATGCGCCCATCCAGATAGGGTTGGTACGGCCCGATACCGGCAAGGTATTCCGCCGTCACATCCGCCAGATCGGGGCCGAAATCATAGGCGCTCTTGTCGTCGCCCGAAAACATCGCGTACCCGTCACCGCCGTTGCGCACGTAGTTGTTGGTGACCACGCCATATACCTTGTCCGGATCGATCGGCGCGCCGCCGACCATCACGTCAGACACCCGTTCGCCCGCCGGTCTGGACGCATCATAGGCATAGCTCATGCCCGCAACCTGGGCAAAGCGTCCTGCGACGTCCTCGATCTTGCTGACACCGTTTTCCAGGGCCGCAACAATGGTCGCGCCGTTCACCCGGAAGGTGGACAGGGTATTCTGGAACGGCAGAACCGTCAGGACCTCGCCCATCGTCACCTCGCCGCCATCGATCGATGCGCGTATGCCCCCGCCGTTCTGGATCGCGATCTCGATCCCCTGACCGGCGACGCGCGCCAGCATCGCATCGGCGATCAGGTTGCCCATCTGGCATTCCGCGACACGGCAAACCTCGCGCCCGCCCTCGATCGGTTCGGATGTCTCGGCCACGACGCGGGTTTTCATCTCGTTGATCGGCCCGGCCAGCTCGGCAATCCGCGCGACAATCGCGGGGTCTTCCTCAACCGACGCGTCCAGCAGGATAGCATTGCCCGTGGCATCGATCACGTTGCCGTCGTCGTCAAAGGTCAGAACAAGGTGCCCCAGGTATTTCGAATAGGAATAGGCCTGAACCACCGGAACATCACCCACCATCGTCGGATAGGCCATGGCACCGTCCACGGTGTTGGAAAATTCCGTATGCGAGTGACCGCCCACGACCGCATCAAGACCCGCGACCGCCCCGGCGATTTCCATGTCCTTGTTCACACCCACATGGTTCAGCGCGATGATCTTGTTCACGCCTTCGTCCTGCAACATCGCCACATCGGCGCTCAGGCTGTCGATCTCGTCCTGAAAAATCACCGCCTCGCCCGGTTTCGAGGTTTCGACCGTATCGGTGGCCAGCGCCGAGACGATACCGATCTTTTCGCCGCCCAGCTCCAGAACCACGTGGTTGCGAACCTTGCCCTTCAACAGGTCTGACCGCGACACGTCGATATTTCCCGAGATCACCGGGAACGACACCCCGTCGGCGAGTTTTGCAAGACCCTGCGGACCATCGTCGAATTCATGGTTGCCCACCGCCATCGCGTCGAACCCGATGCGGTCCATCAACTCGATTTCCACGTCGCCCTTGTAGGTGGTGTACATCAGCGACCCCTGATACTGGTCACCCGCATCCAGAACCACGACATTCTCACCGGCCAGTTCCTCGCGAAGCTGCGCGACCTTTGCCGCCACCCGCGCGTATCCGCCAAAACACTCGCCCGCCGCGTTGTCTTCGGCGCTGCAGGTCGAGTCGTATTTGCTGATCGGTTCGATACGGCTGTGCATGTCGTTGACGTGAATCACGTGCAGCGTGTAATCCGCCAGCGCGGAGCCGGTTGTCAGGGCAATCGTCGCGGCAGAGAGCAGAAGCGTTTTCATCATGGTCGGACTCCTCATGGTTCCGGTACACCCCTGAACCCTGCGCCGCTTTTGCGGACTTGTCAAAGCGGATCGGGCAACGTGACGCCGCAAGCGGCATAGAGGCTTGACCGCCGCTGACCGGCAGGGCAAACCGCGCAAATGCTGATCTACAAGATATTCCGTCGCGAAGAATGGGACACGCTCAGGACCGAGGGCGCGACCCGTGGCGCGCCGGTCGATCTGGCCGACGGGTTCGTGCATTTCTCGACTGCGGAACAGGCCGCCGAGACCGCCGCCAGGCATTTCGCCGGCGCCGAAGGGCTGGTGTTGCTCGCGCTGGACACGGATGACCTGGGTGAGGCCCTGAAATGGGAGGTGTCGCGTGGCGGTGCATTGTTCCCGCATCTTTATCGCGAATTGCGCCTGTCAGACGTGCTCTGGAACGCACCCCTGCCGCTGGTTGACGGGGTGCATCGCTTTCCGGAGGGCATGGTGTGAGCCTGCTGGAAAAACTCGGCCTGGCCGCACTTCATCGGCTTGACCCCGAAACCGCGCATGGGCTGGCGATGCGGGCGCTGAAAGCGGGTCTGGCGCCGGCGCCGGGCACGCTGACTTCGGACCGGCTGCGCACCCGTGTTGCAGGGATGACGCTGCCCAATCCGGTGGGCCTTGCCGCCGGGTTCGACAAGAACGCCGAGGCGCTTGCCCCCCTCGCCCGTGCCGGTTTCGGATTTGTCGAGGTCGGCGCCGCCACGCCGCGCGCACAGCAAGGCAACCCGCGTCCGCGCCTGTTTCGGCTGACCGAAGATCGCGCCGCGATCAACCGGTTCGGGTTCAACAATCAGGGCATGGACGCCATCGGCACACGGATCGCCACACGCCCGGGCGATGCGGTCATCGGACTGAACCTCGGGGCCAACAAGGACAGCAGCGACCGGCCCGCGGATTTTGCCAGCGTGCTGCGCCATTGCGGGGCGCATCTGGATTTCGCAACGGTCAATGTCTCGTCTCCCAACACCGAAAAACTGCGGGACCTGCAAGGCAAGGCGGCGCTGGCAGCCCTGTTGACCGGGGTGATGGAGACACGCGACGCGCTCGGGCATCCGCTGCCGGTCTTCCTCAAGATCGCACCCGATCTGGACGAGGCCGAGTTGACCGACGTGGCCGATGTCGCGCGTGACGCCGGCATCGACGCCATCATCGCGACCAACACCACCCTGTCGCGCGAGGGGTTGCAGAGCCCGCATCGGGACGAGGCCGGAGGTCTCTCCGGTGCCCCACTGTTCGAACGCTCGACCCGCGTGCTGGCGCGTCTGAGCGCGACGCTTGGCGGCGACATTCCCCTGATCGGTGTCGGCGGCATCGGCAATGCCGAGCAGGCCTATGCCAAGATCTGTGCCGGGGCCTCTGCGGTACAGCTCTATACGGCACTGGTGTATGGCGGCCTGTCGCTGGTTGGCGAGATCGTCGCCGGGCTCGACCGGTTGCTGGAACGGGATGGCTTCGACAACGTCGCCGATGCGGTCGGCAGCAACCGAGAGGACTGGTTATGATAGAGATTTGGCACAATCCGCGCTGCTCCAAGTCGCGGCAGGCGCTGGCACTCCTGAGCGACAGCGGCGCGGCGTTTCAAGAGCGTCGTTATCTGGACGACGCGCCCACCCTGCAACAGATCAAACATGCCCATGCCGCGCTTGGCCGCCCGCCGGTGGCCGAGATGATGCGCACCGGCGAAAAGCTGTTTCGCGAACTGGGGCTGAGCAAGACCGATGACGACGACATACTGCTGCAGGCGATGGCCGACCATCCGATCCTGATCGAACGCCCGCTGGCGATCTCGGGTCGGCGCGCCGTGATCGGCCGACCACCGGAGCGCGTTCTGGAGCTTGTCTGACCTCTGAACGCCCCTATAGCATTTCGCGATAAACCTGAATCACCTGACGCTGTCTGAAATCAAAGATTTCAACGCATTAGGTGGTGCGAGATGTTTCAAGTTAATCGCGAAACGCACTAGAGCGCGCCCGCCGCCGTGGCGCGTTCGAGCGCGGGATAGCGTGCGCCCAGCGTCACGGCCCGTGCCACGAAGGAAAACAGGAACGCGATCCACAATCCGTGGTTGCCATAGGAGGGCACCAGCAGCGCCACCGCGACCACGAAAGCGACGGTCGACAGGATCGACATATTGCGCATGTCCGCCGTGCGGGTGGCGCCGATGAAAACCCCGTCCAGCATCCAGCTCGCCACCCCCAGAACCGGAACCAGCAGCATGTAGTTCAGGTATTCGCGTGCCTCGGCGCGAACCTCGGGGGATTTTGCCATCAGATCGACGATGTCCCCGCCCCAGAACACAAAGACCAGCGTCAGCAGCGCGGTTCCGAGCAACGCCCAGACCGTTGAGACGGCGATGCTCCGGCGCAGGTGATCGACACTGGCGCGACCCACCGCCTGCCCGACCAGCGCCTCTGCGGCAAAGGCGAAACCGTCGAGCGCATAGGCAGTGATCTCGATGAATTGCAACAGGATCTGGTTGGCGGCGAGCGTCACGTCACCAAAGTCGGCCCCCAGAAACAGGAACGAGACGAAAATGCCCATCAGCATCAGGGACCGGATCAGGATGTCGATGTTGACCAGCATCATCCGGCGCAGGCGATCCTTGTCGAACACCCGGGCCCAGTCGCGCCAGGCGGGCGTTGAAAACGTCGCGCGGCACAGCCAGAGCGCCAGCGCCAGACCGGTCCATTCGGCAAGGAAGGTGGCAAAGGCAACGCCGTTCACGCCCCAGCCAAGACCGAGCACGAACCACAGGTCCAGCACGATATTCAAACCGTTCATCCAAAGTTGCAGCACCAGAACCGCACGGGTGCGTTCCTGCGCGATGAGCCAGCCGGTGACGCCGAAAATCGCGATGGCCGCCGGGGCCGACCAGACACGGATCTTCATGTAGCCGCGCGCGAGACCTTCGACCTGTTCGGACGCCGGCGACAGTTGGAACGCCGCCCAGAACAGCGGCCCCTGCAACGCCAGGATCGTCAGCCCGCCCACGGCGCCGATCATGATGACGCGGGTCAGGATGGCGGTGACCTCGCCCATCCGTCCGGCCCCCAGCGCCTGCCCTGTCAGGCCGGTGGTGCCCATGCGCAGAAAATTGAAAAACCAGTAGAGCGACGAGATGATGATCGCACCGATCCCCACCGCGCCGATGGGCGCCGCCTCGCCCAGCTGTCCGACCACGCCTGTATCCACCGCGCCCAGGATCGGCACGGTGGCATTGGAAATAACGATGGGAACGGCGATCCTCAGAACACGCCGATGCGTGATCTGCCCGCCGGGGTCAGCCACCATCCGGACCGTCCCTGGGTGGCATCAGGAACCGTCCGGACGCCTGCGCGAACAGCTTGTCGCGATTGTCCTGCCAGGCTTCGACCAGGACCGAGGCATAGCGGCGGCCCGCGCGGGTCACCGTGGCGCGGGCATAGGCATCGCGCGGCAGACCTGAGCGCAGATATTCGATGGTGAAACCGATCGTCCTGGGCAGTCGCGGCAGATCGCCCGCCGCCATCTGTTCGAGATCGATCGCGCCGGATTCGATTTCGGGCCAGAGATAGGACCAGCTCAGCGTGATGATCGAGGTGGTCTCGAGGAACGCCGCCGTCACACCGCCATGAATCGCAGGCAGATAGGGATTCCCGATCAGCTTTTCGTCAAAATTCAACAGCCCGGTGAGTTCATCGCCGCGACGCTCGAATTCGATGCCGAGAAACTGGATATACGGCACCTCGTGCACCAGCGCGTTGAGCGCGGAATCGCGGCGTTGCTTGACCACCTGCATCGGTTCGGGACGGGGACGCGCCATCAGCGTTTCTCCACCGTGAAGGAGCCCGCCGCCGTGGCCACCGGACGCCCGGTATCGTCGTCCACCGCCTTGGCCCGGACAAAGGCGACATTGCGGGTGATATGATAGCAGTGGGCGGTGGTGACAATCGTCTGTCCCGGCGTCGCGCCCCGCATGTAGTCGATGCGCAAATCGATGGTGGCCGTGCTGTCCGGCGCGCTCGGGTGGCTCATCACCGCCGCTCCGCAACAGGTATCCATGATTGCCGACACGGCACCACCATGAACAACCCCCGTCTTGGGGTCTCCGACCAGCTTGGCGTCATAGGGCATCTCGATCTTTGCCATGCCGTCCCCGATCTCCGTCAGCATCATGCCAAGCGCGCGGCAATGGGGGATTGCCTCGATGAATTGCCGCGCGAGTTTGGCCTTGTCCACCATCTTTGCCGTCCTTGCCTGTTCCGGGCCTGTTCCGGCATTCTTATGACCGCTCCTGCACCAAAAGGGCAAGCCCGCCTGTTGCGCTCCTGCGGACATCATCCTACGATTTGCCCAGACGGGGGGAAGAGACTGATGACCGAGATGCGATTGTCGTTCAAGGAAATGTGCGCTGAGTTCGACGTCACGCCGAGAACGCTCCGCTATTACGAATATATCGAGTTGCTGCAACCCGACCGCGACGGGCGCGCACGGTTCTACGGTCCGCGCGAAGCCGCGCGCATGAAGCTGATTCTGCGGGGTCGCAAATACGGCTTTGCGCTGGAAGAGATCCGCCAGTGGCTGCTGATCTACGAAAAGGAAGGCACCGAGGTCCAGATGCAGGCCTTTGTCGAGATGGCCGACAGGCAGATGGGCGAACTCGAAAACCAGCGTGCCCAACTGGAAGAGGCGATTCAGGAACTGAAAGACCTGCGCGACGAAACCGCCCGCGCCGTTTCATGATGCCGATCTCCCGTTGCCGGTGAGGCCAAGAAGACAGACCCGGACAGGGGCACAGCGTCATGACAGGCCGCGTCTCCATTGAGCCATTGGCCTGTGAGGCGCGGAATGGCATTGGCCACGAGAAGACCGGCAGGGCTTTCCTATGTTACAGGGCGCGTTTTTGGGAGGTTCTTTTTGCTGCAGCGACTGCATCCGACCCGATTTTACCGGTCATTTTCAGACCGTCGCGGATATTCAGGCCCATCATGGTCAGGTTGGCAGCACCCGCAATCAGCTCCAGCCCCTGCACCGCATAAAACAAAACATCAAATTGACCTGCAGCCGCTCTCCCGGCCAGGAAGAAGGCACAGGGGACCAGGATCAGGATACCATTGACCGCAATGAACGGCATACGTTTTTTCTTTGCCATTGCGAGCGGGTCCATGCGCTTGCGACCCATTGCCATGCCTGACGCCCCGGAAATCGCCATGGCCGGGATAAGTATCCACATGCCCCGAAGGATCATTGCCTTCGTCGCGGCAATGGTCTCATGACTTGCGAAAAGCTCGGTGATGATCGTCGAAGTCCAGAACAGCAAGATCATCAGAAAGCCGATGCCGCCAGCAACGGCATGGATACGTGTCTTCATGGCTGCGCCCTCCTTGGACTCGCTTAAGGCGTTGACGTCCTCAGGCTGTGCAACAGTTCGCGATCGCAACCTTTTCAAAGAGATGCGGTGCTGCAACTGCGCTTGACGGGTAGTGGCTAAGCTCTTTCTGGAAGTCCGGGTGTGAAAACGCTGCGCGGAAATCTGCAACGGAATCCCAGACCGCGTAGTTCAGATACATGCTGCTCTCGCCAATCGCTTTGTGCAACTGCGTGCTGATGTAGCCAGGTTGCTTTTTCATCCAGAGAGCGTCGTTGCGCCAGGCTTCTTCCAGCGCGTCTTGGTCGCTCGCGTCAACGGTGAACAGGTTCACCAGCACCACGGGTCCGGCATCTATGCCAAGCTGCTGTTGGATCGGAAATTCGGGGTCTAGAGGTTTGACGGTGACCATTTATTTGCTCCTTGAAGGACGACTCAATATGGTGTGAAATTGTCATTATGACAATAAGTTGTCAATATTAATGGGGATGATATGTCAGACAATCAATCGACGGAGGCTGTAACAGCGCTTATTCTGGATGTGTTTCGACTGAACGGGCGGCTTATGCAGGCCGGAGACCGACTGGTCTCTGAGCTTGGATTAACCAGTGCACGATGGCAGGTGCTTGGAGCTATCGCTTATGCAGAACGCCCGGAATCAGTGGCTTGGCATGCAAGAACCATGGGTGTTCACCGTCAGGGCGTGCAGCGTATCGTCAACGAATTGAAGAAGGACGGAATTGTCGCGCTCCAGCCCAACCCTCACCACAAACGAGCGCATCTTGTGGTCCTGAGCACAAAAGGCCAGAAGCTCTTCCAGGCGGCAATGGCGCTGCAAGTTCCCTGGGTGAACGGCCTCTCCGAAGGGTTGTCCATTCAAGACATCAAGACAACGCAGAAGGTTGTCGAACATCTGAAAACGCGTCTTGAAGAGACGACAACGGCTCAAGGCAATGCTGTATCAACCCAGTGAAAACCTGTTCATGCTACAAGGGAGAACGTAGCCATGAATATGAAGCTGGACGACAGCATCAACCGTATTCGGCACTCTTTTCGGTTGGCTGGGTATCTTCATGATGAACATGTATTCTTGGGAAAGCTGCCGTTCGAGCGTTGCGTAGCATCATGCAGAATGGGCTCAGAGCCGAAACTATCTGCAATTGGCACCAGTCCTGACTCACAAAAACGGACAAACCGGCACGGATGCCTTGACCTCTCCGGACACCTCCGGTTTGGGTGATCCGACGTCAAATTCCCTGTGACGTGGCGTTTCGCTTACGTCAACGTCAATCTCATGTTGTAACCGCGGCCAGAGGCACACATCTCATGGTCGCCACGCCAAGTATGAGAGTTAAACCCATGACCGATGAACTGATGACAATCCGCGAAATGTGTGATGCGTTCGACGTCACGCCCCGGACCCTGCGCTTCTATGAATCCAAGGAATTGCTGTTCCCCGAACGCGTGGGACAGAAACGCCTGTTTACCCGCCGCGATCGCGGGCGGCTCAAGCTGATCCTGCGCGGCAAGCGCTTTGGTTTCAGCCTCGAGGAAATCCGCCAGCTTCTCGATCTCTATCAACTGGGCGACCAGCAGCACACGCAACTGGTGCGGGCCTATGAGATCGCCAGGGAGCGGCTCGCCGAAATGCAGGCCAGGCGCGATGAACTGAACCAGGCGATCAGCGAGTTGCAGACCCAGATCGACTGGGCCGGCAAGATCATCGAATCCAACGAAACCACGCAGAAGGCCGCCGAATAGAGTCGATCGGCCCCTGCCCGATAAAATTCCCTCCAGGAGGACCAAACATGCCCAGCTATATCGCCCCGACCAAGGATATGCAGTTCATCCTGCATGACGTGCTGAACATAACCGACGCGGGCATTCCCGGCTATGAAGAGCTCGAGCCCGATTTCACCAGCGCCATTCTGGAAGAGGCCGGCAAGATCAGTTCCGAGGTCCTGCAACCCCTGAACGTGGTCGGCGACACCGAGGGCTGTACCTTTGAAAACGGGGTCGTGCGCACCCCTACAGGCTTCAAGGATGCATTCGAACAGATGAAGGAAGGGGGCTGGCCGGGGCTCGACATGCCCGAAAACTATGGCGGCCAGAACATGCCCTATGTCATCGGCACGGCGGTGGGTGAAATGTTCTCCGCCTCCAATCAGGCCTTTACCATGTACCAGGGCCTGACCCACGGCGCGGCCAGCGCAATCCTGGCGCACGGGACGGACGCGCAGAAAGACACCTACCTGCCCAACATGGTCGCCTGCGAATGGACCGGCACCATGAACCTGACCGAACCGCATTGCGGCACCGATCTCGGCCTGATGCGTACCAAGGCGGAACCGCAGGAGGACGGCAGCTACAAGATCACCGGCCAGAAGATTTTCATCTCGGCGGGCGAGCATGACATGGCCGACAACATCATTCACCTCGTTCTCGCCAAGATCACCGGTGGGCCCGAAGGGATCAAGGGCGTGTCTCTCTTCATCGTGCCCAAGTTCCTCGTCAACGAAGATGGCAGCCTCGGCGCGCGCAACGGCGTGGCCTGTGGCAAGATCGAGGAAAAGATGGGCATCCACGGCAACTCGACCTGCGTGATGAATTACGATGGTGCGACCGGCTATCTTCTGGGTGAAGAGCACAAGGGCATGCGGGCCATGTTCACCATGATGAACGAAGCCCGGCTCGGCGTCGGGATGCAGGGCCTTGCCCAGGCCGATGCGGCTTATCAGAATGCCGTCGAATATGCCAAGGACCGCCTGCAGGGACGGGATGTGACCGGCGCCAAGAACCCGGACGGTCCGGCCGATCCGCTGATCGTCCACCCGGATATCCGCCGCAACCTGATGGATCAGAAGAGTTTCGCCGAAGGCGCGCGCGCCTTTATCCTGTGGGGCGCGACCATGATCGACCGCGCGCACCGCGCCGGCGACAAGGATGCGGATGGCCTGATCTCGTTGCTCACGCCGGTCATCAAGGGGTTCCTGACCGACGAAGGCTATGACATGACCATTCAGGCACAGCAGGTCTATGGCGGCCACGGATATATCGAAGAATGGGGCATGTCGCAGTTTACCCGCGATGCCCGGATCGCGATGATCTACGAAGGCGCCAACGGCGTTCAGGCGCTGGATCTGGTGGGGCGCAAGCTGGCACAGGACGGCGGCAAGCACGTGATGGCCTTTTTCGAGATGGTCAAAAGCTACATCAAGGAGAATTCCGGCCAGAATGACGCTCTGGACCGCGACTTCCTCGAGCCGCTCAAGGCCGCATCCAAGGACCTGCAGGCGGCCGGCATGTACTTCATGCAGAACGGCATGAAGAACCCGAACAACGCACTGGCCGGATCGACGGATTTCATGCACATGTTCGGCCATGTCTGCCTTGGACTGATGTGGGCTAGAATGGGCAAGGCGGCGATGGACGCTCTCGCCGCGGGCGCGTCCGACGCGTCTTTCTACGAAACCAAGATCGCGACCGGACGCTACTATATGGCACGCCGCCTGCCGGCCACCGCGATGCACCTGAGCCGCATCCAGAGCGGTGCCGCCACGGTGATGGCGCTCGACGCCGCAAACTTCTAAGCAAGAAACCGTGCGGCGTTTTCCCACGCCGCGCGCCCCCCCTGTCCGCGCCGAGGATCACCATGACACGAAGCTGGAAAACCAGAGAGCACGAAATGCTCGCCGACATGGCCCGGTCTTTCTTTACCGAGAAATGGGTGCCTCAGATCGGGACCTGGCGCAAACAGGGCGAAATGGACAAGAGCACCTGGGTCGAGGCAGGACGGCTCGGCCTGCTCTGCGCCTCCATTCCCGAAGAATACGGCGGCGCAGGCGGCGATTTCGGACACGAGGCCGTGCTTGTCATCGAAGCCGCCCGTGCCAATCTGGCAAGCTGGGGCAACGGCATCCACTCGGGTATCGTGGCGCATTACATCCTGGCGTTCGGCTCCGAGGCGCAGAAGAGGAAATGGCTGCCCGCCATGGCGCGCGGCGAGATGGTGGGGGCGCTCGCCATGACCGAACCCTCTGCCGGTTCAGACGTGCAATCGATCAAGACCACGGCCATGCGCGAAGGCAATGCCTATCGGTTGAACGGGCAAAAGACATTCATCACCAACGGCCAGCACGCGGACCTGATCCTGGTGGCTGCCAAGACCGATCCATCATTGGGCGCCGGTGGCATCTCCTTGATCGCGGTCGAGACCGACAACGCCCCCGGCTTTACCCGCGGTCGAAATCTCGAGAAAATCGGGAAACACGCCTCCGATACCTCGGAACTGTTCTTTGATGACGTGGAACTCCCGCCCGAGAATGTCCTCGGAGGCGAGGAAGGCCGGGGCTTTTATCAGATGATGGAACAATTGCCGCGCGAAAGGTTGATCATCGCGGCGGAATCCGTCGGCTCGATGCAGGGCGCCATCGAGCGCACCATCGGCTATTGCAAGGAACGCGAAGCCTTTGGCGGCAACCTGCTGCAATTTCAGAACACGCGCTTCCAACTCGCCGAGTGCAAGACCAGGCTCGCGGTCACCGAGGCGTTTCTGAACGACTGCATCTCAGAGCTGATTGCGGGGGAACTGAGTGTGGAAAGGGCGGCAATGGCGAAATACTGGGCAACCGAGACCCAGGGGCAGGTTCTCGATGCCTGCCTGCAATTGCATGGCGGGTATGGATATATGCAGGATTACGCGATCGCCGAAATGTGGACGGATGCACGGGTGCAGCGGATATATGGCGGCACGAACGAGATCATGAAGGAACTGATTGCGAGGTCGTTTTGATGAGTGCACCGATGCCACTTGCCGCGCCCTTGCACCGCCTCCGGCGGGAGTATTTGCACAAAGATGAAGAGGGGGATGCGCTCCCGCCACGGGGCGACGGCCATCAGGACGGGAGCGACTTCACCTTTGACGGTCATCGGCTCTCCAGCCTGTACCGTGGATACGATCATGGCGCGTCGATCTTAACACTTGGTTACGCGAGTCCCTGCGCATCTTCATCTTTGTCCAAATACTCAAATCCGACATGAACCAAAGGCACCCCGGGAGGCTTTTTTCATATGACACTGAAACTGCATTGCTTTGGTGAAAGCGGGAATTCCTACAAGGCTGCGCTAGCGCTTGAACTGAGCGGGCTCGACTGGGAACCGGTCTTTGTCGATTTCTTCGGAGGCGCCACGCGAACGCCGGAGTATCGTCAGTTGATCAACGAGCTGGGTGAGGCACCTGTGCTCGAAGACGGTGACATGCGACTTAGCCAGTCGGGCGTGATCCAGCAATATATCACCGACCGGTGCGGCAGGTTCGGCGGCGCAGACGAAGCGGCGCGCTACGAGGTGCTTCGCTGGGTCCTCTGGGACAATCACAAGCTGTCCTCGATGGCGGGCATGACGCGGTTCCTGATGAATTTCCTCGCGGAAGACAAGCGCCCGCATGAGGTCATCGCGTTCAACCAGGGTCGCCTGACGACCGCTTACGGCGTGCTGGATGCGCATCTTGCGGGGCGCGAGTGGATTGTCGGAGACGACATCACCAATGCCGACCTCAGCTGTTGCGGCTATCTTTATTATCCCGAGCCGTTCGGATTTGACCGGACGGCCTGGCCCAACATCGACGCGTGGCTCACGCGTCTGTCCGAAACCCCGGGGTGGAAGCACCCCTATGACCTGATGCCCGGCAACCCGTCGGATCGTGCCTGAGGAGATACACATGACAGAAGCCTATATTTATGACGCGCTGCGCACCCCGCGCGGCAAGGGTCGCAAGGACGGCGCCCTGCACGAAGTGACCAGCCTGCGGCTCTCGGCGCTAACGCTGAACGCGGTCAAGGAGCGCAACAATCTGGACGGCCACGCCGTTGAGGACGTGATCTGGGGCAACGTGACCCAGGTGATGGAACAGGGCGGTTGCCTCGCACGGTCGGCGGTACTGGCATCCGATCTCGACCAGTCCATTCCCGGCCTTGCGATCAACCGCTTCTGTGCCTCCGGCATGGAGGCGGTCAACCTTGCCGCCAACCAGGTCAGGGGCGGTGCGGGCGAGGCCTATATCGCTGGCGGCGTCGAGATGATGGGCCGCGTCGCGATGGGCAGCGACGGCGCGGCGATTGCCGTCGACCCATCGCTGGCGATGGACAGCTATTTCGTGCCGCAGGGCATTTCCGCCGATATCATCGCCACCGAATACGGGTTCACCCGTGATCAGGCCGATGCGCTGGCGGTCGAATCCCAGCGTCGCGCCAAGGCGGCGTGGGATGACAACCGGTTCGAGAAATCGGTCATCACAGTGCGCGATCAGAACGGGCTGCCGATCCTGGATCACGACGAATACATGCGCCCGCAGACCGACATGCAATCGCTTGGCGCGCTGAACCCGTCATTCCAGATGATGGGCGAACAGATGCCCGGTTTCGACAAGATCGCGCTGCTCAAATACCCGCATCTCGAAAAAATCAATCACATCCACCATGCGGGCAACAGTTCGGGCATCGTCGACGGGGCGGCGGCCGTTCTGGTCGGCAACAAGGCGTTCGGTGAGAAATACGGGCTAAAACCCCGCGCCCGGATCAGGGCCACCGCCAAGATCGGCACCGATCCGACGATCATGCTGACCGGTCCGGTGCCGGTGACCCAGAAGATCCTCGCGGATAACGGCATGGAGATCGGCGATATCGATCTGTTCGAGGTCAACGAAGCCTTTGCATCCGTGGTTCTGCGCTTTCAGCAGGCGTTCGATGTCGATCCCGATCGGGTCAACGTCAACGGCGGCTCCATCGCGATGGGGCACCCGCTGGGCGCGACCGGCGCGATCATCATCGGCACGTTGCTGGATGAGCTTGAACGGTCCGACAAGGAAACCGGCCTCGCCACGCTCTGCATCGCGTCGGGCATGGGCGCCGCGACCATCATCGAGCGCGTCTGATGCCAAAACTCGATCTTGCCTCCATCCCGTTCGCGGCATTCACAAGCTACCCGGGCAAGCTGGCGCGCGCGGTCGATGGCCGCTCGCTCCAGAGATTGGGCGATGCCGGCGGGCTGACCCAGTTCGGCGTCAACATGGTGATGCTTAAGGCGGGCGCGCGTTCGTCCCTGCGTCACTATCACATGGAGCAGGACGAGTTTGTCATGGTCACGCAGGGGGTTTGTACCCTGATCGACGACCATGGATCGCATGAGATGCTGCCCGGCGATTGTGCCGCCTTCCCGGCAGGCGAAGCCAATGGCCATCATCTTGTCAACAACACCGACGCGCCCGCCGCCTTTCTGGTGGTGGGCACGCGCACCCCGACTGAAACCGCTGTTTACAGCGATATCGACATGAAGGTGACGTCGGTCAACGAGACCGACTCGAAGTTCACCCGCAAAGATGGCAGCCCGCTGACGGCTGACCAGATCGGAGACACCAAATGACCGATTTCACAATGACAAAGGACGCCGAGGGCGTCGCGACCATCACCTGGGATGTGCCCTGTAAATCCATGAACGTCATGTCCCTGAACGGGCTTCAGGACCTGAGCGATTGCATCGACGATGCGCTGGCGGACGATGCCGTCAAGGGCATCGTGATCACCAGCGGCAAGGAGGGATCCTTTGCCGGGGGCATGGATTTGAATCTGCTGGCCAAGATGAAGGACGATGCGGGCGACGATCCGGCGCGCGGATTGTTCGAGGGGACGATGCAGATGCATGCCCTGCTGCGCAAGATCGAGCGCGCCGGCATGGATCCGAAAACCAACAAGGGCGGCAAGCCGATTGCCGCCGCCCTGCCCGGCACCGCCGCCGGGATCGGTCTGGAATTGCCGCTGGCGACCCATCGCATCTTTGTCGCCGACAATCCCAAGGCGCGGATCGGACTGCCCGAGATCATGGTCGGTATCTTTCCCGGCGCGGGCGGCACCACGCGGCTGGTGCGCAAGCTGGGTGCGATGGGCGCGTCGCCCTTCCTGCTCGAAGGCAAGATGGTCGAACCGACAAAAGCCAAGGCCGCCGGTCTGGTGGACGAGGTGGTGGAC